>DATJAQ010000299.1:0-9495 GCA_035516075.1 Terriglobia bacterium | reverse complement strand
CTGATCGCTTGCGCCAACGTTGCCAACTTGATGCTGACGCGCGCCTCATCCCGGACGCGGGAAGTGGCGGTGCGGGCCGTCCTCGGCGCGGGGCGCTGGCGCCTGGTTCGGCAGCTCCTGGCGGAGAGTGTGACCCTGGCGGTGGCCGGTGGCATGGCGGGATTGCTGCTTGCGGCCTGGGGCGTCAATGTCATCTCGCGCCTCATCCCGGCGGGCGCTGGAGGCGGCATCCTGGCGGTGGCGGCGCCGAAAGTGGATGGCAACGTTCTGCTTTTTGCGCTGGCGGCGTCCATCTTCACTGGGATCCTGTTCGGCCTTGCTCCTGCAGTTACGATCACGCGTTCCGATCTTGCCGAAGGGCTCAAGGAGGGCGCTCAGGCGGCGAGCCCCGGCATTCGGCGGGGCCGGCTTCGGGGAGCGCTGGCCGTGGCTGAGCTCTCCCTCGCGCTGGTGCTGCTGATCGGCGCCGGCCTGCTCATCAAGAGCTTCTATCGCGTCCTCCAGGTTAACCCGGGCTTCGCGCCGGAGCGCGTGCTGACCGTGGACCTCAGCCTTACGGACACGCGATATCCGGCGCGCCAGCAGAAATCGGAGTTTTTCTCGCAGGTCCTGCGCCGCGTCGAGTCTTTGCCGGGCGTTCGTTCGGCGGCTCTCGCTGATTCTCTGCCGCTCAGTCCTTATCGAGGCTTCCTGCTGATGTCCCCTAACCACCTTCTGCCACGGGCGGCGCTCTCGAGCTCGACCACCGTGATGATGCGGATGCTCACGGTGAGCCCGGGCTACTTCTACACGCTTGGCGTTCCGGTGCTCAAAGGCCGCACCTTCACGGACCACGACGACGGGCAGGCGCTGAAAGTTGCGGTGGTGAATGAGGCCTTGGCGCGCCACCTTTGGCCGACAGAGGACCCCATCGGCAAGCAGTTCCCGCCGCCCAGAGGTAATTTCACCGTGGTCGGCGTAGTAGGCAACATCCACCACGAAGGATTGAGCCAGGAGACGGAGGCCGAGTTTTACGTGCCCTACCTTCAGTCGCCGGGCGACTCCATGCAGCTCGCCGTCCGCACTGCCGCTGACCCGGACAGCATAGTCTCCGCCGTGCGCGCCGAGATCCACGACGTCGATCCCGACCAGCCGCTCTATCACGTGGCCACGCTCCAACAGGTCTTGTCGGAGTCCCTGGCCCCGCGGCGGTTTAACTTGCTTCTGCTCGGGATCTTCGCCGGCATTGCCCTCGCGCTGGCAACGGTTGGAATCTATGGCGTGATGGCATTCTCGGTGACGCAGCGTACTCACGAGATCGGCATTCGCATGGCCCTGGGTGCGGAACGGCGTAACGTACTTCGTCTGATCGTCCGGCAAGGCCTGAGGCTCACCCTGCTCGGGGTGGTCCTGGGCATCGCGGGAGCCTGGGCGCTCACGAGCTTCCTCGCCAGCTTCCTCTTCGGCGTCGCCCCTCGAGATCCTGCTACCTTTGCGCTGGTTTCGCTCGCACTGGTCGCGGTGTCAATCCTGGCGTGCTACATTCCTGCACGGCGCGCAACCAGAGTCGATCCGATGGTCGCGTTGCGGCACGAGTAAACGGATATACCGATCATACTCGCGAATTGAGTGACTGGCGATTGGTGATGGTATGGCATGGCTTAGGATGGCGGCCGGGCGTTTGCTGGCGTTGTTTCGGCGCCAGCGCCTCGATGACAACCTGGATGAGGAACTGCGCGCGCACATCGAAATGCTGACTGAGGAGAATGTGCGGCGCGGCATGTCGCCTGCAGCCGCTCGTTACGCGGCGCTGCGCAGCTTCGGCGGCGTCGAGCAGACGAAGGAAATTTATCGTGAGCAAAGGGGATTGCCCATGATGGACACATTCGCTCAGGATTTTCGCTCCGGGCTCAGCCAGTTACGCCGGAATCCGGTATTCGCGGCGGTGGCTGTTCTCACCCTGGCCCTGGGCGTCGGCGCCAATACGGCCATCTTCAGCGTGGTATACGCGGTGCTGTTGAAGCCGCTGCCGTTTCAGAGCCCCGGCCAACTGGTGCGGGTGTTTGAGGCTAACGAGAGGGCGGGCATCCCGGCGGAAGGTTGCTCCTACGCTGAGTTCCAGGAATGGCAGAGGCAGAATCACATCTTCAGTGGAATGGCCGCGGTTCAGGGGCACGATCTGAACCTGACCGGGCACGGTGAGCCCATGGTGGTGCGGGTGGGCGACGTGACGGCGGGCTTCTTCTCAGTTCTGGGGGTGCCGCCCATGCTGGGCCGCACCTTCCTGCCTGGGGACGACGCCGAGGGCGCAGCGCCGGTGGTGGTGATCAGCCACACCTTGTGGAGGAGCCGTTTCGGCGCCGACCCTGGCCTGGTGGGACAAACCATCGACCTGGATAAGAGGTCCTTCACCGTGGTGGGAGTGATGCCGGCCGGCTTTTGGTTTTCAACCTCTGAAGAAGGCCCGAGCCGCCAGCTCTGGATTCCTATCGTCCAAGACCCTTTGTTCGGCCCCATTGCCAGGCGCCCGAACGCAGATGTTGCCACGGCCGTTGCGCGGCTGAAGCCGGGAATCTCCGAGGCTCAGGGGCTGGCGGAGATGGAGGCGCTCGGCAAGCGGCTGGAGCAACAGTATCATCCGGGAGAAGAGGGGCGGAGCATCCGTTTCGCCCCCCTTCGAGACACCATCACCGGCGACGTTTCGGCCCCGCTCCTCGTCCTGATGGCCGCGGTGGGGTTGGTGCTCCTGATCGCGTGTGCGAACGTGGCCAATCTCCTTCTGGCGCGCGCAACTTCCCGCGCCAAGGAGTTCGCAATAAGGGCGGCCTTGGGCGCGGGACGGAGCCGGATCCTGCGCCAGTTGCTGACTGAGAGCGCGGTGCTCGGTCTGCTCGGAGCCGCGGTGGGCATCGCCCTGGCTTTCTGGGGCGTTCAAGGGCTGGGCGGACTGCTGCCGTCGGACCTTCCTCATGCGGACTCGATTCGAGTGAGCGGGCCGGTGCTCGCCTTCGCCTTGTTCCTTTCCTTCGGGGCAAGCCTCCTGTTCGGAGTGGCGCCGGCGCTGTTCGCGGCCGATCCCCGCCTTCACACAACCCTGCAGGAGAGCGCCGGACGGCCGGGCGAGGGCAAGGGACGCCGGAGGGCGCGCAATCTTCTGGTCGCCGCAGAAGTGGCACTGGCGATGGTGCTCCTGGTGGGAGCGGGCTTGCTCATCCGCAGCTTCGCGGCGCTGCTCTCCGTCAACCCGGGGTTCGAGACCCGGCACGTTCTGTTGGCTGAAGTCCAGCTCCCGCGATTTGAGTACCGAACGCCTCAACAGTGGGTAACGTTTTCGAACGAACTCCTGACCCGAATCCAGGCCGAGCCCGATCTGCGCGATGCCGCCATCGCTCTGCCGCTGCCCCTGGGTGACCAGGGCCCCGCCAATGTGCCTTTCCGAATTGCAAACAGCGCCCCCGCGCCCGGCGGCAGGGTCAGCACCGCCGACTACGTCTCGGTGAGTCCGGGCTACTTCCATGTGGTGGGTATTCCCCTCCTGCGCGGCCGCACCTTCAGCCCGCAGGATTCCATGTCCACGCCGCGGGTCGCGATCATCAGCCAAGAGCTGGCTCGGATCTACTTTCCCCATCGGGACCCCCTGGGGCAGCAGCTTGCCTTTGGCATCCTGGGGGACGGCAACGTCAAGCGGGAAATTGTGGGCGTGGTGGGAGACGTGCGCGACGCGGCGCTCAGCCAAAAGCCAGGGCCCATGCTGTACGTGCCGTTTGCCCAGGCTCCCCTCTGGGGCGTGGGGTTGGTGGTGAAGACCTCATCGAGCGCCGAGGCTGCAGGCCAGGCGATTCGGCGAAATGTCCACGAGGTGGATCGGGACCTGCCGGTGACCGACATGGAGTGGATGTCGGCCGCCGTGGATGCCTCGCTTACCCAGACCCGCCTTCGCACCTGGCTGCTCGGTGTGTTCGGCGCCATCGCGCTCACCCTGGCCGCGGCGGGAATCTTCGGCGTGATCTCGTACTCGGTTTCGCGCCGAACGCGCGAATTTGGCATCCGCATGGCGCTTGGAGCGACCCGGCGCGAGATCTTGCGGCTGGTGTTGAGGGAAGCGTTGCGCCTGGCCCTCGCGGGTGTGGGAGCTGGAATAGTGGCGGCGCTGGGCCTCACTCAACTGATCTCAAGCCTGCTGTATGGTGTTCGCCCCAGAGATCCGGCCACCCTGATTGTGTTACCCCTTGTGCTCACGGGCGCCGCTCTGCTCGCGGCGTACCTTCCGGCCCGCAGGGCGACCAGAGTGGATCCCATGGTGGCGCTCCGGCACGAATGAAGGGATCGGACGATCGGGCGATTGAGCGATTACCGATTTGTGATAGGTGATCGTATGGCATGGCTCAGGATGGCGGCGGGACGTTTGCTGGCACTGTTCCGGCGGAAGCGCCTCGAAGAGAACCTGGATGAGGAACTGCGGGGTCATCTCGACATGCTGGTGGAGGAGAACATCAGACGGGGCTTGTCGCCCGACGAGGCCCGATATGCGGCGCAGCGCAGTTTCGGCGGCGTCGAGCAGGTGAAGGAAATTTACCGCGAGCAGAGAGGATTGCCCATGATCGAAACACTCGGTCAGGACGCGCGTTATGGACTTCGCCAGTTGCGGCGGAGCCCGGGCTTCACCGCCGTGGCGGTGCTCACACTTGCGCTCGGCATCGGGGCGAACACGGCGATCTTCAGTCTGGTGGACGCCATTGTGCTGCGGCCCTTGCCTTATCCGAGCCCCGATCAACTCGTGGGCCTCGGCCAGTGGAGAAGTCAGAAGGGCGAGGGCTACGTACAGACCGGCGTCTCCGCTCCAAATATCGTTGACATTGCCAAGGAGAAGGGGATCTTCCAGCAGGTTGCCTACTACCGATGGTCGGGCTTCAACATCACGGAAGGCAATCGGCCGGAGAGCGTGGACGGCGTTCAGGCTTCCGTCGAACTGCTGCCCATGTTCGGCGTTCCGCCTCTCAAGGGACGCGTCTTCACGCCGGACGAGATGCGAGTGGGCCACGATCAGGTGGCGATCATCGGGCATCGACTCTGGCAGACGCGCTACGGCTCCGACCCGGCCATTCTCGGTAAGACTATCGACCTCGACGAGCGGCGCTACGCGATTGTGGGTGTGATGCCGGCCCGCTTCCGCTTCACATGGGACCAGGATATGGACGTGTTTGTGCCCCTGGCGCTCACTCCCGACGAGATGAGTGAGGCCGGGCGAGGAACCTCACGCGATCTGCAAACGCAGGCGAGGCTGCAGCCTGGAGTGAGCGTGGAGCAGGCCCAGGCCGCCATGGACACGCTGGCCGGCAATCTGGCGGCGGAGTATCCCGATGCCAACAAAGGCTGGGGCATCAAGGTGGAACCCCTGCATGCGGCCTATTATCGCCACATGCAAACGCCGCTGCTGATCATGGCGGGTGCGGTGCTGTTTGTACTGCTGATTGCCTGCGCCAACGTGGCGAATCTGCTGCTGGCGCGCGCCACGGGGCGACGGCGCGAGGTGGCGGTTCGCGTCGCTATCGGCGCCAGCCGCCGGCGGTTGGTCACCCAGTTGCTCACCGAAAGCGTTTTGCTGGCCATTCTCGGCGGGGCGCTGGGGCTGCTGCTGGCCTACGGCGGCGATCGCCTCCTAACCGTGGAGCTCAGCCGCTACGACTTCAGTCTGCCGAACGCCAGAGTGATCGACGTCGATTGGCGCGTGCTTGTCTTCAGCCTGGTCGCGACGCTCGCGACCGGAGTCCTCTTTGGCCTGGCCCCGGCCCTGGCTGCGTCCAAGACCGACCTGAACGAGTCGCTCAAGGAAGGTGGGGTGACAACCACCACCGACTCCGGGCGCCGCCGGTTGAGGAACACGCTGGTGGTTTCCGAGACGGCGCTGGCTCTGGTTCTCCTCTCCGGGGCCGGCCTGTTGGTGCGGACGTTTCTGCGCCTGATGGATGTCGACCTCGGTTTCGACCCGTCGAACGCCCTCAGCATGCGCGTCTCGCTGCCTCGTTACAAATATACGTTGGCTGCTCAGCAGGCCCTTTTCTTTAGGGAACTCCTGCAACGTTTGGACAGCGTCCCAGGCGTGAAAGCCGCCGGGGCCCGCGGCAACACCAGGGTGTTCTTTCAACCGGAAGGCCAGCCCCCGGCAGCGCCCGGGCAGGAACCGGCGGCAGACTACGACTTCGTGACGCCGGAGTATTTCAGCGCCATGGGGATAGCCCTGGTGGCGGGACGTGAGTTTTCGGCAAGTGACTCGCTGGGAGCCGAGCCGGTGGCCATCGTCAGCGAGACCGTGGCCCGGCGCTACTGGCCCCATTCGAATCCGGTGGGCAGTCATCTCACGATCCAATCTCGCGTCTACTCAGGCAAGAGTGCCGAGGCGCCGCAACCGCCGGAGATCGTAGGCGTGGTGAAGGATGTGAGAAACGACGATCTCTGGGAGCCCGAGCAGGATATCTACGTTCCCTACTTCCAGCATCCGGTGCCGTCGGTGTTCCTGGCCGTGCGAACCGCAGTACCGCCTCTGAGCGTGGTGCCGGCGGTGCGCGACGCGGTTTTGGCTCTCGATAAGGAGCAACCGCTGAACAACATCAGCACGATGGAGGAGATGAAGTCCGAAACCTACGGCGCCATCCGCTTCCCCATGACCTTGGTGTGGATCTTTGCGGCCCTGGCCCTGGCGCTTTCAGCGGTGGGCATCTTCGGCGTGATGTCCTACGCCGTAGGCCGCCGCACGCGAGAGATGGCCCTACGCATGGTCCTGGGTGCGGGCCGGGGCGAGGTGCTGCGGCTGGTGCTGCGTGAAGGGCTGGGCGTTTCGATGGTCGGGGTAGCGGTGGGTTTGGTGGCTGCGCTCGGTTTGAGCCGGGTGATGGCGGGCTACGTTTACGGCATCAGGGCAACAGACCCGCTCACCTTTGCGGCGGCCTCGCTATTGCTGATGCTGGCTGCGCTGGCGGCTTGCTACGTTCCGGCGCTCCGCGCCACTCGCGTAGATCCCATGGTGGCGTTGCGGTACGAGTGACGTTGATGGGAGATCGGGCGACAGGCGGACCGCGATTTGTGGATGGGTGATTGTATGAGCCGGGTGAGAGTGGCCGTGGCCCGCTGCCGCGCGCTAGCGGGGCGGAAGCGTCTCGAAACGAATCTGGATGAAGAGCTGCGCGCGCATCTCGAACTGCTGCGGGACGAATACCTGGGCCGTGGCCTTTCGCCCGAGGAAGCGCGATTCGCCGCTTTGCGGGCGTTCGGCGGCGTCGAGCAGGTAAAGGAAGAATATCGCGAGCAAAGGGGACTATCGATCATGGAAAAGCTAGCACAGGATGTGCGGTACGGGCTCCGCCAGTTGCGGCGCAACCCCGGATTCGCGCTGGTGGCCGTGCTGACCTTGGCGCTCGGCATCGGCGCCAACACCGCCATTTTCAGCGTGGTGAATGCCGTGCTTCTCCGGCCTCTACCTTACCCGCAGAGCGACCGGCTGGTGTGGATCGCCGAGGTCTTGCCGGCCCTCAAGGCCGAGCTCGCTGGCGGGGCGGACTATTTCGACTGGCGCGACCAGAATCAGACGCTGGACCGAATAACGGCCTACGACCCTGTGGCCAGCTTCAACATGACGGGACGCGGTACCCCGGCTCGCGTGCACGCTGCGCAGGTGAGCGCGAACTTTTTCGCCACGCTTGGCGTCGGGCCCCGGCTCGGGCGCGGTTTCACGCCTGAGGAAGATCAGCCCAACGGAAGGAACGCGGCCATCTTGATGCACTCCTTCTGGCAGCAGTACTTCGGTTCGGACGCCAACGTGCTCGGCCGGGCGGTCACGCTGAATGGCGCGCCGTATGCGGTGGTGGGCGTGATGCCGGCGAGCTTCCGCTTCCCGGGCGAAGCGGAGGTTCAGATGCTCGTGCCGCTGCAAATGAACGAGGCTCAGGAGAGGCTGCGGGTGCAGAATAAATTGGTGCGCATCATCGGCCGGTTGAAGCCGGGCGTCACACTGGCGCGCGCTGAGAATGACCTGGATGCCATCCGGAAACGCGCTCAACCCCCGGCCGTTGAGGCAGGCGGTCCGGGCCAGATGTCCGGCCCCGGTCCAGGGCCTGGTTCACTTCCGAGCGCCGGGCCGGGCGGGGGCTCCATGATGCGCGTCGTGACCTCCGGCAACCCGCCACCGCCCGAGGAAGGGAAACGCGTCGTCCGCGCGCCCGCGGGTGGCGGCGGTGCCAAGGTCAGGCGTGCCGAGGGCGGCCCGCCGGCGGAGGACCAAATCGTGCGGCGCGTTCCGGGCGCGGCCAGTCCGGCGGGAGCCCAGAGGGGCTCGCCGGGTCCGCCTTCGCCTGCTGGCGGCACGAGGCGCACGATCCGCTTGAACGGTCCCACGGACACGCAGCTTAAGGTGGTGACACTCGAAGAGCACCTGGCGGGGAACCTGCGCCCGGCCATGCTCACCTTGCTCGGAGTGGTCGGGCTGGTGCTCCTGATCGCCTGCGCCAACGTGGCCAACCTGATGCTGACGCGCGCTTCGGCGCGTACGCGGGAGGTGGCTGTGCGCGCCGTGCTGGGGGCGGGACGGTGGCGCCTGATGCGCCAGTTGCTTTCCGAGAGCCTCATCCTGGCCTTGGCCGGCGGACTGGCCGGACTTGTTCTCGCGGCCTGGGGGGTGAGGGTGATGACCCGCCTCATCCCGGCGAGTGTGGGTGGCGCCATCCTCAGTGTGGTGCCTGTGCGGCTGGATGGGTCAGTGCTGCTCTTCACGCTGGCGGCGTCGATCGTCACCGGTATCCTTTTCGGGTTGGCGCCGGCCCTGGCGGCCACGCGCGTCGATCTCTGGGATCGGTTGAAGGAAGGCGCGCAGGGCTCGGGCGCCGGCCCGCGACGCGGTTGGTTGCGTGGCGCGCTGGCGGTTGCGGAACTCTCCCTGGCCCTCGTGCTGCTGATCGGCGCCGGGCTCCTGATCAAGAGTTTTTACCGCGTGCTCTCGGTCGATCCCGGGTTTGCGCCCGAGCGCGTGCTCACCATGAACTTCAGCCTGACGGATTCGCGCTACCCGGAGCCCGGCCAGAAGCGCGCGTTCTTTTCGGAAGTGCTGCGCCGGGTGGAGTCGTTGCCGGGGGTGCGATCGGCCGCAATCGGGGACTCGCTGCCGCTTAGTCCCTATCACGCGCGCCTGATGATTCGTCGGGAGGTCGCGGGCGAGGGGGGAGCAATGTCAGGTTCCACGCTTTTGTTTTCGCGCCTTACCGTGAGTCCGGCGTACTTTTATACGCTCGGAATCCCGCTGCTGAAGGGACGGACCTTTACCGACGGTGACAACGAGCAGGCGCCGCAGGTGGCCGTGGTAAATGACGCCCTGGCTCGCCACATGTGGCCCGGCGAGAACCCGATTGGAAAGGAGCTCCCGTTGCTTGGCCAGGGTATCACCGTAGTGGGAGTGGTGGGCAATACCCGCCACGAGGGGCTTAGCTCCGACGTGGATTCCGAGGTTTACGTGCCCTACCTGCAGCAGGG
>DATJAQ010000298.1:0-3561 GCA_035516075.1 Terriglobia bacterium | reverse complement strand
TCGCGTCAACCTGATTTACTCGCACGCAGGAGACGCAGCGCAGATGGCTGCCTCGGAGGCGATTGAGCGAAAACTCGAAGCCGCCCGGCAACAGCTCGAAAAGCAGCGGCAAGGGGCCTCCCGAGCCGCATCTCCGTTCTTATCTGTGACCCAAACTGTGACTCACAATCGTCACAGGGCAGCAACTCATTGAAAACATGGTAGGCCTGGGGAGATTCGAACTCCCGACCCACGGTTTAGGAAACCGTTGCTCTATCCATCTGAGCTACAGGCCCTCAGGGCTCCCACGAGTGTAGCCTGACTCGCCTGAAGGACGCTAGCTCGCCGGATGCGCGGCAGTGACGGTTCATTTTCATCTGAGTCCGGCGAAACGACGCTCCTCTCGTGAACCCGGCCGGCCGCCACTCAAACGCCTCTTTTACCACCACCGCGGAGCCCCTGTCCACCGCCGCCCGGCGGCTGTAGGCTACATGTCGAGCCAGCGCCTCGGCTTTCGGACGGCCGCGACCGCGCGATGGCGTTCGCGCCTTGCTCGGGCCGCCCGTTGCCGCCATTTTGCCCGAAGGGTCCCAATCCTTGACTCTGTACGCCAATCCTTGAAGCCGGCGGTTTGGCTGTTGATTCTAAAGGACATTCCAGCTTCATTCCGGCATGCTCCGGGGCCGGTGCGTAGTCCGGCCCTCCGCAGAGCGCGGCGGGAGCTTCGGCGACAGCCTCGGGGATCCTCACAGGGCCGGCCGCAGCGCGCGAACTCGCGGCGGCCACCCTGCGGCGCGCCTGCCGCCGCGCGCGGCGCCGGGCGCGCTGGCGCTCTTCCCAGCTTGGCGATTCGGCCAGCGGGATCACCTCGGGCACCAGCGGCACGCCGCCGGGGCGGGTGGCGCCACGGCCGCCGGGCCGGTTCCAAAACACCACGCCGGCGCCGCGGTTGTTTCGCAGCCGGATGCAAAAGTGACCCCGCTGCTGGCTAAAGGACACGGGCGAACCCGGCAGACCCTCAGGCGGGCGGCCCGTGACCTTCGAGGGCGCAGGTTGTGTGCGGTTGGCGAAGCCGGGCTGCCGGTCCTTGGGCTGCGGCGTGCGACGGCGGGCAAACAGGCTGCGGCCGGTGACGTCGCACCAAACGCGGCTCGCCCAGCGCCGGTGCCACAGCCGGTGGCGCGGCGAGACTGGCTCCAGGGCCTCGTAGATGTGCGCGTAGATCCAGTCAAACAGGAATAGAGCGTCGAACTCGCCGGCGCGCTCCAGCTTGGCCCGCAGATCGGCGGTGTAGCGGCCGTTGCGCAGCGCGTTCAAACAGGATCGCGCCTTGCCGCGCTCACTGCGCGGCCCGGTGGACTTGAGCGCGTTGGCGCGGCGCGCGGCGAGAGAGGCCGGGGTTAGACGGGGAGAGCGGCGAAGGGACATAGACACCTCGATGGGTTGCGGCGAGCCGGCCTGGGATTGCCAGGTGCGCATAGGGCTGCCCCGGGCTTGGGCGCGAGGCTACTCTCAGAAACATTAACGATAGCGTAAATGATGGACTGTTGTCAAGGGGGTAATCACGCCGGCGGAGTGGCGCCGGCAAGGCGCCAAGCGCCCCTCCGGTGGATGTCGCCGGAGCGCATTGGCCGCTTGAGCGCAACCTTTGACCGCGCACGCCGCATCCATTAACATCGCATCGCGTACTCGCGCGCACTCCGATGACACCGCAACGCTCAGGGCTCGTTGCCGCGAAGGCCCTCTTGCCGGTAGGCGGGGCTTTGCTCCTCGCCGCCCTTGCAAGCGTTTTCGGCAGCGGACTCCCGCTTGCCGGTCTTAATTTCGCTTCGAGTTCCAGCCCATCGTCCGGCCACCCGGCGTCGAGCCGACTGGCGCTGCTTCCGCCCGTTATCGTCTGGGCCTGGGAGCGTCCCGAGGATCTGCGCTTTCTGCCCGCCCGAGGTGTGGGCGTTTCCTTTCTGGCTGAGACTGTGACCTTGAGCGGGGGCGAAGTTCGGGTGCGGCCGCGCCTCCAGGCGCTCCAAGTGACTCCGGGCACGCCGCTTGAGGCCTGCGCGCGTATCGAAGTGGATCCGCGGAAACCGCCGGCGTTGTCAGCCGCCCAAACGGCAGCGGCCTCGGCCGCCCTCGCGAGCCTCGGGAACCTGGCCGGCATCTCGGCCGTGCAGGTGGACTTCGACGCCACCACCTCCGAGCGCGCCTTCTACGCCGGTCTGCTGCGCGACCTGCGCCGCCGCCTTCCGCCCTCGATGCCGCTTTCCATTACTGCCCTGACTTCCTGGTGCGCCGGAGACCCGTGGATTGCCGGCCTGCCCGTGGACGAGGCTGTGCCCATGCTCTTTCGCATGGGGCCCGACGCCGCCGACGTGCGCCTGCGACTGGCGGAGGGGCGCGATTTCACCCCCGCCGTCTGCCGGGGGAGCCTCGGCATCAGCACCGACGAACGGATTCGCGATTTGCCCTCCGGGCGGCGCCTCTACGTCTTTCGTCCGAACGGCTGGTCGCGCGACGCGTTCAAGGCGGTGCTGGCGGAGGAGAAACGATGAAGCGAACGGTGATGTGGGCATTGGCGGCCGGGCTGGCCGCGGGTCTGGTGATTTACTGGACGCGACCGGCGCCGGCCTGCGGGCCTTTCTTTATCCCGACGGTGTTCACGGAGACGACGCATCCCGACTTCCCGCTCGGGCCCTTCACTCGCGGCCGGCTTGGTGTGCTGCAGCCGGGCTACGAGCGCGTGTACCTCTACGTGGCCTACCGGAATCTGGCAGGTCGAGGCTTCGATCGCGCCGAGGCCCTGGCCCTTTGGGGAATTCCACCCGAATCCGCCCAGCTTCTCGACCAGGCTCCCAAACCCGGTCCGGCGCCGCTGCTGCTGCCGCAGCCCCAACCGGTTGATTGGCCGCACGAATGGGTGGACGCGCGGAACCAGGTTGCCGGCGCGGAGCACCTCGGGAATTTCCAGCAGTGGGGCTCCGATGCGGGGATTTACCGCGAGGAGAACGGACCCGGAGGCCGCTACGAGTACTACCTGAACTGCCAGCAGGAGGCCTTTAAGACGTCCAGGGATACGCTTCAAGATCGCACACAGAAGTACGGAGCCGGCAGCCCGGAGCTGGCCGCGTGGGTGAAGGCCCAGGACGAAGTGTTCTCCAATTGCCAGAAAGGCGAGAACATCCCGGCCCCGCTCGGGGCGGATGCGCCTGCGCTCGCCCGCACGGACCGGCAGTACCAGATCGCCGCGGCGTACTTTTATGCGGGCGATTTCGCCAAGGCGGAGGCTGCGTTTCGCGAAATTGCGGGCGATCATGCCTCGCCGTGGAGTCCGATTGCCAGCTATCTGGTGGCGCGCGCTTACATCCGGCAAGCCACCGTAGGCCACGACGACGATTCGCCTGACCTCGCGGTGCTCGCCAGAGCCGAAGCGCAGCTCAAGCAGGTGCTCGCCTCGCCGCGCTCGGCGGAGTACCACGCTTCCGCCTCAGCGCTGCTCGACTGGGTTGAGGTGAGGCTGCATCCCGGCCAGAGAGTCCTTCAGCTTGCCCAGGCGTTGATACAAAATCCTGCTCCGGCAGACCTGGC
>DATJAQ010000297.1:0-8346 GCA_035516075.1 Terriglobia bacterium | reverse complement strand
TGAAAGCAAAAGCCTTAATGTCGAATCGGCCGATTCCATTCATTCGTGCGCAAGCTTCACTGATTCTAAGGGGGTTACCTGCGGCTGAACAAATCGCCTTTGATGCGAGCACCGGGCTTGGTGGCTGGTCCGAGCCTTGGGGCGATTTCAGCATACAATGGAGGGCTCGCGAGCGGCGTGCCGGCACTCAACTCCCGGCGCGGACCAGGGCTTCAGAAATCATGAAGGACGTCATCATCGGCACGGCAGGCCACATCGACCACGGCAAGTCCGCGCTGGTGCTGGCGCTTACCGGCACCGATCCCGACCGCCTGGCGGAAGAGAAGCGGCGCGGCATCACCATCGACCTGGGGTTCGCCCACCTCGACCTCGGCAACGGCGTGCGGGTGGGCTTTGTGGACGTGCCCGGTCACGAGCGCTTTGTGCGCAACATGCTGGCCGGGGCCACCGGCATTGACCTGGTGATGCTGGTGGTGGCGGCCGACGAGTCGATCAAGCCGCAGACGCGCGAGCACTTCGACATCTGCAAGCTGCTCGGTGTGCGGCGCGGTCTGGTGGCCCTCACCAAGCGCGACCTGGTGGACGCGGACCTGCTTGAAACCGCGCGTCTGGAAGTGCGCGAATTCGTAGCAGGTTCGTTCCTCGAAAACGCTCCCGTGGTGGCGGTGAGCGCCCGCACCGGTGAGGGGCTGGACGAACTGAGGGCCGAGCTCGCCCGATTGAGCGCGGCCACTGAGGCGCGGCCCGTGGACCTGCCCGCGCGCCTGCCCATCGACCGTTCGTTCGTGATTCGCGGCTTCGGCACGGTGGTAACGGGCACCCTGGCGGCTGGGCGAATCGAGAAAGAAGCCGAACTGGAGTTGTTTCCCTCCGGCCGCAAAGTGCGCGTGCGGGGAGTCCAGGTGCACAACGCGCCGGCGGGCGAGGCGGTGGCCGGGCAGCGTACGGCGCTGAACCTGGCGGGCATTGAGGCGCGCGAAATCGAGCGGGGGATGGTGCTGGCGGCGCCCGGGCTGTTTGAGGCCGGCGACCGCCTGGACTGCGCGCTCGAGCTGCTGGCCGCGGCCCGGCCGCTCAAGCAGCGCGGCCGCGTACACTTCCACTGCGGCACGGCGGAGACCGTGGCCGAGGTGGTGCTGCTCGAGGGCCGCGAGCTGAAGGCTAGCCAGCGAGCCTACGCCCAGCTCCGCCTCGCCGCGCCCGGCCTCTTCCTGCCCGGAGACCGCTTCATCATCCGGCAGTTTTCGCCCGTCACCACCACCGGCGGCGGCGTAGTGGTGCAGAACCATCCGCCCCGGCACCGCGCGGGAGACGCCAGCGTGCGCGAGCTTCTCGAAGAACTGGAGAGCGGCGGGCCCGAGCGCAGGCTTGAATTGCTGGTGCGCGAGGCGGGCGAGGCCGTGCTCGGCGCGCTCACGGCCCGCACAGGATGGTCGGCGCAGGAGGTGCTGCGGCGCGCGCAGGGCCTGGTGGCCGCGCATCGCCTGGTGGCGGTGGGGCAGCCGCCCGCGCTCGTGGCGCACGCGGAGTACTTTGACGCCGTGGCCGGCGCGACTCTAGCCGCCCTTCAGGCTTTTCACACTCAAAGCCCGCTGGTGCGCGGGCTTGCCAAAGAGGATTTGCGCGGACGCCTGGCGGTGCGCGGAGGCCAGGGCGGCACGAAGCGCGGCGCGCCAGGACTGGCGGGGCGGGTCCCGTCGCCGCCGCTGTTCAACGCCGCGCTTCAGGCGCTTATCGCGCAGGGCAAGCTCGAAATCGACGGTGAAGTGGCGCGGCAGGCCGGGCGCGAGGTGCGGCTGAGCGCCGAGGAGTCGGACGCGAAGGAGAAAATCGCGCGCGCGTTCGAGCAAGCAGGCCTCGCCGTGCCGGCGGCGCCCGAGGTGCTCGCGAAACTGCCTGTGGACCGCGCGCGGGCCGAGAAGATCTTCCAGATTTTGCTGCGGGAAAAGACGCTGGTGAAAGTCTCTGAAGGTCTCGTCTTTCATCGTTCGGCTCTCGAGCGCCTGCGCGCGCTGCTGGCGGAGCGCAAGACGCGCAGCGCGCGCCTTGACGTGGCGGGTTTCAAGGAAATGACGGGCGTTACGCGCAAGTACGCCATTCCGCTTCTTGAATACCTCGACCGCGAGCGGGTGACGCGCCGCCAGGGCGATGAGCGCATCATTCTGTAGGGTGCGTCTGCCGAAGTTCACAGAAGGGCCGGAGTAAATGGTCAACCAGCGCCACGGGCAGGCCAACCACGTTGAAGTAGCAGCCCTCGATGCGGGTGACGAAGCGCGAAGCCAGGCCCTGAATGCCGTAGGCGCCGGCCTTGTCGAGGGGCTCTCCGGTGGCCACGTAGCTCCGAATCTCCGCTTCGTCGAGGGGCCGGAACCAGACTTGGGTGGAGGAATGCTCAACGGCTTGAATGCGGTCCGGCGCTTCCACCAGGCATACGCCCGTCACCACCTGATGGCAGCGGCCGGAAAGGCGGCGCAGCATTTGGGCGGCGTCCTCGGCGTCCGCGGGCTTGCCGAGCACATCGGAGTCCACCACCACCTCGGTATCTGCGCCCAGCACGAGGCTGCCGGGCGCCGAACGGGCGGCAACGTCTTGCGCTTTCTCCACGGCCAGGCGGCGCACAAAGGCTTCCGGGGTTTCGCCAGGGCCGCGTTCCTCACGAACGGCGCTCGGCCGGACCTCGAAGACGTAGCCGGCGTTGCGCAGAAGCTCCTGCCGCCGGGGCGATCTGGACGCGAGGATGAGCTGCATCGGAAGACGAATTATAGGCGTTGCCGCAGGGCGCCAACAAGCGAATGGAGCAGGTCGCCGGGCACGGCGCGGTCGTGCTACACTGTGCTTCCCACAACGGAAAAACGAAAGGCGATCATGGAAGAAGTCGGCAAGATTCTACCCCGAGTCCTGAAGCGGCACGTTCGCGGCGCCAGCGCGCCCGTACTCGAAGTGCTCACGCCTCTCTGGCCCCGCGTCGCCGGCAAGGCCATGGCGGAGCAGGCGCAGCCGGTGGCCTTCGGGGCCGGGACGCTGACGCTGGCCACCTCGAACGCGTCCTGGGCCACGGAGCTCTACGGACTGCGCGAAGAAATTTGCGCGGCGGTCAATCGAGCGCTCGGCGGGCAAGTGGTGAAGCAAATTCGGGTGCGGATGGCGCCCGAGATCAATGCGGATCGCGCGATCTCGGGACAGCGCCCGGCGGCGCAGCGCAAGGAGCCTGCGGCCGAGACGCCCGGGTGGAGTCCGGCGGAAGCGGGCGCCTTCGAGACCCTCCTCGGCGGCTTGGATGCGGAGACCCGCCGGACGCTGGGCCGATCCTTCGCGAAGTACTTTGCCCGTCGCAGCGAGAAGGTGAACTGATGGCGCTCACCGAAAAGGAAGTGCGCTACGTGGCCGAGCTCGCCCACCTGCATCTCACCGAAGAGGAGGTGCGGCAGTTCCTGCCGCAACTGGACTCGATCCTGGAATACGTCGCCAAGTTGAACGAGCTGAACCTGGAGGGCATCGAGCCGATGGCCCAGGTGCTGAAGGAAGGCTCGGCCGATTTCGCGTTCCGGCCCGACGTTTCGCGAAAAACCTTCTCGACCGAAGAAGCGCTCCGCAACGCCCCCGAGCGCGGGGACGGCCTGTTCAAGGTGCCGCGCGTGATCGAGAGGGAATAAGCGGGCCTGGGCCCATCCCGGCGGTCACGGAAAGCTGCACGCGTCAATCGCATGGACCTTACTGCTCTCACGCTCACCGACATCCGCGATCATCTCCGGCGCAAGACGTTTTCGGCCGGCGAGTTGGTGCGGGCGCACCTGGAGCGCATCGAGTGCGTGGACAAAGGCGTGCGCTCCTATCTTACCCTGTCGCCCGAGCGCGCTCTGGTGCAGGCTGCCCGGGTGGACCGCGCCATCGCTACCGGCGAAGCGCTGGGACCGCTGGCCGGCGTGCCCACGGCCGTGAAGGATGTGATCCTCACCCGCGGCTTGCGGACCACTTGCGGCTCCCGCATCCTCGAACATTACATTGCGCCTTACGACGCCACCGCGGTGGTGCGGCTGGAGGCCGCGGGAGCCTGCGTACTGGGTAAGACGAATTGCGACGAATTTGCGATGGGTTCTTCTACGGAAAACTCCGGTTTCTATCCAACCCATAATCCCCGCGACCTCGGGCGGGTGCCCGGAGGCTCGAGCGGCGGCTCCGCCGCGGCGGTGGCGGCAAACCTGGCCACGGTGGCGCTGGGCTCCGACACGGGCGGCTCCATCCGCCAGCCCGCCGCCCTGTGCGGGGTGGTGGGCGCGATGGGCACCTACGGCCGCGTGTCGCGATTCGGCCTGGTGGCCTTTGCATCGTCGCTCGACCACATCGGACCGTTTGGGCGGTCAGTGCGGGATGTGGCCGCGGTGTTGAAGGTGATCGCGGGACGCGACCCGAACGATTCGACCTCGGCGGAGGTGGCGGTGCCGGACTACGAGGCCGAGCTCGAGGCGGACGTGGCGGGCCTGCGGGTGGGCGTCCCGCGCGAGTATTTCGCCGGCCTCTCATCCGAGATCGGCGACAACATACAGAAGGGAATTCAAGTCCTCGAAGGGTTGGGTTGCCGGATCGTGTCGGTCAGCCTGCCGCACACCGATTATGCCATCGCCTGCTACTACCTGGTGGCCACCGCCGAAGCCAGCTCCAATCTGGCCCGCTACGACGGTGTGCGCTACGGGTTGCGCGCGGCTGAATACGATGACCTGCGCGACATGTATGAGCGGACGCGCGACGCGGGCTTCGGGGCCGAGGTGAAGCGCCGCATCATGCTGGGCACTTACGCCCTAAGCTCCGGGTACTATGACGCGTTTTATCTTAAGGCGCAGAGAGTGCGATCGCTGCTGACGCGCGACTTTGCAGAGGCCTTTCAGCAGGCGGACGTAATCCTCACGCCCACCTCGCCGGTACCCGCTTTCAAGCTCGGCGAGCGCACCGACGATCCGCTCCAGATGTACCTGGCCGACATCTACACCGTCACGGCCGACCTGGCCGGCGTCCCGGGCATCAGTGTCCCGTGCGGAAAGACTCCGGGAGATCCTACGAGCGGTGTCCCGCCGCTGCCGGTGGGTCTGCAGCTTCTGGCCCGGCATTTTGACGAAGCTCGAATGCTGCAGGCGGCGCACGCGTTTGAGAGAGCCGGCGGTTTCGAACTGGCCTAGTTTTCTTAGCGCCGGCGGAGTTCCCCTCGCATGGCTGAACCGGCGCCCTCAGTTCAGACTTTCAAACACCTCACAGCTTAAACAGGGAATCGAACTTCTTGCGGGCGTCGTCGCCGGGCGCGGCGGCGCGGACGGCCGCGCCTGGGCTGCTGGCGGGTGAGAAGTAATCGCAGTAGTTAGACGCTTCCTTGTCGCGAACCCATTCGGCCTGGGTCTCGGCGCACTGGTTATGCTTGGCGGGATTGTAGTGGCGGCAGTTCCGGCAGGCGTGGAGGTCGGAATCACATCTCGGACATGTCTCGCGGGTGCCAACGCGGGCGCCCGGAGCAAGATCGAAGCCGTTGCCGCATTTCCAGCAAGTCACGGCACTCATAAATCCGCCGTTGTCTCTTCGAAACAGGTGCCGGTCAGTCGTCCGCAGTGCCACCGACAGAGGGCCGGCTGCTGACAACTGACCGCGGTCGGCGGCACCTACTGTGTTCTGGCCTCGTCCTCATCGGCAAAGTCGGCGGGCAGGCCGGGGGCGCCGGGTGCGAGCGGCCCTTCCGCGGGTTCACCGATCTCGACCTCAGGCTCCGGCGGAGGCGGCTCGACTTCCGTCAGCAAGCGGAAGTTGCGGTACACTTCGAGGCCCGTGCCGGCCGGAATCAGGCGGCCCATGATGACGTTTTCCTTGAGGCCGCGCAGATGGTCCACCATTCCCCGGATCGAGGCTTCAGTGAGCACCCGTGTGGTCTCCTGGAACGACGCCGCCGAGATGAAGGAGTCTGTGGAGAGCGACGCTTTGGTGATACCCAGGAGCAGCGGACGGCCGGTGGCCGCCTTGCCGTCGGCGCTCATTGCACGTTCGTTCTCTTCGCTGAAGCGGAATTTATCGACCTGTTCGTCGAGCAGAAACTCAGTGTCGCCCACGTCTTCCACCCTTACCCATCGCATCATCTGGCGCGAGATGACTTCGATGTGCTTGTCGTTGATGTTGACGCCCTGCAGACGGTAAACCTCCTGGATCTCGTCCACCAGGTACTTCTGCAGCTCCTTTTCGCCCAGAACGGCCAGAATGTCGTGCGGGTTGCGGGGCCCGTCCATGAGGGGCTCGCCGGCTTTGACGCGCTCGCCTTCCTGCACCGAAACATGGACGCCGCGAGGAAGCAGATACTCTTTGGGCTCACCCTTGTCGGGCACCACGACAATCTTGCGCTGGCCTTTGGAAACTTCGCCGTACTTTACCACGCCGTCCACTTCAGTGATCACGGCGGTCTCGTGCGGGCGCCGAGCTTCGAAGAGTTCGACCACGCGCGGCAGACCCCCGGTGATGTCCTTCGTCTTGGTGGTCTCGCGGGGTATCTTGGCGAGCACGTCTCCGGGACTCACCTCGTCGCCGTCTTGCACCATCAGGTGGGCGCGGGAAGGCATCAGATACTTCTTCGAGCCCTTCTTTTCTTCGCTGCGAACGGTCAGTTGGGGCTGTAGTTTCTCGTCCGGTGAATCGGTCACCACGAGGCGTGAGAGGCCGGTGACTTCGTCGACTTCCTCGCGCATCGTCACGCCCTGCTCGAGGTCCTTGAAGGCTACCATGCCGCCTACTTCGGTCAGAATCGAGAAGGTGTAGGGGTCCCATTCTACGATCACGTCGTCGACTTTCACCGGAGAACCTTCCTCCACACGCACGCGGGCGCCGTAGACTACGGTGTAGCGCTCGCGTTCGCGGCCCTTCTCGTCCACCACGGCCACGGCGCCGTTGCGGTTCATGACCACGAAGTTCCCTTCGCGGTTCTTCACGGTCTGAAGGTTGAGGTACTTCAGGAAGCCGTTGTTCCGGGCTTCCAGTGCGGATTGCTCGCTCACGCGGCTGGCGGTGCCGCCGATATGGAACGTCCGCATGGTGAGCTGTGTGCCCGGCTCGCCGATCGACTGGGCGGCGATCACGCCGACGGCCTCGCCGATCTCCACCATCTTGCCGGTGGCGAGATTGCGGCCGTAACAGCGGACGCAGACGCCCCGCCGCGACTCGCAAGTGAGCACGGAACGGATCTTGACCCGCTCGATGCCCGCCGCCTGAATCGCCGCAGCCAGGTCCTCATTAATCTCCTGATTGACGTCGACAATGAGGGCTCCTTCGTAGTCCTGGATCGGCTCGAGGGATACCCGGCCTACGATGCGATCGCGCAAGGGTTCCACCACTTCGCCGGCCTCGACGATGGGCTCGACATAGATGCCGTCCAGCGTGCCACAGTCGAATTCGGAAACGATCACGTCCTGGGCGACGTCGACGAGACGCCGGGTGAGGTACCCGGAATCCGCAGTCTTCAGCGCCGTATCCGCCAGGCCCTTACGCGCGCCGTGGGTGGAGATGAAGTACTGCAGCACGTTGAGGCCTTCACGGAAGTTCGCCGTGATCGGCGTCTCGATGATCTCACCGGAGGGCTTGGCCATCAGTCCGCGCATCCCGGAGAGCTGGCGAATCTGCTGCTTCGAACCGCGAGCCCCCGAATCGGCCATCACGTAGATGGGATTCATCTGACTCGACTGGTCCTGTCCCTCCATGGCCTGGAACATTTCGTCGGCCACCCGGTCGGTCACGTTCGACCAGATGGCGATCACCTTGTTGTAGCGCTCGCCGTGGGTAATGGCGCCGTCCTGGTACTGCTTTTCGACTTCAATCACTTCGTGCTCGGCGTCGCTGACCAGGCGCGGTTTGCTGGAAGGCACCAGGAGGTCGTCGATGCCGATCGAGATGCCGGCCTTGGTGGCGTAGAGAAAGCCCAGAGCTTTGGTTTCATCGAGCAGCTTGACGGTGGTTTCGAGCCCGAACCGCAGGTAGCAATAGTTGCAGAGTGCCCCAAGACCCTTCTTGCGCAGGAGGCCGTTGACGTAGGGCATTTCCTTGGGCAGGTGGTCGTTGAAGATCACCCGGCCCACGGTGGTATCGATGAACTGGCTTTGCACGGTGATCGGTTCGGTGTGAAGTACATCCTGATCATCGTAGGCGGTCGACAGATCGATTACCCGCCCCGTGTAGCGGAGACGGACGGGCGTCTGCGTTTCCACCTCGGAGGCCTCAAGGGCCAGCAGTACATCCTCCACGTTGGCGAACGATCGCCCCTCGCCGCGCGCGCCCTTTTTGGGCTTGGTCAGGTAATAGACTCCCAGTACCACGTCCTGAGTGGGCACGGCC
>DATJAQ010000296.1:0-14220 GCA_035516075.1 Terriglobia bacterium | reverse complement strand
TGAAGGCGGCGTGTGGGCGGTCCGCGCTTCCGTCCGCCGGGTGGCCAAAAAACGACGATGCAAGCGGGGTAACCGCCTCGTTCTTGCTTGGTTGTCTGGCTGATGCTACACTCCGACCACCTGTTAAGGGAGGCGCTCAGTGTATGGCGGAAGGCGCAATCGGCATCCCAGCCACCAGGGTTGTGACGAACATATCTGTTGTTCCCGGGGCCGAAGGAGGTCCGGCCTTCGTGGTGGCGCCGCAGAACGTTTTGGCCCAATGGCAAAGCCTCCGCGCACCTATCAAAGCTGTGGCCGGCGCTCCGAAGGCGCCCTAAACCGGGGCGGGCTCTACGGTTCGCCGGCTCTCGAAATCAGGCGTTAGCAGGTTGCGATGCGACAGCGAGCCTGCCCAAGATGCTGGAACTTCGACACCCATCCGTCGCGCCGGCGAGGGTTTGCGGAGTGGTGGATTCTCGCCCTGGTGATGCTGCGGCCGTTTCGCTGCCATTACTGCTTCTACCGGTTCTACCGCTTCGTCGTTTAGGAGGCCTCCAATGCCGTCCGGGCCGAGCGCCGTCGCTGGGAAGCCCGGCCTCGTGGCCTCTGACGCGTCTTGAACATTCCCGGGCAACACACTATTCTGTCAGGCCATGGAAACCATCCGACAATTTGCCGCCGGTCTCAGCGCCATTCCGGAGCCGGAGTTTACGCACCAAAGCGTGCTCGATCACCTGCGCCGCCACCCGGTGAGCCCGCCGAGCCTCGATCCTTATTGCTACTTTTGCGCCGACCATTACGCGCGGCACCTGATTCACCGCACTCCGCTCTTCGAGTTGCTGGCCATCTGCTGGGAGAGCGGCGAGAAGAGCGCCATCCACAACCACCGCGGCCAGCGCCGCTGGATGGCGATCGCTTACGGATGGTTGCAAGTGCAAAATTTCAGGCTGGTGCGCAAAGACCCGGCCACGCGCTATTGCGAGCTCGAGCCCACCACGCACTTCATTATCGACGCCGAACGCCCGGCCGAGGTGGACCCCGAAGAGCCCATTCACCTGGTCGCCAACCCGGCGTCCTTCGGCGCGCGCGCCGTGACGCTGCACGTGTACTCGCGTCCTTTCGACACTTGCGAGGTGTATGATTTCAAGGCCCGCCGTTACGAAGACGTGGCGCTGGTGAACACCAGCGAGTACGGCGTGTTGAAGTCAGACCTGAGGGTGGAGAAGGCTACGCTGGTCCACTGAGCCCTTGGAAGGGTTCTCTCGCCCCGGACCCGCCGCAAGACTGCACGTCAGGACTTCCGCACAGGGGCTCATCAGTCGGAGAGTCCGGCAATCAGGAGACGATATGAGGAAACCACTCGCAGTGTTCCCCGCGCTTCTCGCGGCCGCGGCCGTCAGTCTGGCTGCGGCGAGCCCGCAGGCCGCGCAGACAGGCAAGAAGCTCCTGACGCCGGAGATCGTCACCGCGGGCGGCTTGCGCGGCGGCGGAATTTTCAGGGTCACCTGGCGGCCCGGGTCCGATCAGGTCGCGTTTTTGAGGCGAGAAGGCTCCGGCGCCCAGGTGAAGACGAAGCTTGTGCTCCACGACGCGATCACAGGTCATGAGACCGACGTGCCTGAGCCGGGCGGCCACCACTTAACGTTGCAGTCGTACCTGTGGTCGCCAAAGGGCGACCGACTGCTGCTGCAGGGAGGCTCCGATTTGTGGCTGATGGACGTCGCGAACGATTCAGTTCGTCAGCTCACCGATGATCCGCGCGAAAAAGAAGATGTCACGTTTTCGCCGGCCGGGGACCGGGTGGCCTTCGTTGAAGACAGCAACATTTACACCGTGGAACTGGCCACCGGTCTTCTGAAGAAACTCACCGCCGACGGCGATGGAACCCTGATGAACGGCAAGCTAGACTGGGTTTACGAGGAGGAACTCGCAAACCGCTCCACGGGCCGGGCGTATGAATGGTCGCCCGACGGCAAGGCGATCGCTTACCTGAGCCTGGACGACGCACCGGTGCCGCAGTATCCGCTGACGCACTATCTCTCGGACCATGTTACTTTGACCGAGGAGCGCTTTCCCCAAGCCGGCGACCCGAATCCGAAGCCCGCCATGCACGTGGTCACGGTGAGCGCAGGCGAAACCCAAAGCCGGACTTATTCTCTCACGGACCCCGCGGTGGAGTACTTCAGCCCGTCGTTCACCTGGACCGCAGATGCGAAGAGCGTGGCCTTTTCCACCCTTGACCGGCACCAGGCTCACCTGGCAGTGCATCTCTGGGATCCAGTTTCGGGCGCGGATCGCCAAGTGGTGGATGAGAAGGATCCGTATTGGATCAATTCCCTCGACGCACCCTATTTCACCAAGGACGGCGAGCATTTTCTGTGGCTCTCCGAGCGCGACGGGTGGCTGCACCTTTATCTCTATAACCTCGACGGCACGCTGGTGCGCGAGCTCGGCTCGGGCAACTGGATGATCGACCATCCGACGTTCTCCGACGTTCCCATGTTTCAGGTGGACGAAGCGGGCGGGTGGGTGTATTTCACTTCGACCGACCCAGACCCGCGCGAGCGCCAGAACTACCGCGCAAAAATGGACACCGGGACGGTGGAGCGCCTCTCCAAAGAACCGGGGACGCACGGACTCAGCCTTTCGCCGGACGGCCGCTTTCTGGTGGACACTTTCTCCAACTTGACCACGCCTCCTGAGACGCGCCTCCTGAACTCCGATGGCACGATGATCGCGACCCTTAACCGTGCGCCGAATCCCTGGGCCGATTACGCGCTCGGCTCCACAGAGCTCCTGAGCATCAAGGCCGCGGACGGCGCCACGCTCTACGCGCGCCTCGTAAAGCCGCCCGGCTTTGATCCGAAGAAGAAATATCCGGTGATCGTAGATGTCTACGGCGGGCCCCACGTGCAGCTCATCCGCAATGCCTGGGGCGTGACGGGACCGGACGATCAGCTCTTGAGCGAGCAGGGGTATGTTATCTGGTCGCTCGACAACCGCGGCTCGTGGGGGCGCGGACACAGTTGGGAATCGGCTATCTTCGAACACATGGGGCAGCACGAGGTGGAGGACCAGCTTGCCGGCGTCGACTACCTGAAGGCGCTGCCCTACATCGACCCCGCTCGAATCGGCGTTCGCGGATGGTCCTACGGCGGCTATATGACCCTGGAACTGCTCACCCACGCGCCGGAGGTTTTTAAGTGCGGAGCCGCGGGAGGGCCGGTGACCGCCTGGCAGTTTTACGATTCCATTTACACCGAGCGCTACATGCGCACGCCGAAGGAGAATCCGGCGGGGTACCACGACTCGTCGCCGCTGTATTTCGCCGCCAAGCTCAAGGCGAAAGTGCTGCTGATGCATGGCACCGACGACGACAACGTGCACATGCAAAACACAATGAATTTTGTGGAAGCCCTCGTGAAAGCCCGCACTCCGTTCGAGCTCTACCTGCAACCGGGGGAAAAGCACGGGTTCGCCGGCGAGCCGTCGCGGCTGTACCTCTCGCATCGGCTGCTGGCATTTTTCAAGGCCAATCTCTAAAAGATCGCCGGAGGCTAATCTATGCGCCGTTATGTTTTTTTGCTAACCCTGATCGCCGCTGTGTTTGTGCTGGCGGCCGCCGCACCCGAGTCCACCGAGCACCTCCTCGGGTTTTCGGACGATGGGGCGCGCACGGAGCTCGCCTGGGAAGCGAAGTTCAAGGACCTGATTTCTGCGGACAACATTCGCGAATACAACCGCCACCTTTCGGCGCGCCCGCACCACGTGGGTTCCCCGTACGACAAAGAAAACGCCGAGTGGATCCTTTCGAAGTACAAGGAATGGGGCCTAGACGCCCACATCGAGACCTTCAAGGTCTTGTTTCCGACGCCGAAGGAGCGCGCGGTGGAGCTGGTGGCGCCCACCCGATTTGTGGCCAAGCTCGAGGAACCTACCGTCGCCGCGGATCCCACCTCCAGCCAGCATGACGAGCAGCTTCCCACTTACAACGCCTACTCCGCTGACGGCGACGTGACGGCTCCGCTGGTCTACGTGAATTACGGCGTGCCGGCGGATTACGAGCAGCTCGATCGCCTGGGCGTTTCGGTGAAAGGCGCGATTGTGATCGCGCGATATATGGGAAGCTGGCGCGGCATCAAGCCCAAGGTGGCGGCGGAGCACGGCGCGGTGGGGTGCCTGATCTACTCCGATCCGCGCGACGACGGCTATTTCCAGGGCGACGTTTTCCCAAAGGGCGCCTGGCGGCCCCTAGAGGGCGTGCAGCGCGGCAGCGTGATGGACATGCCGGTGTATTCCGGCGATCCCCTCACTCCGGGCGTGGGCGCCACCGAAGACGCCAAGCGCCTCCCCTTGGACCAAGTGAAGGTGTTCACCAAGATTCCGACGCTGCCGCTTTCCTACGGGGATGCGGAGCCGCTCCTGGCGGCGCTGGGCGGCCCGGTGGCGCCGGCGCCGTGGCGCGGAGCCCTCGGCGTGACTTATCACCTCGGACCGGGGCCCGCTCAGGTTCACCTGAAGGTGAAGTCAAACTGGGACCTGAAGCCGATCAACGACATCATCGCGCGGATTCCCGGCTCGACCGAGCCCGACCACTGGATCATTCGCGGCAACCACCATGACGCCTGGGTGAATGGTTCCGAAGATCCCATCTCCGGGCAATCGGCCCTGCTCGAAGAGGCGCGGGCGCTCGCCGAGCTGTTGAAGCAAGGGTGGAAGCCCGGCCGCACGATCATCTACACGTCCTGGGACGGCGAAGAGCCGGGTCTGCTCGGGTCTACCGAATGGGCGGAGACCCACGCCGACGAGCTCACCCGCCACGCGGCGGTGTACATCAACTCCGATTCAAACGGGAGAGGCTACTTGTTCATGGCCGGATCGCACTCGCTGCAGAAATTCATTAACGGCGTGGCGCGCGACATCACCGATCCCGAAACCCATTTGACGGCTTGGAAGCGAGACCAGCTTGCACGCATCGAGCAAGCGACTTCGGCCAAGGACCGCGACGAGTTGCGCCACGAGCCGGATCTGCGCATCGGGGCGCTTGGATCGGGCTCGGATTATACGCCCTTCCTGCAGCACCTGGGCATCGCCTCGCTCGATCTCGGCTACGGCGGCGAAGGCGGCGGCGGCATCTACCACTCGATTTACGACGATTTCTACTGGTACTCGCACTTCGGCGATCCCACGTTCGTTTACGGCCGGTCGCTCTCCCAGACGGTGGGCACCACCGTCATGCGCCTCGCGGATGCCGAAGTGCTGCCCTACGATTTCTCCGATTTCACCGGCACGGTGCGCGGCTACGTGGACGAGCTTCAGAAGGTGCTCTCGGGCGAGCGCGACGAAATCAGCGAACGCAACAAAGAGATTGACGAGGGCGTCTTCTCCGCCACCGACGATCCCCTGAAGCCTACCGTACCCCCGAAACATGAAGCCGAGCCGCCCTACCTTAACTTCGCTCCTCTCGAGAACGCCGTGAGCGCGCTCG
This sequence comes from Terriglobia bacterium, assembly GCA_035516075.1. Classification (GTDB taxonomy): domain Bacteria; phylum Acidobacteriota; class Terriglobia; order UBA7540; family UBA7540; genus Gp13-AA77. The sequence goes on along the minus strand of DATJAQ010000296.1, from coordinate 8,753 downwards.
CCGCGAGCACGGACCGTTATCAAAAGGCTTTTCGCAAGGCCGGCGAAAACGGAGGCGCAGCGCTCGATCACACCTCGCTGGACGCCCTCAACCAGACTTTGCTCGAGAGCGAGCGTAGGCTGATCACGCCCGGCGGTCTGCCGCGCCGACCCTGGTACCGGCACCAGATCTATGCCCCGGGCTACTACACGGGGTACGGCGTGAAGACCCTCCCGGCGGTGCGGGAGGCGATCGAGGAAAAGAAGTGGGACGAGGCCGATCAACAAATTCCCGTGGTGGCGAAAGTCCTGAGTGACGAGGCTGCCGTCATCAACACGGCGGCAGACGACCTCGAGAAGGCGCTGCCCTCCGGCAAGTGAGAGCGGCTGGCCGGCCTGAACGGGCTCTGCGATGTGAAGGTGGCACACTTCACAGCGGCAGCCGCGAGCGAAACGGCCTTCGTCACAAGGCAGAGTTTGCAGCTATAATCACTCTCGTCGCGATTCCGGCCCGCGTGGCCGGAAAAAAGGATTGCGGCGATCGATCGGCTTGCCGGAGCCACGATTTTCAGATCAGGTAAAAAGGAGAAAAGTTATGAAAGCAGCCATGATGGTTCTATGTGCGCTCGGCCTCGCCGCGGCGGTATCAGGTCCGGCGTCGGCCCAGCGCGCTGCGCGCGGAAAGGCCGAACTGACAGTCGGAAGCGCTAAGGTGTCGATAGACTATGGGCGTCCCGCGCTGCACGGCCGGACGGTCGACAGCATGCTTTCCCAGTTGCCGAACGGGCCCACCCCCAATTTCTGGAGGCTCGGCGCCAACCAGTCCACAACGTTTTCGACCAGTGCTGACCTCGACTTCGGCGGTACGACAGTCCCCAAGGGGGAATACAGTTTGTGGGCGCACCAAGAGGACAATAGCTGGAAGCTGGTCTTCAATACACAGCATGGTCAGTGGGGGACACAACACGATCCGTCAAAGGACCTGGTTTCGGTGCCGCTCACTCAAACCAAAGCGAGTAATTCGGCGGAGACCGTAACCATCGGCTTGCAGCAGCACGACAGCGGGGGCGAGATCAAGATCCAATGGGGCGATCTCGAGCTCGCCGCCGACTTTGCCGCGAAGTAGCCGGAAGATCACGCTCCGCCCAGTCTGTTCTGGAACCGGGCGGAGAGCGTGAGCAGCATCGAGGATGCCCTGCAAACCGTGAGGCGCCTGCGCGGAACCCGTTGCTCTCCGCGCGCGCCTCACGTGACTCCGCCCGTCCCGGCCCCGGTGCGCCCGCAGAGATTACTCTAGGCTCTTGCAGCATTCATTTCATTACGGGAGGGTTCTATGGATTTTTGGCGCACCCGTTTGTGGTCGAATCTTGCCCTAATCTTTAGCGGCGCAGCTCTGGCGGCCTCGGCAGCCGCCGGTCCCGCTATCACGCTCACGGTCGACGCGACTCAAGCGCCCTTGAAAATCATCCGGACTCAACTGGAGATGCCGGTGAAACCCGGTCCTCTTACGCTTTACTACCCCAAATGGATTCCCGGCGAACACGGCCCGGACGGCCCCATCGGTAACGTCACCGGACTCGTGATGAAGGCCGGCGGCCAGGTGGTGCCTTGGCGGCGCGACCTGCTCGACGTGTTCACCTTTCACGTCGACGTCCCGCAGGGCGCGGACAGCCTCCAGATATCCTTCGATTATCTCGAGCCCACCGCCGGCGCGGGCGCCTTTACGGCCGGCGCCTCGGCCACCGACAAGTTGGCGATCATCGTGTGGAATCAGGACGTACTTTACCCGGCCGGAGTCCGGGCCGAGGACATCATTTTCAAACCCACGCTTCGCCTGCCGGAAGGCTGGAAGTACGGCACGCCCTTGCCCGTGGCACAACAATCGGGAAACGAGATCGAGTTCAAACCGGTCTCGCTCGATCGCCTGGTCGATTCGCCGGTGATCAGCGGTGAATTTTTCAACAACGTCGATGTCACTCCGCCCGGCGAACCGATTCACCACGAGATCGACCTCGCAGGCGACAGCGCCGCTTCGGTGGAGATGAGCCCCGAGCTCCGGCAGCACTACGTGGATCTGGTGGCGGAGAGCGGCAAGCTCTTCGGCGCCCGCCACTATCGCGACTACCATTTCCTGCTGACCTTGAGCAACCACGTGGCCCACTTCGGACTCGAGCATAACGAGTCGAACGACAGCCGCGTGGGCGAGGACGGCCTGACCACGGGGCGCGTGCGCATGGCGAGCCTGCTGCCGCACGAATTCGTTCATTCCTGGAACGGCAAGTTCCGCCGCCCGGCCGATCTGGCGGCGGCCTACTACGAAGAACCGATGAAGACCGACCTGCTCTGGGTGTACGAAGGCCTGACCGACTATCTCGGTCCCATGCTCACCGCGCGCAGCGGCTTGTGGACTCCCGACGAGTATCGCGATCACATCGCCGGCATCGCAGCTTCACTAGGCCCGGGCCGTCCGGGGCGCACCTGGCGCGACCTTCAGGACACCAACCTCGCGCCCCTGATCCGCGGCGGATTCGGCGGCTGGTCCAACTGGCGGCGGGGCGCCGACTACTACGACGAAGGCGACCTCGTCTGGCTCTGGGCGGACACGATCATTCGCAGCGTCACGCACGATCAAAAGTCGATCGACGATTTCTGCCACCTCTTCCACGGCGGTCCAAACAACGGTCCCGAAGTGAAGCCCTACACGTTTGACGAACTGGTGAGCACGCTCAACGAGGTAGCGCCGTATGACTGGGCGAAGTTTTTCCACGAGCGCCTCACCTCGCTTTCGCCGGAGGCGCCCCTGGGCGGAATCGAAGCCGCCGGCTGGAAGGTTGAGTATACGGACAAGGAATCCCAACCCATGCGGGGCGGCGGAGGCGGGCGCGGCGGGTCTCTGAATGCGGAGTATTCGCTCGGCCTCAGTCTCAACGGCGAAGGCCGCGTGGGCGACGTCATCTGGGACGGTCCTGCGTATCACGCCGGCGTCATTCCGGGCATGGACGTGGTGGCCGTCAACGGCCGCAAGTTTACGCCTGAGGTCTTTAACGCCGCCCTACGCGCTACCAAAACGAGCGCCGGGCCCCTGCAACTTCTGGTCGTCAACGACGACTATTATCAGACTTGCAGCATCGATTACCACGGCGGCCCTCGCTATCCGCATCTCGTCCGCCTCGAAGGCAAGCCCGATTTGTTGAGCGAGATCATCAAGGCGCGCGCTTCAAAGTAGGCGGCGCCAGCGTCTCGCGGGTGCCGCACGTTGCCGGCGGCCGCGCGGCTGCGCCCGCCGGTAAGGAGGCGCTTTGCGCCCCTTCGAACGCGTCATTCTGGTGGTGCTCGATAGCCTCGGCATCGGCGCCCAGCCCGACGCCGCGGAGTGGGGAGACGCCGGCCGCGATACCCTCGGTCACATCGCGGAAAAGCGCGGCCTCCGCGTTCCGAACTTCGTGCGCCTGGGCCTGGCGAACATCCGGCCCCTCGCCGGACTCGCGCCCGCCGCAAGTCCGGAGGGCGCCTACGGCAAGGCCACCCTTCTTTCCCCCGGCAAAGACACCACCGCCGGCCATTGGGAGATGTGCGGCATCATTCTGGACCGCGCATTTCCCACCTATCCTCGCGGTTTCCCGCGCGACCTGATGGATGGTTTTGAGCGCACCATCGGCCGCCGGACGCTCGGAAATTATCCGGCCTCCGGCACCGAGATCATCAAACAGCTTGGCGAAGAGCATCTGCGCACGGGCTTTCCCATCGTCTATACGTCGGGCGACAGCGTGTTTCAGGTCGCCGCCCACGAAGACGCGATTCCGGTGGAGGAGCTCTATCGCATCTGCCGCGTGGCGCGCGAGCTTTTGCAGGGGGAACACCGCGTGGGCCGGGTGATCGCCCGGCCCTTCAGCGGCGCGCCGGGCGATTTTCAGCGCACGGAGCGCCGCCATGACTTCGCCGTGGAGCCGCCCCGCCCCATGCTGCTCGATCTGCTCGCCGGGGCCGGGCTCGAGGTGACGGGCGTGGGCAAGATTCCCGATATCTTCCTGGGCCGCGGCATCGCGCGCGCGCTGCCCGGGCGTAACAACCGGGAGGCGCTTCAGAGTACAATTTCAGCCCTTGACGACGCCCGGCCCGGCCTGGTGTTTGCCAACCTCGTCGATTTCGATATGCTCTACGGCCACCGCCTCGACCTCGAAGGCTACGGCCGCGCCCTCGAGGATGTGGACGCCTCGCTGCCCGGGTTGCTCGCGCGCCTCGAGCCCTCCGATGTGCTCATCCTCACCGCCGACCACGGCTGCGATCCCCTGGGCCCCTCCACCGATCACTCGCGCGAATACGTGCCCGTGCTCGCCGCCGGACCGCGCGCCGCGCGGGGCGTCAACCTGGGCACGCGTGCCACCCTGGCGGACCTGGGCGCCACCGTGGCCGAAAACTTCGGCCTGCGCCTCGCCCGCGGCACCGCTTTTCTGAACGAAATTGCCCCGCGGGGGTGAGCGGGGCGAGGCCATTGAGACTAGATATGTAGCCTATCTGGAGCGAACGGCGCCTCCGGCCGGTTAGCGGGCCGGAGCCGCTTCGGCCGAAAGCGCGCCGGGTTTGGGCGCGTAATAGCCCGGACGGGTGCGCACGATCAGCTTCTTGCGCGTGCCGTGCTCAAAAGCGTCCACCCGCACGATGCGAAAGGTGCCGTCGGCGGCCTTGTTGGTGGGGTAATAGGCCAGGGTGTACTGGTTGCGGATGTCGTGCGCCACCTGGCCGCAGGTTTCCTGCACTTGCGCCAGCGACTTCGGGAAGTAGGCTTCGCCGCCGGTGGCGTGCGCCAGTTGCTCGAGCGCTTTGGCGGCCTTGCGGTCGCCCGAACCCTTGATCTTGAACAGGCCGCCCGTGTTCTCCTCCCCGCCCAGCAATCCGATGGTGTAAATCACCGCATTCGACTCCTGCGCGTACTTGAGGAGCTCGTCCAGGGAGTAGCGGCTCTCGTTGTCCACCCCGTCCGTGATCACCAGCAGCACCTTCTTGTCGCGGTTGCCCAGGCGGAGGTGGTCGAGCGAGGTGGAGATGGCGTCGTAAAGCGCGGTGCCGCCGCGCGAATCGATCTTGTCGAGCGCCGACCGCAGGTCTTCCATGTTGGTGGCGAAATCGCCCGGGGTGTCGATGTAGGCGACGTCGTTGAAGTTGACGATGAACACCTGGTCCTGCGGGTTCGAGGTCTGCACAAAGGCCAGGGCGGAGGCGTTCACCGCCGGGCGCTTCTCCTTCATGCTGCCGCTGTCGTCAATCACAATGCCCAGGGTCACCGGGATATCGGCGTGGCTGAACACGGCCAGCTTCTGCGCCACCGAATTCTCGAAAACCTTGAAGTCGTCCCGGGCCAGGTCGTTGATCATGCGCCCCTTCTTGTCCACCACCGTGGCCCGCAGCACCACCAGGGCGACCTCGTGCCTGATCTCGAATCCGCCCCCGGGCTTCTTTTCCACCGTCGGCGCCTGGCCGCCCGCCGGTACGGGCGCCTCGGTGGCCCCGGCCGCGCCCGGCGCCGCCGGTTGCTGCGCCACGGCAGCGCTCGCGGCCAGCGCCCAGGCGGCCAGGAGCGCCCCCACCCGCACGGGTGCGGCGGCGGCCGGCAGCGCTGCCCAGAAATTGATGCGGACCTTACTGAGTCGGAGCATAGTATCCCGTGCGGGCATAAACCTGAAGGGGAGGAAGGCCCCGGGGCGGATCGAGCTTCACCCGGATGCGCCGCCAGCGGCCGTCGCGCACCAGGTTCGAGGGCTTGTAGCCGATCACGTACTCGTTGCGCAACTCGATGGAAATCTTCTCGGCAATGTCGGGCAGCTCGCTGGGGTCTTCCACGCTGAACATCCGTCCGCCCGAAACCTCCGACAAATCCGAAAGCAGGGACGGGCCCCCCGCCTCTTCGGGCGTCCGGGTGCGCGCCGCCACGGGCTCCAGCACGCCCACGCAGTAGATCTGCGTGTCGGACTCGCGCACCGCCCGCTTCACCTCGTTCTCGGTGTAGCGGCTGTGATTGTCGCCGCCGTCCGAAATCACCAGCAACGCCTTGCGGCTGGAGTGGGCCCGCTTCATCTCGTCGAGCGCCAGATAAATCGCGTCCAGCAGCGCCGTCTTGCCGCCCGATTTGACGAACAGAAGCTGGTCCTGAAGCGTTTCGAACTTCGACGTGAACCGCGCGATCAGGTTCGGCCTCTCGCTGAAATTGATGAGCATGAACTCATCTTCCGGGTTGGATGTCTTGAAGAACTGCAGGGCTGCCTCACGGGATTTTTCGATCTTGTCGGACATCGAACCGCTGGAATCGAAAATCATGCCCACCGAAATCGGGGCGTCTTCGGTGGAGAAGCTTACGATGTTCTGCGGCACTTTCTCGTCGAAGACCTCGAAGTTGGCCCGATCGAGGCCGGTCACAATGCGGTCGTAGGGATCGGTGACCGTGACTCCGACCGTCACCAAATCGACGTTGACTTGAATGGGCCGGGTGTGAATCTGGGGCTGGCGGACGGTGATTTGCGCCGCCGGTGAGGTCTTGTCTGCGGCCGGGCCGGCCGTTTCCGCGCTCGCCGCCGCGCCGGACAGCGCACCGCCGGCGATGACGGCAGCCGCGGGCGCCACGGGTGCCGGGACAGGATTCTTGACCAGGTCCGGGCTCGGGCCGGACGCCTGCGCCGCCTGCCCGGGCGCAGCCTTCAGCGCGAGGATTGCCGCGCAGGCCACGCACAATCCAACCGCCGCCAACACTCCTGGCAGTGCAGCGTGTTTCGCGTGCTTGCAATCACTCGCCATGGCGCCCCTCCCCCTCCGGGAAGTTTGGTGCTGCCACGGACTAGCTTTTCCGGCGACTGCGGATCCAACCGAAAATTCTGCCCAAGAGACTATACCACAAGGCGCGCGCAGTGATGTCAAGCACACAGCAACCTCCCGCTCCCCGTAGATTCGCGTCCGGCGCGGCCCCCGAAGGCCGCCTCTCGGAGACCCAACCGCAAGAGATTCAACATCTTGCAGCACCCTGTGACGCCCGCCGCCCGCCCACTTCCGGAGTCCGGTTCGCCGTGAGATAAAATTTCCCCGCCGCGTCCGGCCGCCCGCCCGCTTCGCCAGCCGGCCATCGGCAATCGCAAATCAGCCATCGGCAATCCCCAGGGGGGGCCCGTGCTACACTCTCCGGCACGGACTCGGCGCCCAACCCCGCCGCGGTCCGCGACTGGGCGGAACGCCATGCAGACCTTGTATGTGATCGCCACCGGCGGCACCATCGAGAAGGTCTATCAGGAGCGCACCGGCTCCCTCGCCCATCTCGACAGCAAAATCGAACGCTACTTCCGCCTGCTCCGCCTGCCCGATCTGCGCGTGGAAGTCACCCATCTTATGAATAAAGACAGCCTGGAAATGAGCGACGCCGACCGCCAGGTGGTGCTCGACGTGGTGCGCCACAAATTGCAATCGCCGGCGCCCGTCGTGATCACCCACGGCACCGACACCCTGGTGGAGACGGGCCTCCTGCTCAAGCGCGGCCTGCCGGAACTGAGCGTGCCGATCGTCCTGACCGGCGCCATGACCCCGCTCGGCTTCGAGGGCAGCGACGGTTTGCAGAACATGACCGAGAGCCTGCTGGCCGCCCGCCTGCTGCCGCCCGGGGTCTACCTGGTGATTCACAACCAGGTGTTCCCCATCGACCGCGTGCGCAAGGATCGCGACAACGCGAGGTTTGTTTCCATCGAAGAATAGTCCGGATGTCATTTGTTCTTGGTCCTTTGTCATTTGTTACTCGTCAGTTGTCCGTGGTCCGTGGTCCGTTGTCCGTCGTCAGTCGAGCCAGGAGACAGGAGTCAAAAGACAGGAGCGGCGCGACCTCGTCCCTCGCGTCTTGTCTGCGATCCCCTGTCATCAGCTCCTGGTCCTTTGTCTTTGAGATTTCCCATTAGCCATGCTTCAGCCTCCTGACTTCTGTCTCCTGACTCCCGCTCTTCGCATCCTCCGGCTCAAACATTTCCCCGTCCTCCAGCTTCACCAGCGTCTTTCCTTCCGCGGTGGTCACGCGCACCTGCCATTCCGGGCGATCCTCGCGCTCCTCCCACTGGACCGAACTGAGCTCGGGGCGCCACTCCAGCAGTTCCTCGCGCATGCCGAAGCGGGCGAAGGCCAGTTCCCACAGCGCCACCGTGACCTTGTGATGGCCGAGGGCAGCCAGCACGAAAGTCTCCATGACGCCGCCGAACCAGTAGCCTAGGGCGGCCTCGCGCAGGGTGGCCGGGCCCCACACCGTGGAGGCGCCGCGGCGCGGCGGCCGGGTGGGCAGGGCGTGCGGCCCGCCGCCCAAACCGAGCTCGGCGCTCTTGCCGAGCAGGCCGAGGGCGCGGAAACGCGCCTCGGGATCGAGCAGCTCGTCCCAGCGATCGCCTAGGCTAGCCGTGTCCCACTCCAGGGTGGCCTGGAGGAGCGCGGCCAGCTTGGGCCGGCGGGGCTCCATCTGATGCAGGCGCGCCCACAGAGCCTCGGCCAAACGGAGCAGGTTGGGGTCGGGGGTCAGGGGTTGGGGATTGCCGCCTTCGCGGGGACCAATTCCCAGGGCCTGCTGCACCAGTTCCTGAAACTCGTCGAGGGTCTCGGGCACGCGAAGCTCGCCGCGCTTCACCAGGCGGAGCAGCACGCGGTCCGAGGGGTTGCGGCCCTCCGGGTCGGGCGTTGGATTGCCGATGAGTCCCCGCGCAGGCGGGGATTGCCGATTGCCGATTGGGGCGCCCCGAGACTCGGACCCGGAGCGTCGCGTCGAGC
>DATJAQ010000295.1:0-29249 GCA_035516075.1 Terriglobia bacterium | reverse complement strand
GTGCCCACGCTGGAGACGCTCGCCGCCGTATCCATTATGCGCGAGTATCTGCCCGACCTGAAAATCCGGGTGGTTAATGTCGTCGACCTCATGAGGCTGCAGCCCGAAACCGAGCACCCGCACGGGTTGAGCGACATGGATTTCGACGAGCTCTTCACCAGGGACAAACCGGTCATTTTCGCCTTCCATGCCTATCCGTGGTTGATCCACCGGTTGACCTACCGCCGCACCAACCACGACAACATCCACGTTCGCGGCTACAAGGAAGAGGGCACCATCACCACGCCCTTCGACATGACGGTGATGAATGAACTGGACCGCTTTCACCTGGTGATGGATACCATCGACCGCCTGCCGCAGACCGGCGACCGGGGGATCTACCTGAAGCAGCAGCTCAAAGACAAGCTCATCGAGCACAAGCAATACATCGACAAATACGGCCAAGACCTACCCGAGATTCGCAACTGGAAGTGGAGCGATCACCATTGAATGCGCAACCGGATGGGTGTGGCGTGCCCTGACCTGCCGGACCTCCTGCCGCCGGGAGGAGTGGCGGTCGCGATGGCCAAGCAGGCCAAGACTGGCTCGAGGCGGAGCAAGAGATTCGTAAAGGTGGACCCGATCCAGAGACTGACCCGGATGGCGCGGCTGGCATCGCCGGAGGGATGAAGATGAAAATCAACTCAAGTGACTTCCGTGTGCGGCCTGGAGAAAAGGTCACGCTCACGGAGTGGCCCACCAGGGTGAAGCCCTATTGCAAGTCGAAGAAGCGCTATAAGAAACTCCTGGCAGAACACGTTCAGGAGCTGAGCGCCCTGGAACACCTTCACTTTGCCTCCAATCGTTATGCGTTGCTGCTGATTTTTCAGGGGATGGACGCCGGCGGCAAGGACGGCGCCATCCGGCACGTTATGTCCGGGGTCAATCCGGCAGGCTGTCAGGTTTGGAGTTTCAAACAGCCGAGCGCCGAGGAGCTGGAGCACGATTTTCTATGGCGCACGACGCGCCGGCTTCCCGAGCGCGGGCGGATCGGCATCTTCAACCGCTCCTACTATGAGGAGGTGCTGGTGGTTCGAGTGCATCCCGAAATCCTCCGCAGTCAGGGGCTCCCGGAAGAGCTGCGTGACGAGAAAACCGTTTGGCAAGAGCGCTACCGTTCCATCGTGGACTTCGAGGAGCATCTCCATCGTAACGGCACCCGGGCGATCAAGGTTTTCCTCCACCTGTCAAAGGACGAACAGCGAAAGCGATTCCTCGAACGGATTGATGAGCCGGAGAAGAACTGGAAATTCAGCCTGGCGGATATTCACGAGCGGAAATACTGGAACCACTACACGACGGCCTATGAGGCCTGCCTGAGCGCGACCAGCACTGCTCACGCGCCCTGGTACGTCGTTCCCGCCGACGACAAGGAGAATGCGCGGCTGATTGTGTCGCAAATTGTGCTGGATGCGCTCAAAGGGCTCAAAATGGCATATCCCAAGACCACCGCGAAACGCCGCCGGGAATTGAAATCGATCCGCAACCTGCTGGCGAACTAGCGATGGAATGAGCGCTTCATGGAGGCGGCGGAACGCCGCTCGAGGCAACGGTATCGGGAGCCGCCCGGGCTCACACCGCTTCCGGGCTTGCCGGCCGCACCTTGATTTCCGCCGTCCGGCTTCCCAGGTACGGGTGCTCCGCGTGCAAGCGGATAGTGCCCGCAGACTCTTTCGCGCGCACCCACACGGCCCCAACGCCGCCCGCCAGCGAAAAGGGATTCTCGCCGATGATCTCGCCCGGCCCCTCGATTTTCACAAGCACGGAGCCGGTCGAAAAGGGGCGCCAGCTTCCCTCGGCATTGGTCACTTTCAGCACCACGCGAGTGCAGTCGATGCCGTCGCCGTCGAGCTCGCGATCGTCGGGCTCCACCTGCAGGTCGTGGTCGGTGTCGTTGCCCGGCAGAGTCTTCGACGCCACCTTTTCGCCGTTGAGATAGCCGTCGATGCGCAGATCGCCCCAGGCCTCGAGAGCCGGGCTCATGAGATCGGCGATGAACGGCGCGTGGGGCAGGTGAGGGTAGGTGGCGCGGTCGGGATCGACCTCCTGGATCAGCTCGTCCTTCAGATAGACCTTCAGGTGGTCGCAGTTCGAGCAAATCACCGCGCGGCGGACGCCGCCGCCGACGGACTGGTCGCCCTGCGACCAGTTGAAGCACGGCTCCAGCACCACGTCCTCTTTGGGGTCGCACTGCGAGCGATAGAAGAACGCCGCCGGTTTGGGAATGCGAAAAATGTCGGTCACGCCGTGGTAGCAAATGCGGTCGCCGGAGCCGAAGTTGTAGTGGGTGTTGTAGTCGAAGGCGCACCAGCCGATGCCGCCGGCGTAGCGCTTGTCGGAGGCGAGCTGGTCGTGCACCCGGGCGTGGCGAAGCACGTGCTCCATCACCCGGTCCACATTGTCGTAACGCTTGGTGGGAAAAGTGTGACCCACAAACTCGGTGTTCAGATAAAGGGGATAGTTCGGAGGCATCAACGGAAAGCCGAAGTCGTTGCGGGTGTAAACGTCCTCGAGCAATTCCGAATTCACCAGGTAGCGCACGCCTCCGGTCTGCCGGGAATCGTCCAGTTGGTGGGCGAGCGCGTTGGTGCGCGTGTAGAAGTCGTGGTCGTCCAGCGACTCGTTGATGCGCACGCCCCACAGAATGATCGCGGGGTGGTTCCAATCGCGCCGGATCATTTCGCCCACGTTGCGCACGGCCAGGTCCTGCCAAGCCTGGCCGCCGATGTGCTGCCAGCCCGGAATTTCCTCGAAAACCAGCAGGCCCACTTCGTCGCAGGCGTCGAGGAAGTGCGGCGATTGCGGGTAGTGGGAGGTGCGGACGAGGTTGCACTTCAGATCGTGTTTGAGGATCTGCGCGTCCCGCCGCTGCACGCGCGCCGGCATGGCCGCGCCCCGGTAAGGAAACGTCTGATGGCGGTTGAGCCCTCGAAGCTTCACCGTGGCGCCGTTCAATTGAAAGCCGTCCGGCGTGAAGCGCGCTTCGCGGAATCCGATGCGCGTGGTGTATTCGTCCGTCAGCTTGTCGCCCTCGTAGAGGCGCGCGGTCACGTGGTAAAGCTTCGGCGTTTCGAGGCCCCAAAGCCGGATCTCGCCCAGATTCGTAAGTGGGATTACGGGTGCGCCGCCTTCCGCTGTAACCTGAACGTCCTCGGTTTGGCTGGCGAGAACCCGATCGCCGTCCCGCAGCTCCACCTTCAGGCTCGCAGCCGAGGAAGGCGCCGCCGCCGGCGCGCTCAGGAAGCACTTCACGTCCACCCGGCGGCCTGCTGAAAGCACGTCCACCGGCTTGGCGAAGACGTTCTCAAGATAGAGGTCCGGCACGGCTCGCAGCCGCACTTCACGATAGATGCCGCCGAAGGTGAGGTAATCGATGTTCCCGCCGAAGGGCGGAATGTCGGGGCGCTCGGTGGAATCGACTTCGACCGCCAGCACATTGTCCGCGCCCCACTTCAGATCCTTGGTGAGCTCGAAAGAAAACGGCGTATATCCGCCCAGGTATTCGCCCAGCTTCCGGCCGTTCAGCGTCACGGTGGAAGCGGTCATGGCGCCGTCGAAGTCCACGAAAATGCGCCGGCCGCGCAGTTCCTCGGGAAGCCGCAAGTGCCGCCGGTAAATCGACACGAACTGATACTCCTTCTCGTCGAAGCTGTGCCAGGGCAGGCGAAGGTTGGAGTGCGGAAGCGTGACGCGCTCGAATTTGCTGTCGTCAAACCCGGCGGCGCTCGACCCGGGAAGCGCTCGGCCGCCGTACAGCCAGTCGCGGTTCAGGGAGAGAACGTGTCGAGGGGCCTCGGCCAGCCGGGCGGCGGGGGAAGGCGCGGCGGTCCCCAGGGCTTCGGAAATTTTCGGCAACACCCACGAGCTGCCGAGCCCGGCGAGGCCCGCCTTGAGGAGGTTTCTGCGGTTCATGATGTCCTGCCTTCTGCCGCGTCGAAGCCGGCAACGCCGCCCGTGCAATCGTGGGGGCGTGCGTTCCCGCGGTGCGACCGGGGATGGAGCGCCTAACGTGGAAAAGTATCACAGTGCCGAAGAGTCGGGCAATGAAATGCGCCCGCCCTTGATACTGACGCACGGCCGGGGGGGTCGCGGGTTCGGCGGAGCGCGCCGGTCGCTGAGCTGTCGCGAGTTTCTCGGGAAGTGCTGCCAAAAACTGCCAGCGTTTGTATCCGCAGCTCGCTCGTTCCTGCCGGCGAAAGCTTCCGGACAATGCGGCTATTTGAAAGCAAAACGGGTGGGCGAAATGGGCTATTCTGCGCTTGTTTGAACGCAATTGTCCAAAAATCGTACACTTATGATTTTTGGAAGTTTCTCTAAATCATCGAAAATTTGTTCTCAAGGCCAGCGGGGGGCACGTCGGTAAGTCCCATGGATTCGACGTACGCTCCAGTCGAGATCGCTGCTGCAACTCCTTTAGATAAGACCTGCCCTTTCGAACTGCTTCGAGCGGCTGTCCTCAAGACCCACACGGCCGTCGGAATCGGCGGTCTGCGGGCAGTCTCACGCGGTTTCGTCCGTTGTGTAGTGTGTTTCCATTACCCCACGCCTTTCGGCCTTCCCGCCTGGGCCCGGCGCATTCCGCTGCTCGCGGAACCGTCTCGAATCGGCATTCGGCTGAAATCGACGGTTCGCGCGAATTCGGCGAGGATCGGCGAGCCTCGATCGAGGCGCATTGCGAAGTAACATCTTTGGCAGGAAAGAGTTACCGCGGTGACGATTCAGCCTGAGAGGCTTGGGTTCCGAAGAAGAGGCCCAGATTGCTTCTCATGACGATGGCGGGATCGAGCAGTATCCGGGCTGGGGGCCGCAGTCCTTCCGTGAGGAAGCGCACCAGGGTGCGAATGGCCGTCAGGCCTTGTTCCCGCGGCCGCTGATGGATGGTGGCCGCGATTTTGCCCGCTTCGATGAAGGGAACCATGGCCGGAAAAAGGTCCGTGCCGATCACTTTGATCTTGCCCGAGAGCCCCAGCTCGTCAAGCGCGCGAATGACCGGAATGGAATTGGCGGTGGCAACGTAAATTCCGCGCGCGGAAGGGTGTAACGCCAACTCCCGGCGGCACTTCTGGTAGGCCTCGTCCTCCTCGTCGTGGGCTTCCACCACGCTCAAGATCTTGCCACGCGGGCAAAAGCGCTTCAGGCTGTTTTCGAAACCGCGCAGCTTCTGCTCGTGGTCAACGGCGGCGTGCATACCGATGAAGACGATCACTCCCCCATCGCCCGCGAGGAGGTGCGCCATCAACTCGCCCGCCAAGGCCCCGTTGGTAAACGGATCCACCGAGATGGAGGTGAGCCGGCCGGTGCCGGGTGCGTCGCTCACCACGCAGACGGTGGGGATACCGCGGCGGATGGCGCGCTCCATATCCGCCCGCAGACGCTCGTGGTAGGCCGGCGCCACCACTAGCCCGCTGATGTCCTCCTCCAGGATGTCCCGGAGCGCCTCGACCTCGTGTTGACCGAAACGCTTGTAGGGCCGATAGAGGATCTTGACGCCCAGAGGCTCGTAAGCACTGGCCGCCTCCACAATGCCCTCGCGCACGTCGTCGAAGAAGTGGGCCACCTCCAAAGGCAGGCTAACTCCAATCGTAAGGTGCTTGCGGGAGGACAGATAGCGGGCAGCCAGGTTCGGACGATACCCCAGCCGGCGGGCCGCGCTCAGCACCGCTCGTTTGGTAGCCGGATTCACTCCGTCGCGATCGTGCAGCGCCCGGTCTACCGTGCCGCACGAAATACCCAAGGCGTCGGCGATATCTTGTACTCCAACCCTCCGAGCGTGAGTCGAAGTTCGTTTGCGGCCGGCGGACATGCCGGCCATCTTGCCATATCTGCGCGACGAAGGCGAGGGGACGAGCCAAGGGTAATGCGCCCCAGGGCAGGGGCTCCGAGCCCGCGCTTCCGAACCACGGGGCCTCCAGGGCCCTATTCGGATTCAGGGAGGGGGTACTAATTGTAATATCGCCGCCCATTAAAAAAAATTGCTTGACATGATAAACAGGCTGGAGTAATTTCTTGGCCGTGCACGTACACGAAGTCCGCCACGCACGTGCGGATTTACCACCGGCGGTTGTTTAGGGGCCAAGCCCGAGGGGCCACGGGCAGCCCATAACAGCATCACTGCGTAGCTTCCTTGGCGTCGGGTTGGATTCGGTCGGAACCGCAATCATCAGGGAGGGAACAATGCGCATCGCCGTGAAATGTGCTCGCACGCTTCGTACGACGACATGGGTCTTTTTGCTCCTGGCGCTGCTGACCCTCGCCGTACCCGCCTGGAGCCAGATCGACACGGGGACAATTCTGGGGACGATCACGGACCAGTCTGGTGCAGTTGTTGCCCGTGCCCAGGTAGTACTGACTAATGAGGGTACTAACCTCGCCCTTACCACAACGGCGGGCCCGGACGGCAGTTTCGTCTTCTCGCCGGTCAGGATCGGCACCTACACGGTCAGCGCGGAATCTCCGGGCTTTTCCAAGGCGGTTCACTCTCACCTCACACTGAGTATTAACGAAGACTTAGTGGCGAACCTCACGCTGAAGCCGGGCGAAGTGACCCAGACCATCGAAGTGACAGGGGCGGCCCCCGCCTTGCAATCCGAAAACGCCTCGGTGGGGCAGGTGGTTAACCAGCGCACCGTGAATGAGTTGCCGCTCAACGGGCGGAATTTCACGTTCCTCGCCCAGACCGTGGCCGGTGTGAATACGCCGCAGGCCGATACGCGCGGCAACGCCGCCAGTGGCGCCTTCTCGGCCAACGGCCTGCGTCCCGCGCAAAATAATTACCTTCTCAACGGCATTGACAATAATTCAGATAACGTTGACTTCTTGAACGGCACGAACTTCGTGGTGCTGCCGCCCCCGGACGCGCTCTCGGAATTTAAGGTGCAGACCTCCGACTACAGCTCCCAGTACGGTCGCGCGGGCGGAGCGATCCTGAACGCCATCGTCAAATCCGGCACCAACCAGCTCCACGGTGACGTGTGGGAGTTCTTCCGCAACGACAAGCTCGACGCCGCTGACTTCTTTGAAGACCAGGGCGGCATTCAGAAGGGCGAATACCGGCAGAATGAGTTTGGCGGCACCGTCGGCGGGCCGGTGGTCATTCCGCACGTCTATAACGGGCGCGACAAGCTCTTCTTTTTCGGCGACGTCGAGATTACGCGCCGGCGGCAAGGGAGCGTCTTCACGAATTCGGTTCCGACAGACCTTGAAAGGGGCAGTGGCTTCACCAATCTCTCCGATGTGCTTCTTAACAGCGCGGGTTCCTATACGGACAACCTGGGCCGAACGATCCCGAACGGAACGGTTCTGGATCCTGGCACCATGCGGTCGGTTACGAAGGGCCAGCGGGACCCTGTCACCGGCCTCGTAGCAACCAATACTGGCTACGCGGACGATCCGTTTTACACCGGAGGCGCCGTGGGGAATATGACCAATTTCACCGGCCTGTGCCCCAGCGAGAACGCCTGCCAGCTCAACCAGCTCCCCGCCGGCCGGATCGATGCTAACGCCGTCAAACTCCTCGATCTCTACCCGATGGCTCAGTTGGCGGGCACGGTCAACAACCAGACATCGAACCCGGTCCTCTCGGAAAACAGGTCCGCATTTGACACGCGCATCGACTGGGTTAAGAGTGCAAGCGACCAGGTGTTCGGAACGTTCAGTTACGTGAACGATCCGCAATTCATTCCGGCGCCCTTTTCGGGCATCGCAGATGGCGGCGCGTTCCAGCAGGGCGACCAGGCGGCCAAATCGTTTCTCGGCGCCTTGAGTTACACCCATACCTTCAACCCGACAACTGTCAATGAATTGCGCGTGGGAGAAGACCGTCTCCATACCAGCCGCTTCGGCCCCGTGGGCACCCAGCTTGGGATTCCCGATCAGTACGGCATCCAAGGCATCGCCCAGGTCACGGAGAACGGTGGCCTGCCCGCGATCGGCATCAGCGGCTTGAACACGCTGGGGTCGAACGCCTTCCTGCCGTCGGACGAAATTACGCAGACCACGCAATTGACGGAGAACCTGACCAAGGTCTACAGCAAACACACGTTCAAGATGGGCATGGAGTTCCAGCACATCAAGTTCTCCACCCTCCAGCCGGCGTGGTCGCACGGACAGTTGAATTATGATGGCAACTACACCGGGGTGGGAATGGCGCAGGTGCTCCTGTCACCGATCGCGGCCACCGTACCCAATGGGATCAACTTCGACGGCGGCGCCGACACCGTGTTTGTCTCGAATTTTTCGCCCACCGACGACGGCCACAACTATTGGGGGGCGTACTTCCAGGACGATTGGAAGGCGACGCCGAAGTTGACGTTGAATCTCGGCCTCCGGTGGGAACATTTCGGCGCGATTGAGGAGAATCACGGCCGCCAGGGGAACTTCATTCCCGGCACGCCGTTCAGTACCGCGGAGATGTTGTATCCCAACAATGGGAAGAACCAGGCTTTGTTGCAGAGTGCTTCGCAATTCCCCGCCATACTGGCCAAGGACGGCATCGCCCTCAAGTTCATCGATAATCCGGGACTGTCGAACGTCCAGAATACCAATTTCGGCCCGCGAGTCGGGTTGGCCTATCAACTCACCCCGAAACTCGTGGTGCGCTCGGGCTTTGGCATGTTCTACAACTCCTTTGAGAACGCGGGATACGGACCGAACATCGGCGAAAACTTCCCGTTCCAATTCACCATCAACCCCCCGCTTCCGAACGGCTCCTTGCCGATGCCTCTCAACCATGCCGACGGCAGCAACTGCAGCCCAGCGGCGACGCTTGAGGCTACGTTCTCCTGCATATCACTCGACCCCTCTCTGGTTAATGTGAATGGCATCGGACCCCAGGGATTACAGTACGATTTCAAGACGCCTTACACGCTGGGGTGGAATTTGACCCTCCAATATGCGCTGGCGCCAAGCACCACCCTTACGGTAGCTTACGTGGGCGACGGCTCCCGTCACTTGATTACAGGTGGTGCGTCGAATTCGTATTCCACCATCCAGCTAAACCCCCAAGGGATCAATTGCGGTCCTGGCGGCATCGCCCCCTTCCCTGACCTCGGCTGCAATGACAGCATTCAGCTTACTCAAGGGAATAGCAACTACAACAGTCTTCAGACGACTCTCGAGAAGCACTATTCGAATGGCTTGAACTTTCTCGCCACCTATACGTGGTCGCACTGCCGGGGCGACGGCGGTGACGAGCTTAATGGAGGCATCGGCGAGGGACACCGCGCTCCGGGTCTTCCGGGCTTCGGAATCCAGGGGGACTATCAGAACTGCGACTACGACATTCGGAACGTCTTCCATTTCAGCGGCGGCTACCAGCTACCCTTTGGCAGCAAGAAGCGCTTCCTGGCGAACGCGACCGGCGCGGCGAATCAGATCGTCGGTGGGTGGCAAACGGTGTGGAACTTTACCGCCGAAGGCGGCCAGCCCATCACCATCGGTTGCCCCTACGGGACCACCGGTAATCTTGGGTGCGATTCCATGCTCCTCCCGGGAATGGATCCCTACGGGAGCGGCGCGCCGGACAACTTTCTGAATGCCGCCGCGTTTACCCAACCCTGTCCGGCGCCCGGATTTACCCAGCCTCCGCGGTGCAGTAACGTCGGCACCGGCATTGGGCTGCTGGGCGGAGCGCCCACCATGATTTCGGGCCCTGGCATCACCCGGGTCGACTTCTCTTTATTCAAGCAATTCCGATTGAGCGAGCGCTATAACCTCGAGTTCAGGAGCGAATTCTTCAACATCTTGAACCATCCCACGTTCAATGCTCCCGGATTTGGCGGCAACGGCGTGGTTGCCGTTCCGGGTTCCACGAACTTCTTCGACCCGCACTTTGGAGCGATTGGCTCGACGCGCTTCCCATTCCAGGATCCGCGCCAGATTCAGTTTGCTTTGAAGTTATATTTCTAAGTCCCGCCCTAAAGCCCAAGGCCCGGCGGTCATCCTCTCCTTCCGCCGGGCCTCGGGCGATTCCCTTGACCGGGACGCTGGAGGGGTTGCGCCCCCCACGCTCTCCAGGGATGCCCCGCAAATGCGTGTCACCCTGCCTAGAATCCGTGTACACCTCGTAGCTGCCACCCGGGTAGCAGGCTGGCCTTGCAAGCCCCTCTGAAGCCCGGCAAACGCAAAATCCCTCCCCGCCGGCCCGGGGCTCGAGGGCCTCTTTTCCGGGGGCATCGGCGCTGGCCGAAGCGTGTTGCCGGTCGCACGGCTGGCACGCCGCCCTCCCGGGCCCCGAGCGAAACCTGGTGAATGACCGGGCTAGAGCGATTGATCGGCCAGGGTGAGCGCGAACTGCAGGAACTGTTGGCGGGCTTGGGGAGGAAGCTCATGCGCGCCTTCGCCCGCCGGATTCTGCGCAGCCGCGGCCGACAGGGCCTGCTCGATGCGCTGGGCGTCGAGTGCGCCGTGGGGACCGTTCTGGGTGAACCGTTCCAGCGTCTCCCGAGCCTTGGCGATTTGCCCCGTCTGGTAGTAGAGCACTCCCAGGGCCGAGTAGCTTCCCGGCCATTCCGGCAGCAAATCCACCGACCGCTTCAAGTACTGCTCGGCGCTCCCGGCATTGCCTTCGGCCGCCGAAACGACCCCCAGGCCCCAGAGAAGCTGGCCCGAGTCTGGAATGCGCTCCAGGCCCCGTTGTAAGGTCGCGCGCGCCTCAGCCGGGCTGCCGGAGCGGAGGTAGACCAGGGCCAGAGATAGGTAGACGGCGTCCCGATCGGGGTTTTCGCCGATCTCCCGGCCGAAAAGCTTTACGGCCTCGTCCGTCCGGCCGAGGTGGGCGTCGATATCCGCGAGCAGGGCCAGGAAACCCGAATCGTTTTGGCCCTGCGAAGAGACGTGTTGCGCCGCCGCGAGTGCGTCGGCGTAATCGCGCAACCGGAAATAGGCATCGGCCAGGTCGTACCAGGCGTCGTCCGAACCCGGATTGGATTGGAGCGCCTGCCGGAAGTGCGCCACCGCCTCCGGGTAGAGGCGGTAGCGCGCCAGCAGCACTCCCACCCCCACACTGGTGCGAAAATCACCCTGGCTCAGCCGGTCAACCTGGGCGAGCGCCTGCTTGGCCTCTTCCGTACTCCCCACCTTCAAACAGGCTTCGGCCAGAAGATAGAAGTTCTGCGGATCTTCGGAATGAAGCTTGGCCTCCTGTTTCAACTGGTCAAGGTCAAGCTGGGCCTGCTGCTGGGGAGCAAGGCCGGCCCGCTGACCCACGTAATCGAATAGATGCTGATAGGGATAGGGGAGGGGCTTGGGGTCTTTGGACAGGGTCTGGAAGACCTTCAGATCGCGCTCCGCCGCATCCATCTGGTGGAGGCTCCGCTCGGTCTCCCCCAGCCTGTAGTACACCGGGGCCGGATTGGGGTCCAATTGAGCGCATTTGCGCAGCAGCGGCAAGGCCTCTTCGAACTTCTTCTGGTGCATCTTCAGGTTGGCCAATTCGAGCAGGGCGTCGTCGTAGTCGGGCTGAATCTCCAGCGCTTGCTTGAGCCATTTTTCGCCGGCGTCGTAGCGGCCCTGCCGGCTTGCGATGAAGCCCAGATTGTAGAGGCAGGCCGCGTTGCGCGGATCGGCCTTCAACCCCAGCTTGAAAAACTTTGCCGCCTCGTCAAACTGCCCCTGATGGCGGTACCAAAGGCCCATAAACGCGTACGAGCCGGCGCTAGGATCAACCTCGACGAGAGTCTCGAATGTCGCTTTGGATTTATCGACCTTCCCCATCATGAAGTAAGACTCACCGAGCGCCGCCAGGAGTTTGGGCTGGCGGGGCGCGACCTTGAGGCCCTGCTCCAGCAGCGGAATCGCGTCCGCGTAAAACGACTGCTTCATGCTGAGACGCGCCATTAAGAAGATCACGTTGGTATCCCGGGGAGCCAGTTTGTGCGCTTTCACGAGGAGGTCAAGCGCATTGAGGTCCTTCTCCTGGTTCGAGTATGCCTGCGCCATCAGATAGAGCGTTTCAACCGAATCCGGCCGAACCTTCAAGGCTCGATCCAGGGCGTCCAAGGCGCGGGCCGTATCCCCACTCTTCAGGTAGGTCTGGCCAAGATTGTGAAGAATCTCGAAGGTGCCGGGCTCGAGCGCGTTCGCGGCCTCGAACTCATGGATGGCGGTCGGGTATTCTTCCTGGGCCGCCAGCAGCACCCCGAGGGTGAAGTGCGCGCGCACGTTGTCTGGGGCGCGGTCGGAGAGCGATTTCGCAACTTCCAGCCCCTTCGCCTTTTGACCCGACGCGAAGTATGCCTGGGACAGGTTAAAGAGCACCTGCGGATCCCGCGGCTGCACGCGGCTGAAATAAGCGATGGCGAGCTTCGGCCGCTTCTCCGCCAGCATCAGCGACCCGAGGTTATAGTTGGCCTGGCGGTCGTTCGGATGCTCGCGCAGAGTGGCTTCGAATTCCTTCTCGGCGAGCTCGACCTTCTGCTGTGCAAAATACGTGTTGCCCAGGTTCGTGTGCGTCTCCGCCGAGTGCGGGTCTACCCTCAGCGCAGCCTGAAAGGCGGCGACCGCCCGGGCAAAGTCGTGCTGCTGCTCTTCAATGACGCCCAGGAGATTCAAGCCCTCCACGCTTCGCGGTGCGAGTTTCAACCCGGCCTGCACGGCCGCCAAGGCCGCCTCCGCATTGCCTTGGCCCAGCAACTTCTGCGCCTCGGCAAAGTGCTCCCCGGCCGAGGCTGCCGTGGGGGCCGCTGCTGCGGCCGATGTCGGCAGGCCAGCCGAAATCGAGGGGATCGTGAAAGACGCAGACACCACGAATGAGAGGAGGCATTGGCAGAGCCCTCTGCGCCGTCTTACCGGTCGAATCCGTGAAATCTGTTGCTTCATCTGATGCGGTCCTGCCAGGGCGACCGGGCCGGGCAACCGGCACCCACTGCGCGGTGCGGACCGAAAGGCTTCTTGGCGTCGATCCATCGCTCATCCTAACGCGCCCCATCCGGCCGTTCAACATCAATATCGCCGTGCCGGATCCGCCCTGCCCGGGTGTCGTGCGGGCGGCTCTCCGCGCCCGGCCGGGCCCGTGCGGTTGGACCACTTCTCGGTGTCGCGGGCCGGTGCTAAGATCGAGAGCATGTTGCTCTTTCGCTGGCCCGTGGCGGCTCTGCTTCTGACTGCGCTGTGGTGCGCGCCGGCGAGTGGAAGAGGCGTCGATACGCTCGAAAGCCGGGTGCAGTCTGCACTGGCTCATTACAATGCCCGGCAGTATGCGGCGGCGCAGCGGGAGCTCGAAGCGCTCGAGCGGGACGTACCCCGCAACTTCGAGGTTCAGGAGTTGCTGGGGTTGGTTTACTCGGCCCAGGGCCAGGAAGCGAAGGCCACGCCACGCTTCGAAGCGGCGGTCCGGCTGCAGCCAGACTCCGGGCCGGCACGGAACAACCTGGCTACGAACCTCGCCCGACTGGGGAAAGCGTCGTCGGCCGAAAAGGAGTTTAAGCGGGTCGTGGAATTGGAGCCGGCGAGCTACGACGCCAATCACAACCTGGGCGAGTTTTACGTGGGCAAGGGAGACATTGCGGCGGCCGTTCCCTACCTGGAAAGGGCTCAGCAAGCCGATCCCGCCTCGTATGACAACGGCTACAACCTGGCTCTGGCGTACGAAACCACGGGGCGATTAGGCGACGCCAGCCGGCAGATTCGGGAGTTGCTGAAGCAGAAAGACACCGCCGAATTGCACGACCTGCTGGGGGAGGTTGAAGAAAAGTCGGGGAATTATGTGTCCGCGGTGAACGAGTATCAGGCGGCGGCGCACATGGACCCGAGCGAGTCGAATCTCTTCGATTGGGGCGGCGAACTGCTGCTCCATCAAACCTGGGGGCCGGCCATCCAGGTGTTCTCGGCAGGGCTGAAGCGCTACCCCAATTCCGCGCGGCTCGCCGTCGGGCTCGGCCTTGCCCATTACGTGCAAGGCAGCTACGACGACGCCGTGAAAGCCTTGATGACAGCCACCGACGTCAACCCGGCCGATCCGCAAGCCTACTACTTCTTGAGCAAAGCCTATGACCAGTCGCCGAACCAGGCCGACGAGGTTATCGAGCGCTTCCGCCGCTTTGCCGACCTCCGCCCGAACGATGCGCAGGCAGAATTTTATTACGCGATGAGCCTGTGGAAGGGGCGCCGGTCCGACATCACCCCGGCGCACCTCGATCAAGTGGAGGCTCTATTGAAAAAGTGCATCGCACTCGATCCGTCGTCGGGCGAAGCCCATCTTCAGCTTGCAAACCTTTACTCCCAGCGCAAAAACTACCAAGAGGCCGAGCCGGAGTATCAGCAGGCGGTCAAACTTTCTCCGGACCTCCCCGACGCCCACTACCGGCTGGGGCAGGCTTATGCTCACCTGGGAAAGCAGGATCTGGCGCAGAAGGAGTTCCAGATCCATCAGACCCTCTACGAGCGGCATTTGGCGGAAATTGACCAACGGCGGTCGGAAATCAAACAGTTTGTCTATTCGATGAAGGGGGCTCCTGCCGGGCCGTGAGGTCTAGAGCCCGTTGCGCTGCCCGTGCGCGGGTGATAGCATGTCGCAAAACGGCTCGGTGGCCTGAAAGGAGAGGTGCCACATCACTCGTCGCGTTCTCACAAAGCGGGGCCCCGCCACTCCTCGTGAGGTGGCTCAGGCGGTTTCCCGGGAGCGTCGTAACTTCCTGCGGACGGTTACAGGTGCGGGTGCTGCCACGGCCTTGTTCGGTCTCGCTCCCCTGCGGGCCCTGGCCGCGCCGCGCGCCCGCAAGGTGCTGGTGGTGACGTTCGGCGGGGGCGCTCGCGACGACGAAACATTCATGCCCGATGGGCAGGAGAATATCCCCCATCTCCTCACGGAGCTCATTCCCCGCTCGACCTTCTTCACCCAGGTTGTCAATCGCGGCATTCTGGGCCACTACGTCGCCACCGCCAGCCTGGCGACGGGCGTCTATGAAACGTTCAACAACTTTGCTACGGTGCCCCCCGATCACCCCACCGTCTTCGAGTACTTCCGCACGGATCTGAAGCGGCCGGCAACCGACACCTGGGTGGTGGCACCCAGCAACGGCTTCAACCGCATCGGCGAAAGCGGCGAGCGGTCCTACGGCCGGGGAGCGGGTGTGATTCTGCCCAAACGCTTGCTCGCGGCGGCGCTCGACTCCGGCAGCGGCGTTGAATACCAGCATCTGCTGCGCGACAACTATGAAACTCCTCTCTATGCGCCCGAAATCAGCGGCAACGAAGTGGAGTTGCCACACCTGGCGGAACTCCTGAAGATATCGGTTTCGGATTTCACCACGCATGCGCGCAACCTGGCCAGTCCCGACGAGCTCTCCGTTTATGTGGCGAAAGAGCTCATGCGGCAGCTTGCGCCCAGTTTGCTGTGGATCACGCTCCACGATATGGACGTGGCGCACGCGGGGTCATACTCGCTCTATATCGATGCCATCCGGCGCACCGACCGCCTCTGCGCCGAGATCTGGAAGGCCACGCAGAGCCATCCCGAATACGCCGGCAAGACCACGATGTTTATTCTGCCGGATTTCGGCCGCGATTCGGACCTGGACTCGGGCGGCAACGGATTCCAGCACCACCGCACCGGCGATGCGCTTTCTCGCACCACCTGGATGATGGCGATGGGACCGGGGGTGCGCGAAAGCGTCGTGGTGGACCGGCCGGTTGAGCCCTTGGACTTGGTGCCCACTCTGGGCGCGCTGCTCGGCTTTTCCGCTCGCTTCGCCGAAGGTCATCCGCTCGCGGAGGTGGCGTAGTTGCCATGCTTCCGCTCGAGCTCCAGCCCGGGCAATTCAAGGGCTATCCCCCGGAAGCGCGGCAGCTCGCCGTGACCCGAATCGCGCTGCTCCAGCAGTTGCCGGCCGTTTTTGTGGCGCTGCTGCTGCGGGAAATCATTGCCTACGATTGGAAATTCCCCGCCGAACGCACCGATCTAGACCGGCAACTGAGTTACCTCGGGTCCCTCGCGCCCCAAGATCGTCAGCGGCTACTGGGAGGTTTCGCGGGATTACGCCTTTCGGCCGACCTCGAGAAATTCGACTGGGTGAACGCACCCGGTGAGTATTCGGAACGGCTCACGGCCCACCTTTGGGCCACCCACCAGATTGACGCATTCCACCGCGCAGCCGTGGATTACATGGGCCGGGTGGACCGGGGCGCGCCCGAAGGGCCGCCGCGCCTCTTGCGGCTCGGAATCGTGGTGGTGGGGCGCGGAGTGGTGGAGAACAAGTATCCGCTCTTCCGCAAGCTCCGCAAACAAGGCGTTTACTTCACGCGGTTGAACCCGGAGAAGGGCGTGCAGAAGCTCCTCGACGCCGTCGCTTCCCGGGCGACAGCGCATCCGGCGCGTTACGGACACTGGTACATCGACGGGGGCGCCGCCGAGGCCGTCTCATGCCCGGCGCTCACCTGCGTGTCTTACGAAGCGCTCGCGCCCGCCCGCTTGGCCTTACTCAACAGGATGGAGAAGGCCATTCAGTCGGGCATCGGGGGGCCCGAAGCGCTTCGCACCATGATCGCTGAGTTGCGCCCGGAGGACGTCGGCCTGAAGGGCCCGGCCGGCGACGCCGTGCTCGATCACTTTCAGGTGAGCGTGCTGACGCAAGGTTCGGGAACGCAGATCTTCAGTACGACTTTTGTTCAGTGGGCGGCGCGCGAGGCTCTGAGGCGCGCCCAGCCGCTCACCCTGCTGGCCCGATTCGCGCCGCGCCAGCGCCAGCGGCCCATGAACGAAATGCTCTCGGGAGAAAAGCAGAACCCCGCGCTCGACCCGGAAGGCTCGCTGATCGATGCCGACATGGGCGCCTTCTACACATGGCTGAATCAGGGGCGCCTGGCGGGCGCCGAACGGTCGTCGTTTCTCGTCTGGTTCGAGGGGCATCAGGAGGCGCTGGCCATTGCACCCGCGCTGCCGCGTAACACCGAGTCTGATAGCAGCATTGATCTGAAAGAACTGGTCGGCCAGATTACTTAGCCGGCCGAACGGACGACGGACGGGCTCAGACAGCTTCCCGCTGTTCTGATGGAGGCGATATCTCCCGTTATCACTCACGACGCAAGTTTCTCGCCTGGTGCGCATCGTCAGCCAGCCTTTGGTCGTCAGGCCTCCCATCACTCTCTTTCGCGAGCGTGGGCCGCCGCTCGGGCTCGGAGCCGGCTGCCGGCGGCGCACGCGGCGAGCTGCGCCTGATTCCGCACTATCCCAAGCCATCGCCTTTGGAAGAGGTTCTGCGCTATCTTCGGCCTGGAGGGGATGAATTCCTCGGCGAGAAATTTGCCGAACAGGTCGAGGACGTGCTGGCAGGTTGGACCGAGGCCCTGACGCGCTCGGATGTCCAAGCCCTAGGACAGAGTTTCTCCCGCGGATTTCAAGGGATGTCGTGGCGGTCCTTTCAAGAGCACGTGGTGCGGCCAGGACCCGCCATTGAAGTGAGCAAGCGCCGCTTCGCAGGTGAGCCCTCGATCGGACCGGGCGACTTCTTGAATGAGTTCCGCGATTATTTGGGCTCCGGAAAGCGGGTTCTCGCCGCCGAATTCAAGGTGCCGGCGCTCGACGTTCGCTCCCGGCAACCCTTGAGCCTGGAGTCGAGCGTCCGATACGACCTCGTGCTGGAAGGTCCCGGCTCCGGGCGCGAAGAGCACATCGGGTTCTGGCAGTTGGGTTGGCAGCAGACCGCCGGCAAGCTGCTGGTTCAGTCGTGGCGGTTGGGCGAAGAGACCTTCAGCCGCGCAGATCAGCCCTTGTTCGACGATGTAACCGGACAGGTGCTGGGCGGGATTCCGTCTTATGGCCAACAATTATGGCCGGGCACCGACTACTGGCGCACCGTGCTTGACCAGGCGAGCGGCATCGATGTGTACGGCAACAACGGCATCGCCGCCGGTGACATCGACAACGACGGATTCGACGAAATCTACATTTGCCAGCCTTCGGGACTGCCCAACCGCCTGTACCGCAACCTCGGAGACGGAACCTTCGCGGACCTCACGGACCCGGCTGGCGTGGGCGTCCTCGATAACACGCCTTGTGCCCTGTTCGCCGACGTCGATAACGACGGCTTCCAGGATTTGCTGGTGATCACCGCCGCGCGCCCGCTGCTCTACCTGAACCGCCGCGACGGGACCTTCGCTCTCAAGGACGACGCCTTTCGCTTCCAGCGCCCGCCCGAGGGGACCTTTACCGGCGCGGCATTCGGGGACTATGACCGCGACGGCTACTTAGACGTCTATTTCTGCCTCTATAGCTACTACAAGGGCCTCGACCAATACCAGTACCCGCGGCCCTACTACAATGCGGTCAACGGCCCGCCGAAGTTTCTCTTTCGAAACCGCGGCGGCGGAAATTTCGAGGACGTTACCGCGCGGGCCGGCCTCGATCAGAACAACCACCACTACGGCTTTGATTGCACTTGGTGCGACTTTGACGACGACGGCTGGCCCGACCTCTACGTGGTGAACGACTTCGGCAGCAAAAACCTCTATCGAAACAACCGCGACGGGACGTTCACCGACGTTGCGGAACGGGCGGGTGTGCTCGACATCGGGCCGGGCATGAGCTCCTGCTGGCTGGACTCCACCGCCCGGGGCAGCGAGGATCTCTATGTCTCGGACATGTGGGAGCCTGCCGGCCTGCGAGTTACGGCGGATCCTATTTTTATGAAGGATCAACCGGAGTCCATTCGCGCCCTCTTCCGGCGCCATGCCAAGGGGAATTCGCTCTACCGGAACGAGGACAACGGCCGGTTCGAGGATGTGAGCTCAGCTGCAGGTGTGGAGCGGGCCGGATGGTCCTGGTCGAGCGACGCCTGGGATTTCGATCATGACGGCTACCCCGATCTCTACGTCACGAACGGCATGATCTCCGGTCCGGACCGCTACGACTGCGAGAGCTTCTTCTGGCGCCAGGTCGTTGCCCGCTCTCCGGGCCCCGGGGGTACGTCAAAACGCTACGAGCTGGGCTGGGGAGCCATCAATGAACTGATTCGCTCGGACTCCACCTGGGCGGGGTATCAGCGGAACGTTTTTTACCTCAACAACCACGATGGAACGTTCTCCGAAGTCTCGGGAACAGCCGGGCTCGACTTTCGCGATGACAGCCGGGCCTTCGCGCTCACCGATTTCGATCACGACGGCCGGCTGGAGCTTTTCCTGAAGAACCGAAGCGGTCCCCAGGTTCGCGTGCTCCGCACCCGCGGGCCTGCCCTCGGCGCCACGATCGCGATCCGGCTGCGCGGCACCACGAGCAATCGCGATGCGGTGGGCGCGGTGGTCACGGTGGAGGCCGCCGGACGCCGTCAGAAAAAGATGCTCCGGGCCGGTTCAGGCTTTGTCTCGCAGCACACCAAGGAGCTCTTCTTTGGGTTGGGCGCCTCGGCCGGTCCGGCGCGGGTGCAGGTCCGTTGGCCGGGCGGCGGCACGCAGGAATTCAACGAAGTTCCAGCGAACCATCGCATCGAAATCGAGGAGGGCCGGCCGGACTTTCGCGCGATGCCTTTCGCTGCGGGGCGGCCGGCCCCTGCACCGTCCGCGCCTCCGAAGTCCGTCGAGCTACCCTCGGCCGTTGAAACCTGGCTCGTCGAACCCACGCCAGCGCCCGACTTCGAGTTGCCCGGTCTCGATGGCCGTTCCGTCAAGTTGTCTGGCCTGCGCGGCCGGCCGGTGCTTCTCTACTTCTGGACGCTCGATGCGGAGCCCTGCCGCGCTGGCATCCTCCACCTCTACCGGGCTCGCAACCGATGGTCGGCGCGGGGCCTGCAAGTGGTAAGCGTGAATGTTGACGGCGCAACCCGCGCGGGCGACCGGCGCGACTTTGCGCGCGAGCAGGGTTTCCGGTCTTCGCCCGCATTTGAACTGGTGGCTGCCACGGACGACGTGGCGGGGATTTACAACTTGCTCTTCCGCTATCTTTACGACCGCCGCCGAAACCTGGGCCTGCCGGCGAGCTTCCTGGTGGACCGCTCCGGCGACATCGTGAAGGCCTATCAGAATCGTCTCGACGTGGAGCGTCTCGCCGCCGATCTCGATTTGATCCCCGCCTCAGAGGAGGCGCGTATCCGCCTGGCGCTCCCGTTTCCAGGCCGGACCTACGGCGCGGGTTTCAGCCGCAATTATCACACCTATGGCGCAGCTTACTTCCAGGCCGGTTATTTCGATCAGGCGCTGGCCTCGTTCGAGATGGTCGTCCGCCGCGATCCGAACGACGCCACGGCGCACTACAACCTGGCCACCATCTACCTTCAGAAAGGCGAGCCTGATCTTGCCCGACCGGCCCTTTTGCGAGCCTTGGAGATTCGGCCGGCCTATCCCGATGCGCTGAATGATCTTGGATTGCTTGCCTCCCGAGCCGGGCAAAACGGAGACGCCGAAAGTTTCTTTCGGAAGGCGCTGGCCGCGAATCCTGAGTATGTGATCGCGCTTCAAAACCTCGGCAGGCTCTATCGGGCTGAGAAGAAGTGGGACGACGCCCGGAAGGCTTTCGAACGCGCTTTGCAGAGTCAACCCGGCGATGCCGAGCTTAACTTCGATATGGGCATGGTATTCGCCATGCAAAACGACGCGCCGCATGCCCGAAGCTACTTTGAGCAGGCCGTCAGGCTCGATCCCGGCTACGCCGACGCCTGGAACAACCTCGGCGTGCTCCTGGCCAAGTCCGGCGACACAAACGGGGCTCTCAAGGCCTTTCTGCAGTGCGTGGAGGCAGCCCCCGACTACGCTCAAGGTTACTTGAATGCAGCGCGCGTCTACGTGATCGCGGGTGACAAGGAGAAGGCCGCAGCGGTGCTGCGCAAGTTGTTGACCCGGCATCCCGATGACGCGGAGGCGGCGAGGGCGCTGGAGCGGCTGGGGCATTGAGGAATAAGGCCCGAGGAATTGGGCGTGCGCCCAGGGGGGGAACGGCCTCGGCAGGACACACGGTTGATTCGCTCGATACATCGGCAGGACTATACTGTCGGCAGGCGGGGCTGAGCGGCCCGTCCGGCTTGTGAGGCGAATGGCGTCGCATAGCATACTGAGCACGGTTGCGATACCCGCCCTGGCGGGACTTATAGGGTTGATGGGGCCGGTTCCTGCGGCACACGCCGGCGCGGCGCAGGACGCAACCCAAACGGATCGCGACCGCGCGGGGTCTGTTCGCTTGACGGTAGCGGGCGCCGCGGCGGCTCGAGTCGCGGGCGCGAGCGTCGTGATCGAGCCCGCAGGCAGCTCTTCGGCGGCACTTCGCGTCTCCACCGATCGTGACGGCACCTATCAGTCTGCGATGCTGGCTCCCGGCCAATATCGCATTACGGTGCTGGCGCCTTGTTACGAAAAGTCGGAGAGTTCGGTTGAAATCACGCCGGGCAAGCAGCTTGCGCTCGCGATTGGCCTCACTCCCGGGCCGATAGCGGCCGGCGAGCAGCACTGTCCGCCCAAAGGCAAGACGCCGGACGCAGGCTTCCAGTTCTCCGACTCCGGCGGACTGAAGGCGGGCGCGCTCTCAGGCGCAGTGGACGCCGCCGGCTATTCTTCGCAGGCTCAATCGCGCAGCCTGGAACTGCGGCAGGCGCTTGGCGAATGGGCGTTGACGCCGGGGCAAAGCGCCGAAGCGAGCGCTCCTGCCGAGGCGGACGTTTTCGCTCGCGGCAACGCCCTGCTGGTCCAGGGCGATGATCGGCAGGCGGAGCTGGTTTTCCAGCAGGGACTCCAGCGTTATCCGCGCTCGGTGAAGATGTTGCTGGCGCTCAGCGTTGCCTACTATTCCGGCGGCCGCGCCGACGACGCGATCGAGAGTCTGTGCCAGGCCGTTGACCTGAACCCCCGAGGCCGCGCCGCCTATTTCTTCCTGGCTGAGATTTACTCGGCGTCGCCGACGCGCACCGGCCCGGTGCTGCAGCGGCTCCAGAGCTTTGCGGCCGGTGAACCCCACAACGCTGCGGCGCAGTATTACTACGCTCTGTGCCTGTGGCGAAGCGGAACCGGCAGCCAAGGCTCGGGCGGAGTCGAGCGGGTTGTGACCCTCCTGCAATCCGCGGTCGCGCTCGATCCATCGCTCGTGGACGCTCGTTTTCAACTCGGTGTCGTGCTCTCCGAAGCGGGGCGCGACGCGCCCGCCATGACGGAATTTCAGAAAGTCGTTGCGATGCGGCCCGATTGGGCGGAGGCTCACTACCGCCTGGCCCAACTCTACCGGCGCACCGGCCAGACCGGCAAGGCCGAGCGCGAACTAGCCGACTACGAACGATGCCGAAAGCAGAATCCACCCCAGGCCCAGCGGCTGCGTGAAGATCTGCGGCGGCTTTTGCTCGGCTCCGGCGGCGGTTGAGCTCTTGCAACCCGCGGGCCGGTCCCGATCTCGTGGTGTCCGAGTGTCGGTTGCGATCGAGAACGCACCGGGCAGGCCCCGCTGCTGGGGAAGAGCCATGCTTGATGGGATTGCAGAGGAGACGTCACTTGACACGGTCGAAGTCTGGGGTTCGAGTCGCCAAGGGCCTACCAGGCCTTCGCGCCCCGTCCGCGAGTTGCGCGCCGCGCCCGAAGCCCCAGCCTTAACCTCCTGGCCTGTGTACAGCACCACGCGATCGGCTTCAGGAGTCTGGCTAATGCCTGCCCCGTGTCCTTCGCTGACGAGCACTACCCGGAACGTGCGCGATTCGAGCATCCCCGGAAACCTGCCCTGGCGCTGGCCCAGTGTCAGCGTGTGACGCGCGTCGTCCCACTTGATGGGGATGGTCGCGTAAACCCCTTTCTCATAGTCGTAGGTATCACCCTCATCCTCGTAGAGCGTGAAACTCGCGTCGGCACCGCGATAGACCCGCAGCTCGATGGGATCGGCCGGCTTCTCGGCCGCGTATTGCAGGTCCGGGCCGAGCGGCACAATCGATCCTGCACGCACGTAGAGCGGAATGCGGTCGAGCGGGGCCGGCGCCTCGAGCGCGCGGCCGCCCTCCGCCGTCTTCCCGGTCCAGAAGTCGTACCACCGGGCGGCCGGCAGGTACACCGACCTCGAAGTGGCGCCGGGCTCAGTGACCGGGCTCACCAGCAGCGCCGGGCCGAACATGAACTCGTCTCCGGTATTGAGCGCCCGCGCGTCGGTGCGGAAGTCCATGGCCAGGGCCCGCATCGGAGTGTAGCCTATCTTGGTAGTCACCCAGCCGAGTGAATAAATATACGG
The DNA here is from genome assembly GCA_035516075.1 of Terriglobia bacterium. GTDB lineage: Bacteria > Acidobacteriota > Terriglobia > UBA7540 > UBA7540 > Gp13-AA77. Next base: position 6,097 of record DATJAQ010000295.1, on the reverse strand, counting down.
CAAGAGCCGGTAGCGCAGCTTGTCGAAGCGGGTGAGCATGGCTTGCGCCTCGGGCCCGTAGGACCAGAGCTCGTTCTGGTTGGTCTGGCGCGTGCCGTGCACCCGGAAGATGGGACAAAAGGCGCCGAACTCGAACCAGCGCACGAAGAGCTCGCGGTACGCCGGACGGTCCGGATTGCCATCCACAAAGCCCCCGATGTCCGTGGTCCAGTTAGGCAACCCGGAGAGCGAAAAGTTCAGCCCGGCGGGGATCTGGCGCTTGAAACTCACCCAATCCGAATTGACGTCGCCGGACCAGGCCGTGACGGCGTTGCGCTGTGCGCCCGCGAACGCCGAACGGGAGAGAATGAACACGCGCTTCCGGTCGGTGACGCTGCGCTGCCCCTGATAGACGCCCGTGGTCGTCATCAGCGGATAAAGGTTGGCGTAGCGCGCGCCGCTCCCGATGGCCACGTGGTTGTGGACGAGGACGCTGTCCTCGCGCCCTTCGGTCTCCGGTTCCGTGGTGTCGAGCCACCAGGCGTCGGCTCCGATACTGAACAGACCCTGGTCCATGAGCTTCCAATAGTAGGCGCGCGCCTTGGCATTGAAGGCGTCGTACAGCGCCATGCCGGCCGGGTGGGACGAGGTGGTCACTGTGGTGCGGTCGATGAAGTAGCCGAGCCTGCTCATCTCGTCGTACACCGGTGAGCCGGGATCGAAGTACGGCCACACCGAAAACATGACGTGGAAGTTGTTCCGGTGCAGTTCATTGATCATGCCCTTGGGATCGGGATAATTCTTGTTGAACACCGGCTCGCCCATGGTGTTCCACCAGTACCAGTCCTGCACTATGTTGTCCACGGGAATCCCGAGATCGCGGTACTTGTGAGCGACGCCCAGCAACTCCTCCTGCGACTGGTAGCGGTTCTTGCACTGCCAGAAGCCGTAGGCCCACTTCCCAAAGAGCGGCGCCTGGCCCGTGAGCTCCCGATAGGCGGAGATGATGCGGTCGAAATCCGGCCCGTACAGAAAGTAGTAGTCAACGTCGTCAGCCACTTCGGAAGTTACGTACAGGGCGTGAACAAACCGGTTGTTGAATCGGCTGCGCGAGTCGTTGTTCCAGAACAGGCCGTAGCCATTGCTCGAGACGAACATCGGCACCGAAATGTTGGTGTTGTCCTGCGAAATGTCCACGGACTCGCCGCGGTAATTCCACACCCCGGCCTGGTGCTGGCCGAGGCCGTAGAAGGCCTCGGACGAGCCCCAAAGCCCGGACCACATTTCAGCGTGATAAGTCTTCTCGCCGTTTACTTCGGCCGGAGTGAGCCGGCGGCCGTTATCGGTGAAGAGATGCCGACCGGTGGCGTCGCTGAACGAGATCGCGCCGTCTTTGCGGCCCACGCTGACTTTCAACTGCGCGGTCTCGAGCGTGACGTCCTCTGGGCTGGATGTCAGCGTCCACGGCGTGGGCGCCCAGCCGGTCTTCGTCACCACCAGTTCGAGGTGGTCCGGGACAGTAGCCCCGGGAGAATAGAGCACGCGAATAATCGAGTCTGAGCACACCAGCAGGCGCAAAGTGCCGACCTGTTGGGTGAGAACCACACCGTCAGACTGCTTCTCGACGGCGGTGACGGGATTAAGCGGGGTCCACTGGGCGCCTGACGGAATGGAAACGAGCAACAGCATCAGTAGCGGAGCTGCCGGCAGCGGCACCCGGCGCAGCCGGCCGAGCGGTGTGCTCAGCAGCGGAATTCGAGCGGAATCTGTGCCGCGATAGGGTCTCATCTTTGCACCGGTGATTCGAAAGCGGTCATCGAGCGGCAGTTCTGGCTTCGTGGCTGGCGGTGGTGGCGTCGAGGCCCGCGGAAACTGGCCTCAGTCTCGGGATCCGACCCGCAGTGGAGGTGCTCCCATCGCGGTGTGACGTACGGGTGGTTGCGTTTCCTGCGAACCGACGCAACCCCTTTGTTTTCAATAACGCCTTGCGGGAATCTAGGCTATCTCCATTCTTTTCAGTAACATCGTGGGATAGAGGGGCCGGTCCTTTGTTATCAATAACATCGTGGGACCTTCCTTCATTTCGCGATATTTTCGCGCGCTCCCCTTCGCCGCTGAGCTTGAACAGAAGGTGCAATCTTCTGTTTTCACGGGCCGCAGACGTCGCCGGGATATTGCCACAAGTAGTTACTAACACAAGTAAACTAGAAAAGTCAAGCAAAAACCGACACGCGGCGGCTGGGGAACCCGGACCCGGCTTTTCGTCCAGAGTTCGTTTGCGTCAAACGATCGCGCCGTTCCACTCATTCGCCGGACACCCCGTGGAAGAGGCGCGCCGCACGCGCAATCTCTACGGCACCAATTCGTAGCTTACGAAGGCGAGGCGCTGGCTGTCGGGCGACCACGAGGGCACGTTAATCGTTCCCTGCCCGCCAAACAGCCGCGCGAGCACGCTGATCTTCCGGTCACCGCTCATCGGCATCAGGCGCAGCATCACGTCTTTATTCGGAGGATGGCCCTCAACCCCAGGTTCATAGCTGAGAAGAACCATCGACTTTCCGTCCGGGGAAAGATGTGGAAACCAGTTGTTGAACTCGTCGGACGTCACCTGCTCCTGGCCGGTTCCATCCGGCCGCATGCGCCAGATCTGCATGCGGCCCGTGCGCACCGAGTTGAAGTAAATATATTTTCCGTCGGGCGAGTACTCCGGGCCGTCGTCCAGGCCCGCGGCCGTGGTGAGCCGCGTCTCTTCGCCCCCGGCGGCCGGAATGGTATAGATGTCGAAATCGCCGTTCCGCTCACCGGTGAAGGCAAGCGTCTTCCCGTCGGGCGACCAGCCGTGCCAGTAGGAGGGAGAATTCCGGGTGATGCGCCGGGGCGTGCCGCCGCCGATGGGCACAATGTAGATGAGGGAGTTGTGCGGCGCCTGGGACTGGTCGCTGATGGCCAGCAGAGAGCCATCCGGAGAGATGCCGTGGTCGTTGTTGCAGTGGTCTGCCGCGCCGGTGGGGATGATTTGGGGCGCACCGCCGGCCAGCGGGAGCCGCTCCAGATGCCCGTCGCGGTTGAAGATCAGGGCCGTGCCGTCGCGCGCCCAGTTGGGGGCTTCAAGGCGCCCGCGCGTCGCGTAGACCACGCGCCGGTCGCCTGAGGCCACCGGGACGGTCTCGAGCGTGCTGTAGAGAACCGGCGCCCCGGACGCGGCGGGAGCCGGAGTCTCCAGGCTGACGTTCGAAAAGACGGCCTTCTGCACCACGTCTTTGTCGTGAGAGCAAACGCCGATGCCCACGTAGAACGGTCCCTGAAGCGTGATCCGGGGCGACCCGGCCGCCAACTGCAGGTCATTGCCCTCGCCGAGGAACATGTAGAAATAGTCGCCGCGCTTTTCAATCCGCAATCGCTTGGGCGCCGAGGCGCTCGCCTGGACTTCGTGGGTGGTGGCGCCCTTTTCGTCGCGGAATTGGAGCGAGGTTAAGCCCACGCCGTGCAGAGCGATATCGGCGTAGGCGGAATCCGCGTCGAGACTCTGGCGGATCATCAGCACCGCCTTCCGGTGGGGGTTCCCGCCCGTGCCCACAAACCCGACGTCAGCAGTGAGGGTCACATCGCCCGACACCCGTTTCCAAACGAACTGGAAGGCATCGGCGCCGAACCACATGTTCTCGCCGCTGCCCGCCACCGTATACGCGCCCTTCGAGGCGTCGTACACCGCGGACCCGGGGTGAAGAACCGTGCCGACATCACCGTGGCTCTCGAACACGCCGATCGGCGCGCCGGCGTCCGCGGCTTGCAGGCGGTTAGCCGCTGTCCCAGCCCATAAAACCCCCGCGGCCAGTGCGCCTAACCCGGCGAATCTTCTTCTGTCCATGAGGGAACCCTCCGCGCAACCCACACGCCTGTCGGCCGGGAAATTAGAGGCTGATCGAAAGCCACAGTATCTGATACCATACCCATCTAAATCGGGCAATCGAGTTCGGAAACATCCGAACAGCGGTCTGTCGCACACAACCTCCTCGGGCAACTCCGCAGCAGGCCACTGAACGAATTCATCGATCGATGAAGGGATTCGCCTTCTTTTTCGACGATTCCTCAACAGAGTTCTGAAGGGAGGAGCTATGAATCGCCGCGAGTTCGCGTACACGCTGACTGGGGTCGGCGCACTTCTGTCGGAGTTTAACGAGGCCTCAGCACGCACGCCTGCCGCCGAGACCGCAAGCCAGGCAGCCGATACCTCGACGGAGCCAACGGACGGCGCACCGGAGTACCGGGATCCCAAACTGCCGATCGAACAGCGGGTGCAGGATCTGCTGAAGCGCATGACGATCGACGAGAAAGTGGACCAGATTGCCGGCGGATTCAGGAACCGTGGCATCCTCGACACCACGGGAAGATTCAATGATGAGAGCGCTCGCGAGGCGTTCCGCCAACTTTTTAACATGCAGGGGCGCCTGAGCGCGCGCGACCGCGCCGTGCTGCGGAATGCGGTGCAACGATACCAGTTGGAGAAGACGCGCCTCGGCATTCCGGCGCTCGCCATCGGGGAAGGCCTGCACGGCTTCATGGAAAACGGCAGCACCAGTTTTCCGCAGGCGATTGGCCTCGCCAGCACCTGGGACCCGGAACTGGTGCACGAGGTCTTCACCGCGGTCGCCGACGAGATGTCTGCCGTGGGCGTCAACCAGGCCTTCGCACCCGTGGTTCACCTGGGACGAGAGCCGCGCTGGGGCCGCACGGAAGAGTCGTTCGGCGAAGACCCCTACCTTACCGCGCGGATGGGCGTGGCGGCGGTGCGCGGGTTCCAGGGCGACGATTTCATGATCGACCGCCATCACGTGCTCTCTACCCTGAAGCACTTTGCCGGGTACGGCGGCCCGGACGGCGGCCGCAACGAGGCTCCGCAGAACTGCGCGGAGCGCGAGCTGCGCGAAACGTACCTGGTGGCCTACAAAGCTGCTGTGCAAGAGGCCCGGGTGGGCTGCATCATGGCTTCGTACAACGAGATCAACGGCGGTGTTCCTTGTCATGTGAACAAATGGCTGCTGGACCGCGTCCTGCGGCAGGAATGGGGGTTCGAAGGCTACGTCACCTCCGACGGCGGCGCGCTCCAGATTCTGGTGAATTTCCATCACGTGGCGGCGGACTTCGCCGAGGCGGCCCGCCGGGCTCTCGCCGCCGGCGTGGACTTCGACCTTTCGAACGGCGAGGTGTACCGCACCCTGGCCGGCCAGGTGCGCGCCGGGAAGGTGCCCGGCGAACAGCTTGACGCTGCAGCGGGAAGGGTTCTGGCGGCGAAATTCCGCTTGGGCCTGTTTGAGAACCCGTACGCCGATCCCGACTACGCCGAAAGGATCACAAGCTGCCAAGCCCATCGCGACCTGGCTCTAAAGGCCGCCCAGGAGACGGCGGTGCTGCTCAAGAACGAAGGCAACCTGTTGCCCCTGGACCCGGCGAAACTGAAGACGCTGGCCGTGATCGGTCCCAATGCCCAAGGTGTTCACTTGGGCGGATACAGCCGCGAGCCCGCGCACCAGGTGAGCATTCTGGAAGGCATCAAGAGCCGCGTGGGGCCCGGAGTAGAGGTGCTCTTCGAAGAGGGCTGCGACATCAGCAACGCTCAGCAGGGATGGCAGGCGTTCTACCAGGACGACGTGCGTCTGCCCGACCCGCAAACGCAGATCCCGAAGCTTAAAGCGGCCGTCGAGGCCGCCCGCAAGGCCGATGCCGTCGTCCTGGTGGTCGGAGACAATGAGAGCACCTGCCGCGAGGCCTGGAACGACAAGCACCTCGGCGACCGCGACTCGCTGGATCTCCTCGGGTCTCAGGATGAATTGATCAAAGCCGTGGTGGAGGCCGGCAAACCCACGGTGGTGCTCCTCATCGGGGGCCGGCCGCTCTCCATCAACTACGCGGCCGAACACGTGCCTGCCATTCTGGAGGGCTGGTACCTGGGGCAGGAAGGCGGCACCGCGGCGGCGCAGGTGCTGTTTGGAGACGTGAATCCCGGCGGCAAGCTGCCCATCACCTTTCCCCGCTCCGTGGGCCAACTGCCCTCCTACTACAACCACAAGCCGTCGCTCGAGCGGCCTTACCTTTTCGTGAAGCCGGGGCCGCTGTTTCC
>DATJAQ010000294.1:0-23567 GCA_035516075.1 Terriglobia bacterium | reverse complement strand
TCTCGGCGTGCACAGCGAACTGGTCTCCGACGGCGTGATTCCGCTGATCGAGGCCGGCGTGCTCACGGGCGCGCGCAAGAATTTCAAGCCGCGTAAGATCATATTGGGGTTCGTCCTGGGGACGAAAAAGCTGTTCGATTTCGTGGACAATAACCCCATCTTCGAGTTCCACCCCACCGCCTACGTCAACGATCCGCTGCTGATCGCACGCAACGACAACATGGTGGCCATCAACGCGGCATTACAGATCGACTTGACCGGGCAGGTATGCTCGGACTCCATCGGCACCTACTTTTACAGCGGCATCGGCGGACAGGTGGATTTTCTTAAAGGCGCGGCGCATTCGAAGGGCGGCAAGCCCATCATCGCCCTGCCTTCGACGGCCCGAAGTGGCACGGTGTCCCGGATCGTCCCAACGCTTGATCCCGGCGCTGGAGTGGTGACGTCGCGAGGACTGATACGCTACGTCGTCACCGAACATGGGGTGGCTTACCTCCACGGCAAGTCCATTCGTGAGCGCGCCAAAGCCCTGATCGAAATCGCAGACCCGAAGTTCCGGAATGGGCTCATCGAGTACTGCGAACGAACCAAGTGGTTGCAGCATCCGCAGACGGCATCGCCTGCGATGGCGAGGTGAGTATGGCTGGCCCAGCGCGTGGGACCGTCACTGTGAACGTTGAAGAGTGCAAGGGATGCGGGCTTTGTGTGGCGTCTTGCCCGCCCAAATGCCTGGAGTTGGTGCCGGTGTTGAGTGCCTACGGCGTCCACCCGGCGCGTTACACCGGAGTAGGCTGTACCGGTTGCGGAATCTGCTTCTACTGCTGCCCGGAGCCCGGAGCCTTGACGGTGTACCGGCTGACGGTGCCGGCTACCCTCGCTTCACCGAAGCAGCACGGAGGTGCCTATGAGGCAGCTCTGTAAAGGCAATGTGGCGGTGATGAAGGGCGCCATTCTGGCCGGCTGCCGCGCCTTCTACGGCTATCCGATAACTCCGGCCAGTGAGATCACCGAGTCGGCGGCGTTGTATCTGCCGCAGGTCGGCGGGACGTTCTTGCAAGCGGAGAGCGAAGTGGCGGCGATCAACATGGTTTACGGCGCCGCCGCGGCCGGAGTCCGGGTTATGACCGCCTCCTCAGGGCCGGGAGTCAGCCTGATGCAGGAAGGGATCTCGTACATCGCCGGCGCCGAACTGCCCTGCGTTATCGTGGATGTAGTGCGAGGCGGGCCTGGCCTCGGCAATATCGCGCCCGAGCAGAGCGACTATTTTGCTATGGTCAAAGGGGGCGGGCACGGCAATTACCGCAACATTGTGCTTGCTCCCGCTTCGGTGCAGGAGATGGCCGAGCTTACGATGCTCGCCTTCGACCTGGCGGACCGGTACCGCAATCCTGCAGTAGTGCTGAGCGACGGCTTCGTAGGCCAGATGATTGAGCCGCTCGATCTCGACTATCACCCGCTGACACCCCCGCCGAAGCCCTGGGCCGTGCAGGGCACGGCCGAGACGCGCAAGAATCTCGTGACTTCGATCTTCCTCGAACCGAACGATCTCGAACGTCACCAGCGCCAGATGGAAGCCAAATACGCGTGCGCGCAGCAATTGGAGGCCCGGCATGAGCTCTACCGGGCCGACGATGCCGAGGTACTTGTCGTCGGTTACGGGATCGTCTCGCGCGTGCTACGCTCCACCGTGGATGAGGCTCGCCGGCAGGGACTCCGGGCAGGCCTGTTCCGGCCTATCACCCTGTGGCCGTTCCCATCTCAGGCTCTGAGGGAGGCGGCAGCGCATGCGCACAAGGTGCTGGTAGTGGAGTTGAGCAACGGGCAGATGGTGGAAGACGTTCGCCTGGCGTTGAACGGCGTGGTGCCGGTGGAGTTCTATGGGCGGGGTGGCGGCAACGTTCCGTCACCGGACGAGGTCTACGTCGAGCTCACGGCGCATCTTCCCGTGACGGCTTGAGAGGTGACTATGGCGCCGGAAACCAACGTGTGCGAAGGGGTACCGGTCGTGAACCAAGACGGCTACAAAGTGGTGCATTCCAAGTCGCCTGTGTTTTATGACCTCTATGAGCGCAAATCGGACCTGAAGCACCAGACTCACTACTGCCCTGGCTGCGGCCACGGCGTGGTGCACAAGTTGATTGCGGAGGCTATCGAGGACCTCGGGCTACAGGATCGGACCATCCTGGTGAGTCCGGTCGGCTGTTCCGTCTTCGCCTACTACTATTTCGACGTCGGTAACGTGCAAGTGGCGCACGGACGCGCCCCGGCTTCGGCGACCGGCGTCAAGCGCACCTGTCCGGACAAAATCGTGCTTTCCTATCAGGGGGACGGAGATCTGGCCGCAATCGGCACCGCCGAGATCGTGCACGCGGCCAACCGGGGAGAGAGGATCAGCGTCTTCTTTGTGAACAACGCCATCTACGGCATGACGGGCGGCCAAATGGCGCCCACCACGCTTGTTGGCCAGAAGACCTCCACTACGCCTTGGGGCCGTCGGCCGGCCAATGAGGGCTATCCGGTGCACATGGCCGAACTGCTGGCGACGCTCGAGGCCCCGGCTTACATCGAGCGGGTGGCACTCTCCGACAACAAGAACATCATGAGGGCACGCCGGGCGATCCGGAAGGCGATCGAGAATCAGCGCGACAATGTGGGCTTTTCGTTTGTCGAGATTCTCGCGCCCTGTCCCACGATCTGGGGTATGGAGCCGGTGGAGGCCCGCCAATGGGTCGCCGAAAAGTTGATTCCGGTCTTTCCGCTGGGCGCCTTGCGCGATCGCAAGCCGCAGGTGCCCGTTGACAATGCACCGCCGCAGCGCCCGGTGCCGAAAGTCCTGGAGATCGAGGCGCGGGAATCGGCGCCGTCGCAAATGGCAAAGCACCCCCGCAGCTTCCACGAACTGACGATCAAGATTGCTGGCTTCGGCGGGCAGGGCGCGCTGCTGTTGGGCCAACTGCTCACCGAGATGGGGATGCGGGAGGGGCTCGAAGTGAGCTGGCTACCGTCCTACGGACCCGAAATGCGCTCGGGTAGCGCTCACTGCCATGTCTGCCTGTCGAGGGAGCGTATCGGGTCGCCCCTGGTGTCGCATGCTGATGTGCTGGTGGCGATGAACGAGATATCCTTGCGCAAGTTTGCCTCCGAGGTGCCTGCGGGGGGCCTGATCATCTATAACAACGATTGTCTTCCCGCCGAGTTCGATCCGCCCGCGGCGCGAATGATTTGCATTCCAGCCTCGGATGTGGCTGATAAGCTGGGCTCCACCAAAGCGGCGAACATGGTCTTGATGGGGGCGCTGCTCGAGGAGACCGGCTGCCTGGCGGTTGAGACAGCGCTCGACGTCATTCGTGACAAGGTCAAGAAAACCGAACTGCTGGAGATCAACCGCAAAGCGCTCGCCGAGGGCTGCCAGATGATCGACAGCCAGGTGTGGGTGGGTGCCCAAGCACAGCCGGACGGATTCGCGTGATGCGAACTACTCCTGCACTCTCTCTTGGCCAGACGGGTGGATTGGCACATCCCTGGGCCCTGGATCAACCTTCGCGAACGGCCTCAGTGTGACAACCATCACAAAAGCCCGTGATTCCGGTCATAGCAGGGGCGGGCGCGAGGGGCCAGTCTGATACAGACGAGGAGGCGGGCAATGTCCTGTCTGGGAAACCGCACGGAATTACGGTGCGCCTGCCTCCACTTTGTCTTCCGGACTACAAGTTACAAACAACGTACGGAACGGAGTCCCATCTCGAAAGGAGATTGTCGATTATGCGTGTTTCTGAGGCAGTTAAGTTTCCGAAGAGTGCCCACGAGGCCGCGCTTGAAAACTTCGACCTCGCGGCGAACGCGCTTGATCTGTCGCCGGACATCCGGCAGATGATCAAGTACCCCGAAAGGATCCTGCAAGTTACCCTCCCAGTCCGCCTGGACGACGGCCACATTCACCGGTTCGAGGGTTTCCGCGTTCAGCACAGCACGGCCCGCGGCCCCGGCAAAGGCGGGATTCGTTATCATCCCAACGTCACCCTCGACGAAGTGAAAGCGCTGGCCACGTGGATGACGTGGAAATGCGCCGTGGTGAACATTCCGTTCGGCGGGGCGAAGGGCGGCATCACCTGCAGCCCAAAGGATATGTCCCAAGGCGAACTGGAGCGGCTGACACGCCGTTATGCCGCCTCGATTCTTCCCTTGATCGGCCCCTCGCAGGACATCCCGGCGCCGGACGTCTACACCAATTCGCAGACGATGGCCTGGATCATGGACACTTACAGCATGACCAAAGGCTATCCGGTGCCTGGCGTTGTGACGGGCAAGCCGATCTGCCTTGGCGGCTCGCTGGGCCGCAACGAGGCTACCGGACGGGGCGTTTACTACACCGTCCTGTCGGCCCTTGAGCATTTGAGAATTCCGGTCAAGGGCGCGAAGGTCGTCGTTCAGGGGTTCGGGAATGCCGGCTCCATCGCGGCTCTCCTGCTCCACGAGGCCGGAGCCACCGTAGTCGCAGTGAGTGATTCGCGTGCCTGCATCTACAACAGCAAGGGCTTTGATCTGCCCAAGCTCATGGCCTACAAGGAAAAGACGGGCCAGGTCCTGGGTTTCCCTGAAGCGCAGGAGATCCGGCCCGAAGAACTGCTCGCTCTCAACTGCGAGGTTCTGGTTCCGGCGGCCCTGGAGAACGCCATCGACAGCTCCAACGCCTCCACGATTAAGGCGAAGGTCGTTGCCGAGGCGGCCAACGGGCCCGTCACGCCGGACGGGGACGCCGAACTGGAGGCGAAGGGTGTTTTCCTCATCCCGGACATCCTTTGCAACGCGGGCGGCGTCACGGTGTCTTACTTCGAATGGGTCCAGGACGAGCAGCATCTGTTCTGGGATGCCGAGGACGTTTACAAACGGCTTGAGCGGGTGATGTCGACGGCCTTTGCCGAGGTCCTGAAGATTCATCTCGATCACAAGGTCAGCCTGAGGACTGCGGCCAACATGCTGGGCATCGGGCGCGTTGCCGAGGCCATCAAGATTCGCGGCCTCTATCCCTAAGCAATCTCTGCGCCAGACCGCGGCCGCAAGGGATCTGGTTCGGGGCGGAGTCGCCGCGGCGCCGCCCCTCGCTTCTTCTGGACGCGCCTGCCCGCTACGGCTCGCGGGTGCGAGGCGCAGGGCAAATTGCTCCTGGCGCCCAGACAGCCGCTTCAGCCCGGCGCGCCGGTTAAACATGGACTCTTGGCGATTATCAGGAGGTGCCTGAAGATGCGATACAGCGTTGTGGTTCGCTATCGGGACGAGGGCCATTTCCCTGGAAAACGCACGCTGGACGAGCGAGTGTATCTCAAAGACGGAGAGCCTGTCCTGATTCCGGACGTCGGCGATCACGTCACGTACCAGTATGAGGGGAGACCTACGGCGTTCAAGGTGTTGAGCCGCGACTTTGCGTACTCGGATGATTCCTGCAAGGTCAGCCTCGAGGTGGGGGGACCGCCAGGTGGGCAAGGGCCTCTAAGTTTAAAGGAATAGCGGGCTGGCGCGGGCCTGCGAGTGTGGCTCCGGCTGTTCCCTCTTGCCCTTGCAGACGTGCCGCGAGCCGTTCGCAGGTCCGTGCTACTTCTCTAGAGAATCGCTTACCGCCCCGGCGTCGACGATCCTGTCGGGGGCGGCGCCGAGCGAAAGAACCCCTCGAGGCGCTACGTGCGGTAGCTGGCGTTGATGCGGACATAGTCAGCCGTAAAATCGCACGTCCACACGGTAGCGCGTCCGCTCCCGCTCTTGAAATCGAGTACGATGGGAACGTAGCGCTCCAGCATTTTCTTGTGCGCCGCGGCCTCGTCGAACGGATGCGCCTGGCCCTGGCGGCACACGAGGATGCCGGCCACCCGGATTTCCACCTTCGAGTAGTCCAAGCTGACCCTTTTCGGCCAGAAAGCCCGTCCTGCGGCTGCCAGGATGCGCCCCCAGTTCGGATCGGCGCCCGCCAGAGCCGTTTTTACGAGGGCTGAGCTCGCGACGGTGCGCGCCACATGCGCCGCCAGCGCCTCGGAGGGCGAGCCCCGCACCTCAATCTCAGCCACCCGGGTGGCCCCCTCGCCGTCCGCCACAATCGCCAGCGCCAGCTCCCGGCAGACGCTCTCCAGGGCCTTCACAAATTGCCTGAGGTGAACGCCCGCCGAGCGAATAATCGGATTGCCCGCAGTGCCGTTGGCGAGCAGGATCAAGGAATCGTTGGTCGATGTGTCTCCGTCCACCGAAACGGTGTTGAACGTGGTGGCGGCCGCTCTTTCCAGGGCCCGCTGAGCTTGCATGGGGCTCAGGGCTGCGTCCGTTACGACAAAGGCCAGCATGGTGGCCATTTGAGGGTGAATCATACCGGCGCCTTTGGCGCAGCCCAGTACGCGCACTTCTTTTTTCCCGATCCGGCAGCTCGCCGCCGCCCATTTCGCGCGCGTATCGGTGGTCATGATGGCCCGCGCCACTCCGGCATGGGCCTCGGGAGAACCCGCCTGGGATTTCACCAGGCCTGGCACGGCGCCCACAATCTTCTTCGCCTCCAACGGCACGCCGATCACACCGGTGGAACACACCAGCACCTGCTCGGCCTTGCAGCCGAGCTCCCGCGCCACAGCGGCGGCGGTGGCGCGCGCGGCTGCGAGGCCCGCCGCGCCCGTGGCGCAGTTGGCATTGCCGGAGTTCGCGATCACGGCGCGGATTTCGGTGCCTGAGGTCCTCAGGTGCTCTTGCGACACCAGCACCGGTGCCGCCTTAACTCGGTTCGTGGTGAACACCGCGGCCGTCGTGGCAGGCTCGCCGCTGGTGATGAGGGCCAGGTCCGGACCCTTGCTTGCCTTCAAGCCGCAGGCCGTCGACGCGAAGCTGAAGCCGTGTGGGATTTGCGCAGGATCGAGAGGAGCGGGTTCTGAAAACAGGTGCTTCATGTGTGGACCTCCATTTGGCTCAGGCGCTCCCGCGAGCGCGCGATCGAACTGCGAACGTTTTCTGGGGCAGTTCCACCCGCCACGGAACGCGCCGCCAGGGCGGCCTCGAGCGTCACCACCCGGTGCAGTTCCTCGTCGAAGAGCGGCGAAAACGTGCGGAGCCGCTCCATGGGCAGCTTTGTCCAGGGCTGCCCCATGCGCTCGGCTTCCCGCACCACGCGACCCACAACCTCGTGCGCCTGGCGGAACGGCAAGCCGCGCCGCACCAGGAAATCCGCTGCTTCCGTGGCCAGCAGTCCGGGGTCTGAGGCCGCTTGGCGCAACCGCGACTCGTTCACCTGCAAGGTGGCGATGGCGCTCGCCGCCACGCGCACGGCGGCCAGCGATTGGTCGTGAGTTTCGAACAGCGGTTCTTTGTCTTCCTGCAGATCGCGCTGGTAACCGGTGGGCAGCCCCTTCAGCGTGGTCAGCAGGCTGAATAGCCCGGAGGTCGCCCGCGCTGTCTTGCCGCGAATAAGCTCCCAGGCGTCCGGATTTCTCTTCTGCGGCATGATGCTGCTGCCCGTGGAGTGCTCGTCACCGGGAGTCACAAAGCCGAACTCGGACGAGGCGAAGAGCACGAAGTCTTCGGCGAGCCGCGAGAGGTGGGTCGATATCACGGCTATAGTATACAGATAATCGAGAGCGAAATCGCGGGCGCTCACCGCGTCCAGGCTGTTGGCGGTGACCCCTGCGAATCCGAGCTGGCGTGCCAGGGCGACGCGATCGACGGGAAAAGGCGTGCCCGCCAGCGCCGCCGACCCCAGCGGGCACAGGTCGGCGGCCCGGCGCGCGTTCGCCAGGCGCTCGACGTCACGAAAGAACCCCTCCACGTGCGCGAGCAGAAAGTGAGCGTAGAGGATGGGCTGCGCGTGCTGAAGGTGCGTCATCCCTGGCATGGGCACGCCGAAGTGCAGCTCTGCATGTTCGATGAGCGCTCGGATCAGGCGGGCCACGGCGTCGCGCATGTCGGCAATAGCGTCCTTCACGAAGAGGCGGAAGTCCGTAGCCACCAGGTCATTCCGGCTGCGGCCAGTGTGCACCTTCCAGCCCACCGGTCCGGCCAGTTCCACAAGGGCCATTTCGACGAAGTGGTGCACGTCCTCGGCGGCGGAAGCCGAGACCCAGGCCGGCTCGCCTTTCACCCGCAGTTCGATCTGTGCGAGGGCGTTGAGAATCTCCGCCGTTTCGGCAGAGCTCAACAAGCCGGCGTTCTCCAGCGCCTGGGCCCAGGCGCGATTCACCCGGAGTTCGTAAGGAAGCAGGCGGCGATCGAATGGGAAGGACCGCTGAAACTGGTTGAAGGCTTCATCGGGCGGTCGATCGAACCGCCCGCCCCACAATTTGGAGCTGGGTGAACTCATGGCTCTTCAGAACCCGGGGCGCCGTCGCCCGGGGGAACCGTAACCGGCAGGGCGAATAGGTTGATGAACCCTTCTGCGTCCTTGGGATTGTAGCGGGCCATGTTGAAGCTGGCCAGCTCCGCCCGGTAGAGCGAATGAGCTGAGCAGCGGCGGGTGATGGTCACGTTTCCTTTGAAGAGCCGCAGTCCCACCTTGCCAGCCACCCGCCGCTGCGACGCCGCGAAGAAGGCGTCGAGCGATTCTCGCAGCGGTGTGAACCACAGCCCATAGTAGACCATCTCCGCGTATCGATGCGACAATAACTGTTGAAAATGCAGCGTTTCGCGGTCCAGGCAAAGCGCCTCGAGCTCGCGGTGCGCGGTCACGAGCAACGTGCCGCCCGGGGTTTCGTACGCGCCGCGCGACTTGATGCCTACCAGCCGGTTTTCTACCAGGTCGATCCGCCCCACGCCGTGCTCGGCGGCAACGGTGTTCAGGCGCTCGATCAATTCAACAGGCCCGAGCGCCTGCCCGTCCACCGAAACCGGGGTCCCTGCCTCGAACCCGATCTCGACGTCCTCCGCGTCATTCGGGGCCTTCTCGGGCGCCCTGGTCCATTGCCACATGACCTCATCGGGTGCGTTCGCGGGGTTTTCCAGGCGCCCGCCCTCATGGCTGAGGTGCCAAAGGTTGCGATCACGGCTGTAGATGTTAGCTTTGGTCTGCTCAATCGGAACCCCATGCGCCCGTGCATAGGCGATGGCGTCCTCTCGCGACTGAATGGACCATTCCCGCCATGGAGCGATGATCGTGAGTCCCGGGCCGAGTGCCTTGTAGGTGAGCTCGAAGCGTACCTGGTCATTGCCCTTGCCCGTGCAGCCGTGGGCCACGGAGTCGGCGCCGAGCTGCAAGGCGATCTCCACCTGGCGCTTCGCGATCACCGGGCGCGCCATCGAGGTGCCCAGCAGATACCGGTGCTCATAGACCGCGCCGGCCCGAAGGGTGGGCCAAACGTAGCCGATTACAAACTCTTCGCGCAGGTCCTCGATGGAGGCCGCGGAAGCGCCGGTCTCGAGGGCCTTGCGCCGGGCGGCTTCGAGGTCTTCCTGCTGGCCCACGTCGCCGATCATCGCGATGACTTCGCAGGCGTAATTCTCCTTCAGCCACGGGATGATAATGGACGTATCCAGTCCGCCCGAATAGGCGAGCACGACTTTTTTCGGCACTTCGCTCTCCTTAGTCCAGCAGGGTCAGCAGAATCGCGTTTTGTACGTGAAGCCGGTTCTGCGCCTGGTGATAGATCAGCGATCGCCCGGAATCGATTACGCCCTCGGTTACCTCAACGCCGCGATGGGCGGGCAGGCAGTGCATGAAGACGGCATCGGGGTGGGCCAGCCCCATCAGCGATTCCGTCACCCGGTACGGCGTGAAGATGCCTTCGCGTTCGGCGGCCTCGAGTTCCTGGCCCATGCTCACCCAGGTGTCGGTGTAGACCGCCTGGGCGCCCTGGACGGCGTCGGCCGGGTCGGTCACGAGGTCGATGCGGCCCCGGCTTTCGCGGGCTGCCCGCCGAGCCTCCGCCACGATCTCCGGCTCCGGGCGGTATTGCGGGGGCGTCGCCACGCGCATGTGAACCCCGAGGCGCGCCGCCACCAGCATCAACGAATGGCACATATTGTTGCCGTCGCCCACAAACGCGAACGGCAAGCCCCGCAAGTGGCCAAAGCGTTCTTCCAGCGTGAAGAAATCGGCCAGAGCCTGGCAGGGATGAAAGCGGTTGGAAAGAGCGTTGATGACGGGAATGTCCGCGTGCCCGGCCAGTTGCTCGAGCATCTGATGCTCGAAGGTGCGCGCGACAATGGCCTGCACCCAGCACTCGAGACTCCGAGCCACGTCCCGCACAGCTTCGCGCTCACCGAGGCGCGATTGCGCGTGGTCGAGGAATACCGCTGTCCCGCCCAGGCTGCGGATGCCCACCTCGAACGTCACCCGGGTGCGCAACGAGGGCTTCTCGAAGATCATGGCCACTGAGCGGCCGCCGAGCGCGCTGCGGAAGCGTTCGGGGTGAACCTTGACGTCCGCTGCCAGATGGTAGAGGTCGCGCAGCGCCGCCGCCGTCCATTCCCCGCCGGTCAACAGATCCCGGGTCCTCGTCAAAGTTTCCATCACGGTACTCATCTCTCGGTCACCTCCTGCGGAGCGGCGGCTTCGAGGAGCCGCACGTCATAATCCTCAAGTCCGGCGGAGCTTTACGGCTGCCGCTCGGGTCCTGGCGAACACAGTCTCCAGCTTCTCGAAGAACTCCCGCACGTGCCGCTCGCCGATGATGAACGGTGGAAGAAAGCGCAGGGTGAAATCGTGCGTGCAGTTGATCACGAGGCCTCGCGCCAGCGCCTCAGTCGCGTACGGAGCGCCCTCCACGCCGAGCTCGAGGCCGAGTATCAGTCCCTCGCCTCGAACCTCGCGGATGAAATCGAACCGTGCCCGGAGCTGTTCGAGCCCCGCACGGATCTGCTCTCCCCGGCGGCGGACGTTTTTGAGCAGCCCCTCGTCATCGATGGTGTTGAGCAGTTCCAAAGCCACGGCGCACACCAGCGGCCCACCACCGAAAGTGGTGCCGTGCAGGCCGGGCGAAAAGGCAGACGCGAACGACTCCTTCGCCAGCAGCGCTCCGAGCGGCAGCCCGCCGGCCAGGGGTTTGGCCGCCACCACGACATCCGGCGGGGCTGAAAAGCGTTGGTAGGCGAAATGCCTTCCCGTGCGCCCCAGGCCGCACTGAATCTCGTCCGCAACCAGGGCCGACTCGTGTTGCGTGGCCAACTCCCGCGCCCGCTTCCAGAATCCTTCGCTCACCGGATAAATTCCGCCCTCGCCCTGGATGGGTTCGATCACGATGGCGCAGACCCGCGAGTCGAACTTGGCTTCAAGATCGGCGACGTCGTTGAAACGGACGAATTCCACTCCCGGCACCAGCGGCTCGAAGGGCTTGCGGTATTTCTCCGTGGCCGTGATGGAGAGCGCTCCGAAGGTTCGCCCGTGAAATGAATTCTCGAGCGCCAGGATGCGCGTCTGTCCCCGGCTATCGCCGCCATACCTTTGCCGCGCCCGAATGCGGGCCAGTTTCAAGGCGCCTTCCACCGCCTCGGTGCCGCTGTTGGTAAAGAAAACGCGGTCCATTCCGGACCAGGTTGCAAGTTTGCGGGCCAGCGGCCCCTGAAACTCGTTATGGAACAGATTCGAGAGATGGGTGGCCCGCGCCGCTTCGCGCCTGATCACCCGTACCAGCCGGGGATGGGCGTGGCCCAGCGCGTTGACCGCGATGCCGCCGAGAAAATCCAGGTACTCGCGGCCCCGGTCGTCGTAGAGGTAGCAGCCTTTGCCCCGCACGAACACCAGGGGCGGGCGCTTGTAGGTGTTCATCAAATAGCGCTCGGCCTCGCGCCGGGCCCGTGCCGGGCTGGATGCCGTCGATGTTGTCTTTGCCTTTCCGGCCAAGTTTATGTTCTCCTCACCGGCACGGGAGCCACCACCCGCGTTCCCGCATTCTGCCCGGAGGCAGCGGCGAACAGGCCTCCGGGAATCTCTCCGCCCACAATCCTCACTTCACCCACGCCGGCAAGCAGGGCGCGCCGGCTGGCTTCCAACTTCAGCACCATTCCGCCCGACACCGTGCCCGCCGCCACCAGCGCCTCAAGCTGATCGCACTCGATCGTCTCGAGCACGTTCGCCCCATCGAGCACTCCGGCGACGTCGGTGAGGTAAATCAGCCGCTCCGCACTCAGGTATTCCGCCGCTGCCGCCGCCATCTGGTCGGCGTTGATGTTGTAAAGCTCGCCGTCGTCGCCGAGCCCGAGGCACGCCGCCACCGGCACTAGGCCCGCATTCCACAGGGACTGGAAGAATGGCGCATTCACGCCCGTCAGCTCGCCCACGAATCCCAAAGCCGGCGGTGTCAGGAGCGGCCGGGCCCTTAAGCAGCCCGCGTCGCCCGCCGTTACTCCGATGGCGCTCTGGCCGGCGGCGGAAATGGCGGCTGCCAGGCGGGTATTGAGAAGGCCGCCGAGGACCATGACGGCCACGTCGCGCGTCTCACGACCGGTGACGCGCAATCCGGCCACGAATCGGCTTTCAATTCCCAGCCGCGCCAGGGTGGCGGTGAAGGTGCGCCCGCCGCCGTGGATCACCAGCAGCTCGTGTCCCTGGTGGACAAGGTCGGCCACCTGCTGCGCTATCGCTTCCAGCGGCTGCTCCAGCAGCGCCCCGGCGAATTTGATCACCATCCTCATTTGAGCCCGCAAGCCTCTTCGAGGCCCAGCATGCCGTTGAGATTCTGCACCGCCTGTCCCGCCGCACCCTTACCCAGATTGTCCAGGCACGACACCACCACCAGGCGTTCGCCCGAGGGATCGAGCGCGAACCCGATGTCGCAGAAGTTGGTGTGCACCACGTGGTGCAGGTCCGGCAGCCGGCCCGCCTGGCGAATCCGCACCATGGGCCGGCCCGCGTAGAAGCTCCGGTACACACCCTCGACTTCTTCCGCCGAATGGGGCCGGTCGAGCCACACATAGAGTGTGGAAAGGATCCCGCGCGCCACCGGGATCAGATGGGTCGTGAAAATGAAATCCTGCGCCTTCAGCCCGGCGTGATCGGTGATTTCGGGCGTGTGCCGGTGCGTGAAAAGCCCGTAGGCGCGCAAGTTCTGGTGGACTTCCACAAAGTGCAACTCGCGTCTGGGTTCTTTGCCCGCTCCACTGGCGCCGGATTTTGCGTCGCACACCACGCCGCGCCCGGCGTTCACCAGACCCGCGTCCACCAGCGGGCGCAGGCCGAGAGTCACCGAAGTGGGGTAACAGCCCGGATTGGCCACCAGGCGCGCGCCCGGCAGCGCCTCCGCGTAGAGCTCCGGCAGGCCGTACACCGCGGACGCCAGCAGTTCCTGCGCGGGAGGCGGCAGCTTGTACCACTGGGCGAAGGTCTCGGGCTCGTGAAAGCGGAATGCGCCGCTCAGGTCCACCACCCGGAGTCCCGCTGCAACCAGTGGCGGCACCAGTTCCAGCGAAGCTTCGTGCGGCGTCGAAAGGAAAACCACTTCGGCCCCGCTCCCGGCCACCGCCTCCACCGAAAAGGGGCGACAGGGCGCCTCGCCCCAGCCGGCAAACTCGGGGAAGAGCTCACTGAGGCAGTGCGCCGAGGCGCTGTGGCCGCGGAGGTAGAAGGTGGGCGTGGCCACCCGCGGATGGCGCAGCAGCAACCGGGCGAGCTCCACGCCGGCGTAGCCCGTGGCTCCGATCACCGCCACGCTGTGCTTTGCGCTCATCGCACCAACTCCTGCATCCTTTTCTGCAACGCTGCGCAAGCCTTGCGGGACGGGGTGATCACCAGCACGGTGTCGTCGCCGGCGATAGTGCCGGCCACGTTTATCATGCGCTCGCCGTCCAGGGCGGCCGCCAGCGGCTGGGCGCCTCCGGGCGGAGTCTTCAACACCAGCAAGTTCTGCGCCTCGCGCACATCCAGCAGGAACTCGCGCAGGGCGCGCTCCAGTCTGTGCTGCGCGGCGGCCGTGGCGCCCTCCGCCTCCAGCACCCGGTAGCCCTCGGCGGTTTTGACCAGCTTCAGCTCCTGAATATCGCGCGACAGGGTGGCCTGGGTTACCCGCATGCCCAGCCGGGAAAGCAGGCGCCGCAGGTCGTCCTGGCTGGCCACGTCGCGGGACGAAACCAGTTTGAGGATCTGGCCCTGCCGGAAGCGCTTTTGCGAGCTTACCATGGCGTCCGCCGTGCGATATGCATAGATTTGAATAATTATACATTTTCCTTTCGATGTCAACCAAATTCGGCGCGCCGCCCGCGCGCGTGCTCCTGAAAGTGCATCCAACGAACAGGGGGGGAAGCGGCCAGAGATTCGCTCGCGGAGGGTATGATGAGGAATTTCAAAGCAATAGCGACGATGGGTTTAGCAGTGATGTTAGGCGCCACCCTGGGCTCACTCCTGGCGGCGGGCGTCCCGGATACCGGAACCACCCCCGTCCAGGTGACGGTCAGCATCTCGGGCCAGCGGCCGGCGGGGCCCAGTCTCACCACTCAGGATCTGATGGTGTTTCAAGACGGTGCGCGCCGGCCGGTGGTCGACTTGAAGCAGGTCAGCGGGGGCTCGCAAGGCGGGGACCTCGCCATTCTCGTCGACGGCTCGCTCGGCAGCGAACTGGGCCTGCAGTTCGGCGATCTCGAAGCGTTTGTCCGCTCCCTTCCCCCGTCCACGTGGGTGGGGGTGGCTTACGCCGAGTACGGGGCGGCGAAATTCAGCCAGGATTTCACCGCGGACCACGGCGCGGTGGACAAGGCCTTGCGCTTGCCTGAAGGGCAGATCAACGCCGGCGCAAGCATCTACCAATCCGTTCAGAACCTGCTGGCGCACTGGCCGGCGGACGGCCGCATGCGATCGGTTTTGCTCGTAAGCAACGGCATCGATATTTATCGCGGTCTTTTCGACACTCAAGCCGCGGTGAATCCCGATCTTCAGGCCGCCATCGATCAGGCGCATAAGTCGGGTGCGACGATCTTCGCCATTTATGCGGGCGGCGCCGCGCGCCTCAGCCACCGAGCCGGGCTGGTGTTCAACGGGCAGGACTCGCTCGAGCGGCTGACCTCGGAGACCGGAGGCGAGGCTTACTTCCAGGGCCTTTCGTCACCGGTCGCCTTTAGCCCGTTCCTCAATGATCTGCGCGAGAGGCTGGGCCGGCAGTATGTACTCACCTTCGCGGCCGCGACCAGCGAGAAACCGGGGCTCGCGCGCTTGCGCGTGACCACCGAAGTTCCGCTGGTCAAGATCTCGGCGCCCAACCGCGTTTGGGTGCCCGCCGCACAGTAAGGGGCCGTGAAGCCGGCAGGCCGTGCGAACGGTACAACTTTGCTACCAAGGACGGTCTGATTTGGCCTTGGCTTCGCGCCAGGTCGTGAATCAATTTGCATACCTTGTAGCGGCGGGGTCCCCTCCGCCGATCTTCTTTTCCTGACCGGAGCGGCGATGGGGGCATCGCCGCTTCAGCAAGCTGATTTGCGAGCGACGCCTGAAACTGCCTGACAGGCTGTTTGATCTATGATACATATATATTCTGATAGAGGAAGCGCTTTGTGATCGAGGGTCCGTGCTCCATCTGGCCTCGCCGATCGTCGGCCAAAGGCCAAAGCGAACAAAAGACGAAAAGCGAGTAATTTTTGCACAAAGCCAGAATGTAGCCCAGAATCAATAAGATGGCTGGAGCCTACGAAACGCGCGTGCTGAGGAAAATGGGATCAAGTCAAACAATATGAACAACATATGCGTAACCCGGCGGATTCGGAACCAAAAAAGTTGATATGATCATCCGAGGACGCGAGGTTCTCGGATGGGCCTGACACTGTTGACGGAACGGCATCACCAGCAGATCGCGGGAGTGATTTCCTGCTACGACCGCATTTTGATTCAAGGGAATTCCTTAAGATGGGCGAGAGCATCCTCGATGGTGGCGCCTTTACTCACCGTTCCCAGGGCACGACACGTGGCGACGTACAGGTCCTCTTCCCGGTGAATAACCGCCGTGAAGGTCTGCACTTTTATGGGTACTCCCTGGTAACTCCGCACAGTCTTATTGGGCACTCGAGCCGAGTTTCCTTTGATGGGTGTTTATCTGACGCAGGTGACCACAACCGATTGCGACCGTCGGCACGCACAGAGTCCGCCCTCCCTCCCAAGGGCCGACCCCGGCCCTCTGCAGGCATCCTACGTGCCCGTTCACTGGCATGCGAGGAAGGAGGACTTTCTTGGTGCGGGCGGCGCTTAACTCGTGAATACAGGCCTTCGCACGGCCACATTGGAAGCGCACGTAGCGCCATGGCCGGGCTGCGACCACAAACTGTGGGGGCCACCTGAGTCACGTAAATAGCCAGCTATCCTTTTTCAGTCGTCCACTCGTCGATAACATATTCCCGGCCGCCACTGAACGCAACTGCGCGTATCGCTCCATCTAAAATGTAGCCGTAGGGTAGGTGATCGCGCCATTTCCCTCTCCCGAGAACGCCGAAGGACGCAAGCGCTCCTCGTTCGACCAGTCTTTCCGACACGTCGCCGCGCGTCTTCATCGGGTTCACACCCGTATCCCGCCGTGAGGCCTGGTCGACGAATTGAGGTTGAGGTTGACCCGGATCTAACCTTTCGGGCGCTTCAGGCGGCGTTGATGGGTGCTAGTATTACGGTCACGCGCAGTCTGAGCGGTGGGTTAGATCCGTCTCGAAGCCGGCGGGATCGCCGTACCGGCGGCTTGGAAAGGCTGGGGTGGCCGTATGAATACGTGGTTTGCCGCCGAGGGTTCGCCCTCGCCGCTGGGCGTCACATGGATCGAGGCGGAGCAGGCCTTCAACTTTGCGCTTTATTCCAAGGACGCCACCAGCGTGACGCTGCTGCTCTACGGCCCGGGGGATGTCACCCTGCCCGTCTTCACGCACGCCTTCGATCCGCTCACCAACAAGTCCGGCCGGGTATGGCACTGCCGGCTGGAGGCCGTGTCCTTCCTTGGGGCAACCTATTACGCCTACCAGGTCGCGGGGCGCAACGCGCCCGGCCAGGGCCAGCGGTTTGACGATCAAAAAATCCTCTTCGACCCTTACGCCATGGCCCTCTTCCGGCCCGAGGGCTTCAGCCGGGCGGCGGCGTGCGTGCCCGGCAGCAACGCGGGCAAGGCTCCGCTGGGGGTGATCGCCCCCAAGAACGCCTTCGACTGGAGCGGCGATGCGCCGCCGGTGCACACCTCCGACACCGTCATCTACGAAGTCCACGTTCGAGGATTCACCGAGCGGCCGAGCTCGGGCGTCGCCCCGGAGAAGCGCGGCACCTACGCCGGACTGATCGAGAAGATTCCCTACCTGCAAGAGCTTGGAATCACGGCCGTCGAACTTCTGCCCGTTTTTCAGCAAGACAGCCAGGAGGGCAGCTACTGGGGTTACATGCCGCTGAGTTTTTTCTCGCCCAATCACTCCTACGCCATCGCCGGGTCTTCCGAAAACGTGCTGAGCGAATTCCGAAGCATGGTGAAGGCCCTGCACGCGGCCGGGATTGAGGTGATCCTGGATGTGGTCTTCAACCACACCGCCGAAGGCGACGAAAACGGCCCCACCTACAGCTATTGCGGCATCGACAACAGCACCTACTACGTGCTCGCGCCGGACATGATTCACTATCGCAACGACACCGGCACCGGCAACACCCTGCGGTGCGCCAATCGCTACGTGCGTCAGATGATTGTCGACAGTCTGCGCTTCTGGAAGCGCGAGATGCACGTGGACGGCTTCCGGTTCGATCTGGCCTCCATTTTCAGCCGTTACGAAGACGGCTCGATCAATCTCGACGACCCGCCCGTGATCGCGGAAATCAGCGGCGCTCCCGCGCTCCGGCAGGCCCGCTTGATTGCGGAGGCGTGGGACTTGGCATCCTATGAGCTTGGCCGAACCTTTCCCGGAATCTCCTGGCTGCAATGGAACGGCCAGTTCCGCGACAACCTCCGGTCCTTTGTCAAAGGGGATGCAGGGATGGTCCCGGCCCTCATCACGCGCGTCTACGGCAGCAGCGATCTGTTCCCCGACGACGTGCTGAACGCCTACCACCCCTATCAGAGCGTCAATTTCGTCACCTGCCACGACGGCTTCTGTCTCTATGACCTGGTTTCGTACAACCAGAAACACAACGAGGCGAATGGCGAAAACAATGAGGACGGCACGGACGACAACCTGAGCTGGAATTGCGGTTGGGAGGGCGACGAAAACGTTCCGGCGGACGTGGTGGCGCTGCGCAAACGCCAGGCGAAGAACTTCTGCTGCCTGCTGCTCCTCTCCAACGGCACCCCGATGTTTCCGGCCGGCGACGAATTCCTCAACACGCAGCAAGGGAACAACAATCCCTACAATCAGGACAACGAAATCACC
This sequence comes from Terriglobia bacterium, assembly GCA_035516075.1. Taxonomy (GTDB): domain Bacteria; phylum Acidobacteriota; class Terriglobia; order UBA7540; family UBA7540; genus Gp13-AA77. Next base: position 5,315 of record DATJAQ010000294.1, on the reverse strand, counting down.
TGGCTCGACTGGGACCTGCTCCGGAAGAATCAGGACCATTTCCGGTTCTTCAAGACGATGATCGCCTTCCGCAAGGCGCACCCCTCCCTCGGCCGCAGCCGCTTCTGGCGCGACGACGTGCGCTGGTACGGCGTGGGCGGAGCCCCGGACCTCTCCTACGATTCCCACACCCTGGCTTTCTGCCTCCACGGCGCTTCCCAGAACGACAAGGATCTCTACGTGATGATCAACGCCTACTGGGAGGAATTGACGTTTGGGGTGCAGGAAGGCTCGCCCGGCGATTGGCGCCGCGTGGTTGACACCAGCCTGGACAGTCCCGACGATATTTGTGAACCCGGCGCCGAGATCCCGCTCGGGAGCCCGAGTTACGCCGTCGGGCCGCGCTCCATCGTGGTTTTGATCCGCAAATAAGGCGCTGGCGCGACGCTTGAGCTCACGGCCTCCAAGTCTCCGCGGGTGTACACCCGCCACCGGGGGTGTGATCATGGTCACTGTCGGGGGTGGGCGACGGCTGTTAAACAGGAATAGAGCAGCGCGAAGCAGACTCGCGTGAGCGGTCAGGAGCGGAGACTTATGGCGAGACCCAAAGTAACGATTGACGGCAACGAGGCGGCGGCCTCGTCGGCCTACCGGATCAATGAAGTGATCGCCATTTACCCCATCACCCCCGCCTCTCCGATGGGTGAATGGGCGGATGAGTGGTGCACCGAGGGCCGGCCGAACATCTGGGGCAGCGTGCCCCGCGTGGTGGAAATGCAAAGCGAGGCCGGCGCCGCCGGGGCTTTGCACGGGGCCCTGCAGGCGGGCGCCCTGGCCACCACCTTCACCGCGTCGCAGGGCTTGCTCCTGATGCTGCCCAACATGTACAAGATCGCCGGTGAGCTGACGGCGGCGGTGATTCACGTGGCCGCCCGCACCGTAGCCACCCACGCCCTTTCGATCTTTGGCGACCACAGCGACGTGATGGCCGTGCGGCAGACGGGCTTCGCCATGCTCGCCTCGAACTCGGTTCAGGAGGCGATGGATTTCGCCCTGATCGCGCAGGCGGCGACGCTGGAGGCCCGCGTGCCTTTCCTCCATTTCTTCGACGGCTTCCGGACTTCTCACGAAGTCGCCAAGGTGGAGCAGCTCGGCGACGAGGACCTGCGCGCCATGATCGACGAAGAACTCGTTCGGGCGCATCGCGCCCGCGCGCTCTCGCCCGACCGGCCGTTCATCCGGGGCACGGCGCAGAATCCCGACGTCTTCTTTCAGGCGCGGGAGGCCTCGAACGCCTACTACCGCGCCTGTCCCACCATCGTGCAGAACGCGATGGACAAGTTCGCGCGGCTGACCGGACGGCGGTACCGCCTGTTCGATTACGAGGGCGCGGCCGACGCCGATCGCGCGATCGTGCTGATGGGCTCGGGCGCCGAGGCGGTTCAAGAGGCCGTGGAGCACCTGAACGCCGGCGGACAGAAGGTGGGCGTATTGAAGGTGCGGCTTTACCGGCCCTTCTCGGCGGAACATTTCATCGCCGCGCTGCCGCCCACCGTTAAGACCCTCGCCGTTCTCGACCGCACCAAGGAGCCCGGGGCCGGCGGCGAGCCCCTCTACCTGGATCTGGTGGCGGCGCTTCACGAAGCCGCGGCCGGCGGCGATGGGCCGGCGCCGGGAGTGACGACGGCTCGCGTGATGGGAGGGCGCTACGGGCTCTCTTCGAAGGAGTTCAGCCCGGCGATGGTGAAGGGCATTTTCGACGAAATGCAGAAAGCCCGGCCGGCCAATCACTTCACCATCGGGATTCAGGATGACGTGACGCACACCAGCCTGGATTATGATTCGGGTTTTTCCACCGAAAATCCCGCCACCGTGCGCGCCATTTTTTACGGCCTGGGCTCCGACGGCACGGTGGGTGCGAACAAGAACTCCATCAAGATCATCGGCGAGGATACGGACAACTACGCCCAGGGGTATTTCGTCTACGACTCCAAGAAGTCGGGCTCGGTCACCATTTCACACCTGCGTTTCGGGCCCCGCCCGATCCACTCCACCTACCTCATCAGCCGGGCGAGTTTCGTGGCCTGCCACCAGTTCGGCTTCCTGGAGCGCTACGACATGTTGGGCGCGGCCGAGACCAGCGCAACCTTTCTGCTCAACAGCCCCTACGGGCCGGGGGACGTGTGGGACCATCTGCCACGGGCCACGCAGGAGCACCTCGTCGCCAAGAAGCTGCGCTTCTTCGTGATCGACGCCGTCAGGGTGGCGCGCGAGGCGGGGATGGGCGGCCGCATCAACACCGTGATGCAGACGTGCTTCTTTGCGATCAGCGGCGTGCTGCCGCGGGCGGAGGCCATTGCGGCCATCAAGAAGTCGATTGAGAAGACCTACGGCCGGCGCGGGGAGGCCGTGGTGGCCCGGAACTTCGCCGCCGTCGATCAGACCCTCGACCAACTTTACGAAGTCGCCGTGCCCGCCGAGGCCTCGAGCGTCTTCGACATCCTGCCTGCCGTGCCCGCCGCGGCGCCTGAGTTCGTGCGTAACGTCAGCGCCCGCATCATCGCCGGCCAGGGCGACTCGATTCCGGTGAGTGCCTTGCCCCCCGACGGAACCTTTCCCTCCGGCACCGCGCAGTGGGAGAAGCGCAATATCGCCCTCGAAATTCCCGTATGGGACGAACAGCTCTGCATCCAGTGCGGGAAATGCGTCATGGTGTGCCCGCACTCCGTTATCCGGGCGAAGCTCTACACCTCGGACCGTCTCAGCGGCGCTCCCCACGGCTTCAAGTCGGTGCCGGCGCGCTGGAAGGAATTCAAAGAGGCGCGCTACACGCTGCAGGTTGCGCCCGAAGACTGCACCGGTTGCCGCCTGTGCGTGGAGGTGTGTCCCGTTAAGAGCAAGAGCGAGGCGAAGCACAAGGCCATCAATATGGCGCCGCAATTGCCCATCCGGGAGGTCGAACGGGCGAACTGGGAATTCTTCGGGACCCTCCCCGAGCCGGAGCGCAGCGCGCTGAGCCTCGGCCAGGTAAAGGATGCGCAGTTGCTCGAGCCCCTTTTCGAGTTTTCGGGCGCCTGCGCCGGCTGCGGAGAAACACCTTACCTTAAATTGATGACGCAGTTGTTCGGCGATCGCGCCCTCATCGCCAACGCCACCGGATGCTCTTCGATCTACGGCGGCAATCTGCCCACCACGCCCTATACCAGCAATGCGCAGGGGCGTGGTCCGGCGTGGTCCAATTCCCTGTTCGAAGATAACGCCGAGTTCGGTCTGGGGATGCGGCTGGCGCTCGACAAGCAGGCAGACTATGCCCGCCACCTGCTGGAGCGGCTGGCGGGCAAACTGGGCCCCGAGCTCGTGGCGGCCATTCTGGCGGCCGATCAGTCGGAACCGGCAGGAATCTCGGCACAGCGGGAACGCGTGGCCGCCTTGAAGGAGAAACTCGCGGGGTTGCAAACGCTCGAAGAGCGCGACCTGCTGAGCGTGGCCGACGCTCTGGTTCAAAAGAGCGTCTGGATTGTAGGCGGAGACGGGTGGGCGTACGACATCGGCTACGGCGGCCTCGACCACGTGCTGGCCTCCGGCGCCAACGTCAACGTGTTGGTGCTCGATACCGAGGTCTACTCGAACACCGGCGGCCAAATGTCAAAGTCCACGCCCCGCGGCGCGGTGGCCAAGTTCGCCGCCGGAGGCAAATCGAGGCCCAAGAAAGACCTGGCGATGATGGCCCTGAGTTACGGGAACGTCTACGTGGCTCGGGTGGCGATGGGCGGCAACGACACCCAGACCCTCAAGGCCTTTCGCGAGGCCGAAGCCTACGACGGGCCCTCGCTGATCCTTGCCTACAGCCACTGCATCGCTCACGGCTACGACATGGCGTACGGCATGGAGCAACAGAAGGCGGCCGTGCAGTCGGGCTACTGGCCGCTGCTCCGCTACAATCCCAGCCTGAAAGGGCAGGGCCTGAACCCGCTGCAATTGGACTCCCGGGCCCCCTCGATTGCGCTCGAGAAATACGTTTACAACGAGACTCGCTACACGATGCTGACCCACAGCAATCCGGAAGAGGCGAAGCGGCTGCTGGAACTTGCCCGGAAGGATGTGGAGGAGCGCTGGCACAACTACGAGGAACTGGCCACGGCTTCGGCCCCGGCCGGGGCGAAGGAGGAACACCATGGCTGACCTGACCACCACCTATCTGGGCCTGAAACTCAAGAACCCGCTGGTCGCCTCCTCTTCTCCCCTGTCGGAGGAACTCGACAACCTTCGCAAGATGGAGGACGCGGGCGCAGCGGCCGTGGTGTTTCATTCGCTCTTCGAAGAGCAGATCACGCTGGAGAGCCGCGAGCTCGACCGCTTTCTGGGCGCCGGAACGGAGAGCTTTCCCGAGTCCCTCACTTACCTGCCGGAACTCAATTGGTACAACCGAGGACCGGACGGCTACTTGGAGCACCTTTTCCGCGTGAAGCAGGCGCTTCAGATTCCGGTGATCGGCAGTCTGAACGGATGTTCCTCCGGCGGCTGGACCAAGTATGCGCGCAAGATCGAAGAGGCCGGCGCCGACGCTTTAGAGCTGAACATCTATTTCCTTCCCACCCAGGCCGAGCTCACTTCCCTCGAAGTCGAACGCGCCTATTGCGATCTGGTGCGGGAGGTGAAGTCCAGCGTGCACATTCCCGTGGCCGTCAAATTGAGCCCTTACTTTACGGCCGTGGCCAACATGGCGCATCGTCTCAACGAGGCCGGCGCGAATGCCCTGGTGCTCTTCAACCGCTTCTATCAGCCCGATTTCGACCTCGAAAACCTCGAGGTGGTCCCGAACCTCGTGCTCAGCAATCCCCACGAGCTTCTGCTGCGATTGCACTGGGTGGCGATCCTGTACGACAACATCCGCGCGGATCTTGCCGTTACCGGCGGGATCCACGCGGCCGCGGACGTCCTGAAAGCGATGATGGCGGGCGCTAAAGTTGCGATGATGACTTCCGCCTTGTTAAAGAATGGCGTGGGCCACTTCGTGACCGTATTGGCGGACCTGACCCGCTGGATGGAAGAGCATGAGTACGCATCGATCGAGCAGATGCGGGGGAGTATGGCGATGAGTTCGGTGGCCAACCCCTCAGACTTCGAGCGCGCCAACTACATGCGTGTGCTGAGCTCGTATGCCTGGCGAATGCCAGGCGCGCGCCAGGAATAGACCGCCGGCTTCCAGGCGGCGGCGACCGGGAGCAGTTTAACAGGCCGCATCCCTCAATGAGATCAGAGTGGACGTTGCTTTCCGGCGGGGCCATGCTGCTGAGTGCTCATTTCAAATCGCCCTCCTGCGGGAGGGGTTGCGG
>DATJAQ010000293.1:0-2696 GCA_035516075.1 Terriglobia bacterium | reverse complement strand
GAATAGCTGAGGTCCAGGCGGCGCAGGTTGCGAAATGCCCCCAACGTGGAACCTTTGACGGCGGTTCGTGTCACACGCAGTTCCTGGAGGTTCCCGGGCGCGCCGAATTGTGCGAGCGCGGCATCGTCGATCTCGACCGGGAAGCTCACCACCGGCTCGCTGTTGCCGAAGGCTTCGAGATGCTCGAGGCGCGCGAGAAAGCCCCATGGGCTGCGCCCCTTCCCGCCCCCGGCGCCGTCCCGCGCGCGCCCGCCGATCAGCATGCGGGACGAGACGTACAGCCGCCGCAGGTCCGCCAGGCTCCCGAGGCGCTCGAGATCGGCCACGGAGCCGTGAATGTCCACACAATTCACGGTATGAATGCGAAATGGCGTAGCCGGAAGCTGGCTGACTTCGCGAATGTGCCGTCCGTCGCCGTGGAGCATCACCTCTCCACCCTGGCGCAACACCCACTCGGCGACTTCCCGTTCCGCCGCCGATTCCGCGAATTCGACCGCACCCTTTGCCGGCATGGGCAGCGCCCAAGGAAACCCGGCAATCAACAGCAAAACGGAAGCAACGCGGGCGGCCGCGGCGCATGAGAATCCCTGCCGCCCGGCCGGCTGGACTCTGTCCAGCCCACCGCCGTCAAGCGCCTCCCTGGCGCGAACAAAGCCGGCGTCGGCTTGCATGGTTTGAGTTGCGCCCAGCATCCCGGTATCCGAGATTATATAACTCCGGCTGAAGCCGAGGGCAGCACACTCTTTTCTCATGCAAGATGAGCCTGAACTGAGGACCGGATTCTCACACAAGATGAGCCTGGAGGGTAGGCACGGGATGCTGGAGATTGATCATCAGAATGGACGATTCTCAAGCAACGAGCCTGGACCAGATCCGGGCTCTGGTGGCCGCCAACGAGGGGGTGCGGTTTGCCGGACTGCACCGCCGGGAAGTATACGACTGGGTGGAGCGGACACTGGTGCGCCACGAGTATGCCGGTCTGCGGCGGCTCGACAAGGGTGTGCTGCGGCTCTATCTCGCTCAGATGACGGGTTTGAGCCGGGCGCAAGTGACGCGCCTGATCACGGCGTATCAGCAGACGGGCCAGGTAAGCGTGACAGTTTATCAACGGACCCGATTCTCCAGTATCTACACCGCCGCCGATGTCGCGCTGCTGGCCTATGTCGATCGCGCGCACGGCAACCTGAGCGGACCAGCCACCCGGCGCATCCTGGAGCGGGAGTACGGCGAGTACGGGCAGGCCGCCTACCAGCGGCTCGCCGGCATCTCGGTGGCGCACCTCTACCGGCTGCGCAATACCGCAGCCTATCGCCAGCGCAACACCAGCTACCAGCCCACACGGCCGACGCCGGTCCCCATCGGCGAGCGGCGCAAGCCGCGGCCGCAAGGCTCGCCCGGATACCTGCGCATCGACACCGTGCACCAGGGCGACCAGGGGGGCGACAAGGGGTTGTATCACATCAATGCCGTCGACGAAGTCACCCAATGGGAGATCGTCGCCGCCACACCGCAGATCTCCGAACTCTGGCTGCTGCCGGTGCTGGAGGCTCTGCTTGCGCAGTTTCCCTTCGTGATCCGCGGCTTCCACTCCGACAATGGCAGCGAGTTCATCAACTACACGGTGGCGCGGCTGCTGCAGAAGTTGCTCATCGAACAAACCCGATCCCGGCCCCATCATTCCGGCGACAACGGCCTGGTGGAGAGCAAGAACGGAGCTATCATCCGCAAGCACATCGGCTACGGCTATATCGCTGCGCAGCACGCCGAGGCCATGGACCAGTTCCACCGGGAGCATCTCAATCCTTACCTCAACTTCCATCGGCCTTGTGCTGTGCCCACGGTCCTCACGCAAGCCAACGGCAAGCGGCGCACGGTTTACCAGCGTTGGGCCACGCCAATCGAGCGGCTCCGGGAACTGCCGCGCTGCGAGCACTTCCTGCGGCCCGGTGTCAGTTTGGCCGAACTGGAGCGTTTCGCCCAACTCCAGTCCGACACCGAAGCCGCGCTGGTCATGCAGCGTGCCAAGCGCAAGCTCTTCGCCCGCCTGCAAAGAACACAAACCGCATGAAACGCCGCTGGCTGGCGCAAGGCGATCATGGCCTTGGCGCGCAACCAGGCGTTGAAGCGGGGCGGCCAGGATTCTTTATGCCGCGCAAAAACCGCGCGGTAAGGTACGCGGGGCGCTGCCCCGCTCCCCGCCAGGGGGGACACCCCCCTGAGACCCCCCGCCCGCTTTCCCTTTCCCTCCAGGTTCCGGAACGGTCCTCGCCGTCCAGGGTGTGCTCCGGAAAATCTCTTCAAAATCGGAAAAGATTTTCCTCCGCCGCGCCCAAACCGCGCGCCCTGGACGGCTCCGGGCCGTTCCGAAGATTCACTGAGATAAGGGAAAGCGGGCAAATGCAAAGCCTGCTTGCAGCCGGGTCGTGCCTCCCGTTGGTCGGCCCGCGGGCCCCTGGAAACCTTCAAAAAGGAGATTCAGCTCCTGTTCTACTCTCGCCTCCGTTTCAGGCTCATCCTTCGATGAGAATATGCTGTCCCCCGGACATCACTCTATGTCGATGCTGACGACGTTACTGATGGCGTCGGTGAAGTTGAGGGTGACCGGAACGACGCCCACGACCGGGATGTCCGGGACCGTCACCTCGACACGGTAGAGACCGGCGGCGCCGGGCACGAGGCCGGCGAAGGATGGAATC
>DATJAQ010000292.1:0-2550 GCA_035516075.1 Terriglobia bacterium | reverse complement strand
AGGTCACCGTGCTCGGCGCCTCCGCGTTCACCCCGTCGTCGCGAGTGTCCGCCACCACGCCCACAATCTCAGCCCAATCCTCCTTGGGGCCCGTCCGGATCTGCTTGCCGAGCGCGCCGGGCACGCCGCCAAAGTACTCGCGCGCCATATTCCGGGTGATGATCGCCACCGGCTTCTTGCTCTCGATATCGGCCCAGGTGAAGTCGCGGCCAGCCTCCAGCGGAATGCCCAGGGTGGCAAAATATCCCGGCGCGGCGAAGCGGAAATGGCGCAGGGGCGGAAGCTGGCCCTCCGGGTAGCTGCGGCCCTGCGCGTAGACCGGGTTGATGCTGGAATTCCCATCCATGGGCACGCCGGTGGCGGCGGCCACGGAAGAGACGCCGGGAATGGCCGCGAGCTTCCGCAGGATTTCCTCGTCCGTGCGCACCACCTGGTCCGGCGAAGAGACCTCCGCTTCGGGGATATTCAGCCGGAACGACTGCACCTCGGCGGGCCGGTAGAATCCGGGCTCCACCTGGGTTAAGGCGCGGAAGGTGCGCACCATCAGGCCCGACGAAATCAGCAGCACCAGCGCCAGCGCCACCTGCACCACCACCAGCACGTTGCGCGCGCGCAAACGCGCCCGGCCCGCGCTCACCGAGCGCCCGCCCTCGCGCAGCCGCGTGCCCAGTTGCGCGCCCGCGTATTTGAACACCGGAATGGAGCCGAACAAGAGGCTCGCCAGTACGGCCACCCCCAGCGTAAATAGCAGCACGGGCGCATCGATGCCGATTTCACTCAGGCGCGGCAACCCCGACGGCGCCAACCTCACCAGCAGGCGCAGTGAACCGTAAGCGAAGGCAAGGCCCAGCGCGCTGCCCGCCAGGCCGAGCATGAGGCTCTCCAGCAGCAGTTCCGCCGCAATGCGCCCGCGCGTGGCGCCCATGGCGGCGCGAATGGCCAGTTCCTGCTGGCGTCCTTCGGCCCGCACCAGCAGCAGGTTGGCCACGTTGGCGCAGGCGATCAGCAGCACCATGCCGATGCTGCCCATCAGCACCCAGAGGAGTTTGCTGACGTCGCCCACCACGTCCTGCTTGAAGGGCCGCGCGTTGGGGCCGATGTGCGCCTGCTCCAGCACTTTGGTGCTGAAGCCCGGCGGCGGCGGGAACGTGCGCCCCACGATGGGCAGCATGCGCGCCACGTCTGCATTGGCCGCGGCCACGGTGGCGCCCGGCTTGAGCCGCGCCACCGCCTGGTAGCTGAAATTCGCAAGGTAAGTCTTGCTGCGATCGAACCTGAAAGGCACAATCAGCGACGGTTCGCCCTGGTCCGGGGAGCGGAACCCCGCCGGCATCACGCCGATAATCTCCCGCATCTTCCCGTCCACCCGAATGCTGCGCCCCACCACGGAGCGGTCGCCGCCGAATTTGGCGCGCCAGTAGCCGTAAGTCAGCATCACGGTTTCGGGGCTGGCCGGCGTATCGTCCTGCCGATTGAACCAGCGCCCGAGCATCGGCGGGATGCCCAGGGCCGGCAGAGTGCCTTCGGAAACCGTCAACCCCGGGACCTTTTCGGGCTGCGCCGCGCCGGTGACGGTGACCGAGGTGCCGTTGTAGAGGCCGAAATCCTGAAAGGTCTGGTTTTCGTCGCGATAGACAAAGTAGTCCGCGGGCCCCAGCGGAACTTGCGGGATGTTGATGCCGGGCGCTGTGAGCCAGACGCCGATCAAGCTCTCCGGGTGGGCATAAGGAAGCGGCTTCAACAGCACGCCCTCCAGCACGCTGAACACCGCCGTGTTCGCGCCCACGCCCACGCCCAGAGTGACCAGGATGATGGCCGTGAACATCGGCGTGCGTCTCAGCCTGCGCCCAATCTGACTGATTTCGCTCCTCAACCATCCCATCGCCCCGACCTCCCGCCAGATCTGCCTCTTGAACGCTCCCGTCCCGTTAAGCCCTCGAGCCCGCCTCCGCGACATCGCGAATCGAAGCGCGGGCGAAGCTCGCCCCTGCCGGCCTCAAGCAAACCGGACGGACTCCATTTGATCCTCCGGCGTTGCGACCTAGCCCCGCCGTGATGACGGTCACAGGTGGCTTTTTGACACCTCACGCGGAGGCAGGGACGCGCAGGAGCCGCCGGGCCGTGTATGTGCGCCGTTCGTGTAGAGTAGAATGGTCCCGGGAAGACGGTGCGACATGCACAACGAGTTTACGGCCGTCTTCGAACGCGACGGCGAGTGGACCATTGCCTACTGCCCGGAGATCCCCGGCGCCGACGGCCAGGGCCGTACGAAGGATGAGGCGCGGGCTAGTTTGGCCGAGGCCATCGCCCTGATTCTCGAGGACCGGCGCGAGGATGCGCTACGGGGCGTTCCGGCCGACGCTGAGCGCGCGTAGGAGGGTGGGTTTATTTGAAGCTCAGCCGCCCGATGCTGGCGCAAGCCCGGGTGATAGCCAGAGGCCAGCGGATTCGGGACGTCCGCCGCTTGGCAGCCGGGTACGGAGGAAGGCTGTCGAAGTGGGAACAAAAAGCAGTCCGCCGTTCGAGAGCGAGGGCGAACACTTCGAGTAT
>DATJAQ010000291.1:0-12288 GCA_035516075.1 Terriglobia bacterium | reverse complement strand
AGGTGGGCGCGATACTGGGCGGGATCCTCGCCGGCCAGCACCAGGCTGCGTTCAAGGTCGAGCACCAGCAGGCCGTGGCGAAAACAGGAGCAGTACTTGAAGGTGCGGTCGGCGCGCTGCACGTGGTGCGCGCGGACGAGCGTGGGGGGGCACGCGTCCAGTTCGCGGTCGCTGGGTCGCGTGATGGTGCGGCGGCGCAGCAGGGCGGCGGCTTGGGCCTTCTTGATGTTGAGGCGGGCGGCCGCCAGCACGCGCGGGGTGACCGTGTAGTCGCGTTTCGGTTTTGCGTTCGGGTCGAGCATTTTGCACCATCCTTGGTAAGTCGAGAGTCGAGAGTTGAGAGTTGAAAGTTCAAAAGTTGAAGAGTTGAAAGTCAAAGACCAAAAGTCCAAAGTCGAAAGTCCAAAGTCGAAAGTTCAAGAGTTGAAAAGTTGAACAGCGAGCGCCGAGTTCCGAACCGCGGACCAAGGACCAATGACGAAGGACAACTGACAACGGACAACGGACCACGGACAACGATCTACGATCAACGAACCACGGACGATCGACCACGGACGACTGACAACGGACGATTTTGCCCATCCTTCAAGTGTGACAAACCAAAATGGGACGGTGGGCACAACTGAGAAAGGGCGAAAATATTTTATAAGTTCAGCTTTAGCAGGCGCTTAGCGAACGGCTGGGCCGGCCGGTAAGCCAGAAGTTTGCAGAAAATGGACACTTTGGCGGCGGGAGCAAGCCGGGTCAGAATCGGGGAGGGACCTTTGCGGCTTCAGCGGCCAAGCGTCGAACAAACGCAATCCTTCGCCCGATGGAGGGGTGACTATGAAAGACGAACTCGATCCAGCGGTTGGGCTCGTGTTCGGCCAGATTGAGCGCGGCCAGACGCTCCAAGGCCGAGGCCAGGAACGCCCCGTCGGCGATGGAGCGGACGGCGAAGGCGTCCGCGGCGCGTTCCGCCCGCCGCAAGACGCCGTTGACGGCGGGCAGGAGCAGCAGGGAAACGGCCAGGGCCACCAGCGCCACCAGCGGCAGATCGGCAAAGTCGGATGGGCCGCGAAACCCGAGCGGCACGCTCCAACGCGCCAGCACGAGACTGACGGCGTAAAGGCCGAGGAACGTGGCCGCGGTCTGCACGGCCAGGGCGCGCCAGATGTCCGCGTGAACGTGGTGGCCGAGCTCATGCGCCAGTACGGCTTCGATTTCGTCGTCGCTGAAGTTCTGGAGCAATGTGTCCGCCAGGAGAATTCGGCGGGTATTGCCGAGACCCACCAGCGCGGCGTTGGCCTTCTTGGTTTTCTCCCCAAGCTTCCACTCGTAGACGCCCTGCACGCGGGTTCCGGCGCGCTCCGCCAGGCGGCGCAGCCGCGCTTCAAGTTCGACATTAGACAACGGAGTTAGCTTGAAGAAAATAGGAATGATAGTGACAGGGGCCAGGTTGGCCATCAGCAGGACAAAGCCCGCAAAACCGGCGGCCGCCACCGCCCACCAGGCCTGCGGCCAGGTCCGCAGGGCCCCGTAAATCAGTTCGAGCGCGAGGACGCCGAGCACGCCGCTGAGCAGGAGCCCTTTGATTTCGTCCTTCAACCAGCCGGCCAGGGTGAGGTTCGAGAGCGCGTACCGGTGCTCCAGCCAAAATCCTCCGAGGTAATCGAAGGGCAGACTCACGACTTTGAAGATGGCTCCGAACAGGAGGCCGTAAATGATCAGCGCCTGGGCCGGCTGCGGACGCACGCCCTCCGCGAAGGAACGGAGATTCGCGCTCCAGCCCGCGAAGATCAGGACCAGCAACAAGGCGATGTCCGCCAGGTATCCGGCCACCGCGAGCACGCGTTGGGCGCGATGGTAACGCCCCGCCCGGGGCTGCAATTCGGGCGGCGCGGCCGGTGCGAGTTCGACAACCGGCTTACTCACGGGCGGCCTTCGCTTCCTCCCGGCGGGCGAGGGCCTCGACGGCCGCAAGCAGCCGGCGAACGTCTTCACGAGTGGGAGCCTCGGCGTACAGGCGCAGCAGGTTTTCGGTGCCGGAAGGACGAACCAGCAGCCAGGTGGCGGGCCCGAAGTGCATCTTGAAGCCGTCGAGCGACGCGTGGGACGACATCTCGAGGCCCGCGAGGCGATGAAAGGTGTGATGCTTGAGTTTGTTGAGCAGGCCGAGCATGGCCGGGCGGCTGACTTCGAGATCGACGCGGTTGTAGACGTGCGGCCCGAACTGCTGCTCGAGCTCCCGCACCAGCTCGCCGAGGGTTCGGTCGCGGCGCGCCATCACCTCGGCGAGCACGAGCGAATTCAGGATGCCATCGCGCTCGGGCGGATTGCCCGTGAAGGCGATGCCGCCGCTTTCCTCGCCGCCGATCAGCACGTCGCGGCTGAGCATCAGCTCACAGATGTACTTGAAGCCGATGGGCGTCACGGTGAGGGGCAGGCCAAACCTGGCCGCGAGCCGATCGATCATGCCGGTGGTCGAAAAGGTCTTCACCACTTCGCCCGTGAGCTTGAGGTCTTCGGCGAGATGAAGAAGCAGGATGGAGAAAATCTTGTGGGAGTCGATGAAGGAGCCGTCGCGGTCCACGGCGCCGATGCGGTCCGCGTCGCCGTCGGTCGAGAAGCCTGCGTCGTAGCCGCCCTCGCTCACGGCCTGCGCGAGGCCGGCCACGTGCGGCGGGATGGGCTCGGGGTTGAGGCCGGGAAACAGCGGGTTGTGCTCGCCGTGGATTTCGAGGCAGGGGATGCCCGCCTCGCGAAAGAGGCCGTCAATCACGCCGCGGCCGGAGCCGTACATGGGGTCGATTACGAAGCGCCGGCCGGAGCGGCGGATGGCCGCGAGGTCCACGCGCGACTTCAGGCGCTCGAGGTAGGGCGCCAAAAGGTCGGCCCGCTCGAGCTTGGCGCGCCGCGGTGGGACGGCAGGCCGGACGCCGCGGTCGAGGTAGTGCTCGACGCGCTTCATGATGGAAGGCAGGGCCGATCCGCCGTAGGGCGCCTTAAACTTCACTCCGTTCCAGCGATAAGGATTGTGGCTGGCGGTCACCATCAGCGCGCCGGCCGCCCGGGCGTGGACAACGGCGTAGCTCAGGGCCGGCGTGGGCGTGGGGCGGTCGGAGAGCGTTACGCGGACGCCGTGCGCCGCCACGGTGGCGGCCGCCACCTCAGCCGCCTCGGGGGAAAGAAAGCGCATGTCGTAGCCTACCAGCAGCCCGCGCTCGGGCTGGCCCTCTTCGCGCACGTAATCTGCCGCCGCCGCGGCTACGCGCCGCGCGTTCTCAAGGGTAAAGTCTTCGCCGATGCGCGCGCGCCAGCCGTCGGTGCCGAACTGGATGGGGTCTCGCGATTTTGCGCTGTGGCTCTTCGCCATAGTGAAGCTTCCCCGGTCAAAATCAGGAGGCAGTCAGCCGTCGGCCGTCAACGGTCGACCGCGTACTGCTTACTGCCGACTGTCGACTGCGTTCTGCCGGCTGCCTACAGCATTTCCTTCCAGCCCTTGTGTTCCATCTCAGTCACGGCCTTACCGACCTGCTGGGCCTTATGGCGATTCGCCACCAGGATCGCGTCCGGAGTCTCGATGATCACCAGGTTTTTGACGCCCACCGCAGCCACAAATTTGTGCGCGACGATCAGGTTACCGCGGGCATCGAAGCAGAACGCGCGCCGCGGACGGGCGTTGCCCCCGGCGTCCTTCCGGCGCAGGGCGTAGGCCTCCGACCAGCTTCCCACGTCGCTCCAGCCGAGGTCGGCCGCCACCACATAAACCTGGTCGGCCTTCTCCGCCACCGCGTAGTCGATGGAGATCTTTTCGAGTTTCGGATAAATACGGTGCATGGCTTTGGTGGAAGCTGCGCCTCCAGCCTCGGCGATTTGAGCAAGGCCGCGGGCCATCTTGGGCTTGAAGCGCGCGAGATTGGTCAGCAAGGTGGAAGCCCTCCACACGAACATGCCGCCGTTCCAGAAATATACGCCCGAGGCCACGTACTTTTGCGCCCGGGCGGCCGAGGGCTTTTCGGTGAAACTCGCCACCGCATAAATCTTCTGCCCTTCGAGACGCGCCGCCAGCCGCGCGCGCCGAATGTAACCGAAGCCGGTGTGGGGGCTCGCCGGCTGCAACCCGATCAGCACCGAGCGCTCGCCGGCGGCAGACCAACGGAGGGCGGCGCGTAGCGCGCGGCGGAACACCGCGGGCCGGGCGATCAGGTGGTCCGAGGGCAGCACCACCATGACGCCGCCGGGGTCGCGGCGCAGGATTTCGTGCGCGGCGAGGCCCAGGCTGGGGGCGGTATTGCGGGCGGCGGGCTCGGCCACAATCTGGGCCGCCGGGACTTCAGGCAGGAGCCTGGCGATTTGAGGCTTCAGCAACGTGTTGGTGAAGACGTAGATGCGCCCGGGAGGAACGAGCGGGCGGATGCGCTCCACCGTGCGTTCGAGCAGCGTCCCGGGGCCGAACACGCCGTCGAGGAGGTGCTTGGGCCGGCGGCGGCGGCTCGCGGGCCAGAAGCGCGTGCCACTGCCGCCCGCCAGAATGACGGCGTAAGCGTGGCCGAGAATGGAATCGCGGGACATTTAATTGACGATTGCCGATGGCCGATTTTGAACTGCCGATTGCCGAATGCAGATTACCGATTTGAACTGCGCTTAAAAGAACTCCTCCGCAGGCCAATCGGCAATCGGCAATTACGGGTCGAACACGACCGTCTGAATCGCGTGCGGCGACGCGCCCCGCTTGGCGAGAGGCTGGCGAAAGTCGGCATCCAAATCCGGCACGTAAAAACGGACAAGGAGGGACCGCTCCTCGGGAGCCAGGCGGTAGCTGCCGGCTGCGGGCGGCACCAGCCAGGTTTGGCCGGCGCCGTAGGCCAGCCAGCCGTTTTCATTTTCCACCCGGCCCGCGCCGGAAATCACCGCCAGGCCTTCCACGCGGCCGGGCGCGGCCTCGAAATGGCCGTGCGCGCGAACGTCGAGCAGCTCGACGGCAAAGAACGGGCACGCCAGCGCGTAACGGCGGGCCCCGAACGGCTCTGGGAACTGAAGCCTGGGGAGATTGCGGTGCGCAGGAAGCTCAGGGCGCGCGGTCTCAAGGCCGCGATCGAGGTGCAGTTCGCGCGCGTGGCCCTGCTTATCGCGGCGGCCGTAGTCGTCCAGGCGATAAGTAACGTCGCTGGTCTCAGACACTTCGAACAGGACGAGGCCGGGCCCGATGGCGTGCACGGTGCCCGCAGGCAGGAACACGACTTCGCCCGCGCTGGGGTGGAAGATATTGGCGGCAACGCGCGACAGCCCCTCGCGGCAGGCGATGGCGAGATTTTTGCGCGTGGCCGCGGCACGAAGCCCAACGGCGATGGCCGCGTCGGGCTCCGCTTCGATGATGTACCACGCCTCGGTCTTGCCGCGGCTCCGCTCGTGGCGCGCGGCGTAGGCGTCGTCGGGGTGAACCTGCATCGAGAGCCAGTCGTGGGTGAAGAGAAACTTGGCGAGGAGAGGAAATTCGGCGCCCTTCCAGCTTGCACCGCAGAGCTCGGCCGGCCAGCGCTTGAATACTTCGCCGAGGGTGAGGCCGGCCACAGGGCCGGTGAGGAAGCGGGAACGAGCGCCCGTCAGCCAGGCTTCGCCGATGAGGCGCGGGGCGCTGTCGCGTTTACTGGAAGCCGCGGGCGCAGCCTCAGGAGCGGGGAACAGAGGCTCAAGATTGTGGCGGCCCCAGATCTTTTCCTTGAACTCGGGTTCGAGCAGCAGGGGCGCGTCAAGCTTGGACATGGGCGGAGGCATGAGCGGCGCCGATTTTGGCCAGGAAGGTCCCGATGCGCGCCAGGCCTTCCTCGATCTGCTGGATCGAGGCGGCGTAGGAGATTCGCACGTGCTCCGCTGTGCCGAAGGCGGGTCCGGGCACCACGGCCACCAGGGCCTCGTCGAGCAGGCGGGTGGCGAGCGTGTTGGCGTCGAAATCGGGGGTGAGATAGGCCTGCACGTTGGGATAAACGTAAAAAGCTCCGCCCGGCATCGTGCACTCGACCCCGGGCAGGGCGCGCAGCCCGGCCACGATGCGGTTGCGCCGGCGTTCGTACTCGGCGCGCATCGCTTCGACGGAATCCTGCGGGCCGCTGAGCGCCTCCACAGCTCCGCGCTGCACGAAGGAGGTGACGTTCGAGGTGGAGTGGCTTTGCAGCTTCACCATGTTGGAGATCAACTCCTTGGGACCGAGGGCGAACCCCGCTCGCCAGCCCGTCATGGCGTAGGTTTTGGAGAGCGAGCCCACCACAATCAGGTTTTCGCGGTTGTGGGAGGAGCCGAGCGAGAAAGGCGAGCGGCCGTCGTACAGGAAGTGGCAATAGCATTCGTCGGCGAGCAGCCAGAATCCACGCCGTTCCGCCAGCGCGAGAAGCTTCTGCATTTCGTCGTTCGGCACCACCGCGCCGGTGGGATTGCTGGGCGAGTTGACGATCATGAGCCGCGTTTTGGGCGTGATCAGCCGTTCCACGTCGGAGGCCCAGATGGCGAAGCGCTCCTGCTCGCGGGTGGGCAGCAGCACCGGCTTGCCGTCCGCGTAACGAATGATGTCGAGAAAGGAAGTCCAATACGGCACGGGCAGGATAACCTCGTCGCCCGGATTCACGACGGCCGCGACCGCCTCGAAGATGGCCTGCTTGCCGCCGACCGTCACCACGCACTCCTCCGGCTTGTAATTGGAGCCGAGGTCGCGCGCGTGGCGCTCCACGATGGCGCGCTTGAGATCGCCGATGCCGCCCGTCGGGGTGTAACGCGTGAAATTGGCCTCGAGCGCGGCAGCGGCGGCGCGCTTGATGTTTTCCGGCGTAGGAAAATCGGGCTCGCCGGCGCCGAAGTCCACCAGGCTTGCGCCCGATGCCTTGAGCTGATCCGCCCGCGCCACTACCGCGGCCGTGGAGGATACTTTGATGCGTCCGATGCTCTCGGAAAAGTGCATGGGTTCACCCATTGGCGGCAGCCCGCCGCGCCGCCAGTTTTTCTTTCATCCGCCGCTCCACCAGCGGCGGGACGAGGTTGGCCACCGAGCCGCCGTGCAGCAGGATTTCCTTCACCAGCCGTGAGCTCACATAGGTGTAGGATTCCTGCGGCATCAGGAAGACGGTTTCGAGCGTGGGCTCGAGCTTGCGATTCATCAAGGCCATTTGGAGCTCGTACTCGTAATCGGAAAAGGCCCGGATGCCGCGCAGAATGGCGCGCGCCTTCTGGCGCTTGGCGTAGTCCACCAGCAGTCCGCTGAACGTGTCCACGGAGACGTTCGGCATGTCGCGGGTGATCTCGCGCAGCATTTCCACGCGTTCGTGCACGGTGAAAAACGGCTTCTTTTCGATGTTGGTGAGGACCGCCACCACCAGACGCTCGAACATCCTCTCGCCGCGGCAGATCAGGTCGAGATGGCCGTTGGTGATGGGGTCAAACGAGCCGGGATAGATGACGACGTTATCAGGCATGGCGGCGGCTTCCGGGCGCTCCTCCGGTGAACAGGGCCTTCGGGCACGACTCCATCAACTTGCACCGCTATTCTAGCCCGAGCACCGCCGCTTGCAAATAGCGTAAGCCAGTCGAGAAGTCAAAAGTTGAAGAGTCGAACGGAGGCGGCCTGCCGAACCCCCGGCAAAGCGCTGGTTGCGCCGCCGCCCGCCATCAGTTGTAATACCCTCATGGACCGACGGCGCAAGCAGGCGCTGGAGATTGTAGAGCGGCTTCGCGCGGCAGGGCATCAAGCTTACTGGGTGGGCGGCTGTGTGCGCGACCTCGTGATGGGGCGCGAACCTGACGACTACGACGTGGCTACCGACGCCCCGCCGGAGCGCGTGGCGGATCTCTTTCCCGGGAGTCTCGCGGTGGGCGCGAAGTTTGGCGTGGTGGTGGTGCCCGGAGCCGAAGGGCCCACCGAGGTTGCCACCTTTCGCTCCGACGGCATTTATCTCGACGGCCGCCATCCGGCCGAGGTCCGCTACGCGCGCACACCCGAAGAGGACGTGCGCCGCCGCGACTTCACCATCAACGGGCTGGTTTACGATCCGGTGACCGAGGAGGTGCTGGACTTCGTGGGCGGCCAGGCCGATATCCGCGCCCGGCGCGTGCGCACGATCGGCGAGCCTGCGGCGCGATTCGCCGAGGACCGGCTGCGCATGCTGCGCGCGGTTCGGTTTGCGGCGCGCTTCGACTTCACGCTCGTTCCCGCCACCTTCGAGGCCATTCGCGAAATGGCGCCTGCCATCCGCGAAGTGAGCGCGGAGCGCACCCGCGATGAAATCCTGAAAATTCTCACGGAAGGCGCGGCTCGCCGCGGTTTCGAGCTGCTGGACCGCACGGGGCTGCTCGAGCAGGTCCTTCCCGAGGTGAAGGCTCTGCAGGGCGTGGCGCAGCCGCCGGAATTTCATCCCGAGGGCGATGTGTGGACGCACACCCTGATGATGCTCGAAGACCTGCGGCAGCCCACGGCTACCCTGGCGTTGGGCGCGCTGCTGCACGATATCGGCAAACCGCCCACGTTCGTCGTGCGCGAGCGCATCCGCTTCGACGGCCACGTGGAAGTGGGCGTGAAGATGGCTGCGGATGTCTGCCGGCGCTTGAAGCTATCGTCGTGGGAAACCGAGCGCGTGCTGGACCTCGTGGCCCAGCACATGCGGTTCAAGGACTTTCGCCAGATGCGGCGCTCGACCCAATTGAAGTTTCTGGCTCTGGACGGGTTCGAGGAGCACCTCGAGCTGCACCGGCTCGACTGCCTGGCGAGCCACGGCGACCTGGGCGTCTACGAGGAGGCGCGACGCATGATGGAGGAAACGCCGGCCGAGGTGATCAGGCCGGCGCCTTTGGTGAACGGCCGCGACTTGATCGAGCTCGGCTACCAGCCCGGCCCGCGCTTCAAAGAGATTCTCGATACTGTTCGCGACGCCCAGCTCGAAGGGAACCTCAAGACGCGCGAGGAAGGGCTGGCGCTGGTGCGGGAGCGATTTTCGGTGCTGGAGACGATTCATGTCGAGCCGTCCGGCGGGCCACGCATCGCCGGCGACTGACAGCTGGCTATCTGCCTTCCGCTATCTCGATCGCTTTCAGCAGCGCCCGGGCCTTGTTCAAACTCTCCTCGTACTCACGCGCCGGCACTGAATCAGCGACAATGCCGGCGCCCGCCTGCACGTAGGCCATCCGGTCGCGGGCGACGATGGTGCGGATGGCGATGCAGGCGTTGAGATTCCCCGAAAAATCGGCGTAAAGCACGGCGCCGCCGTAAAGGCCGCGCCGCGTGGGCTCGAGTTCGTCGATGATCTCCATGGCCCTGATCTTGGGCGCGCCGCTAAGCGTTCCGGCCGGGAAGCACGCGGCCAGCGCGGCGTAGCTGTCGCAGTCGGAGTGCAACGTCGCTTCGAGCCGCGAGACCAGATGCATCACGTGGGAGTAACGCTCCACAAACATGAGCTCGCGGGGGCGCACGCTGCCGGTTTCCGCCACGCGGCCGAGGTCATTGCGCCCGAGATCCACCAGCATGAGATGCTCGGCTCGTTCCTTTTCGTCGGCCAGCAGCTCGCGCTCGAGTGCCAGGTCTTCGTCTTCGTTGCGGCCCCGCGGGCGCGTCCCGGCGATGGGCCGGTATTCGAGTGCGCGGCCGCTGACTTTCACCAGCATCTCCGGGGAGGACCCGATCACCGTGAGCGGCCCCAGGCGGAGGAAGTAGAGGTAGGGCGAGGGATTCACCACGCGCAGTGCCCGGTAGACTTCGAACGCCGGCACGCGCAGCGGCGCAGCCAGGCGCAGCGAAAGCACCACCTGGAAGATGTCCCCGGCCAGGATGTATTCGTGCGCGCTCCGCACGATTTGCTCGTACCGTCGCCGCGTAAGGCTAGAAGTGACCGGCAGCGGAGCCCGGCGAGAGCGGCCCGGCCGCGAAGGCAGCGGCACGTGCTGCGATTCGAGCGTGCGCCGCATGCGCTCGAGCTCCCGCACGGCCGCACGATATTTGCCCTCCAAAGTACCCGCTCCCAATTCAGTGAAGACGTTGGAGATGATCAGCATCCGATGGGCCACGTGGTCGAAAGCCACTAGATGGCGGTAGTACATGAAAAATGCGTCGTCGAGCTCGACGTCGGGTTCGACGCGCGGCGGAAGATGCTCGAGCTGCCGCACCGCTTCGTAAGCCACGTACCCGACGGCGCCGGCCGAGAAGGGCGGCATGCCGGCGGGCTCGGCCGTGCAATAACGGCTTCCCGTCTCGCGCAAGTAGTCGAAGACGTTGCCGGACTCCGCCATCCGCCGCCCGTCCCGCGTCACCGTGATCTCGCGGCCGCGGCAGGCGACAGTCTGGAAGGGGTCAGCGCCGAAGTAGGTGTAGCGCGCCACGCGTTCACCGCCTTCGACGCTCTCCAGCAGAAAGCTGTACGGGTGGGCGGTCTCCCGGGCGGGGTTCGCGAGCTTCAGATAGGCCGCCACCGGGCTCACCAGATCGGCCACCACGGCGGTCGCCACAGGGATAACGTTGCCGCGGCGCGCCAGGCGCTTGAATTCGGCGAAATCGGGAAAGACGTTGGAGAGAGGCTGGCTCATGGGTTCATTGAATCATTTAGATAACGGTGGGCGATAGGTGCCCTCGGCAATCGCCAATCGTGATTCGTCAATCGACAATTCACTTCATCCCGACCGATGACCGAGGCCCTGAAGCGCAGCCTGCTCCATGAGCGCCCGCGGGGCGGACTGTCCAGTCCATATCTCAAACTGGCGCGCGCCCTGAGCCACCAGCATCTCGATGCCGGAAATGGTGACCAGGCCGCGACGCCGGGCGTCGGCCAGCAGGCGCGTTTCGAGTGGGTGGTACACCATGTCGAAAACCACGCGGACGCGCAGCCGGGCGAGGTCGGTGGGCACGGCGTCCACGTGCGGCGACATGCCGACGGGCGTGGCGTTGATGACCGCGTCCACGTCGAGGCCGTCTGTCTCCCCCCACGGCACCACACGTGCGGAGATGCCCCGTGCCAGCCGGCGCGCCGACGTCTCGCGGCGCGCAGAGATCAGCACCTCAGCGCCTTCGGCGCGCAGGGCGTAAGCCGCGGCCCGCGCGGCCCCGCCCGCGCCCAGCACCAGGGCGCTACAACCGGCCAGACGCAGGCGCTTGGCGAGCACTTCCACCACCGCCGCCGCGTCTGTGTTCCAGCCCATCCATTTTCCGTGCTGCACGGCCACAGTGTTGCAGGCCTGAATTTCCGCCGCCAGCGGCTCCACCCAATCGAGCTCGCGGATGATCGACGTCTTGTAAGGCATGGTGACGCTGAAGCCGGAGAGGTGCAGACGGCGCGCCAACGCCAGAAAATCGTCGAGCTTGCCGGTTTCGCACGGCAGGTAGAGGGCGTTCACGCGCTTGGCGTGCAAGGCGGAATTCTGCATCGCGGGAGAGAGCGAGACCGAGGCCCGCGAGCCCACCACCGCGTAAAGCAGCGTGCGGGGGCCGAGCCTGTCTACCCGGTAGACCGCGCGCATCAGTTGGGCTGGAAGCTGGCCGGAAGCCACCGCGAGGTGATGGCCAGCCGAGCCGTAGGTGAATGCCGATCCCCACTTGAGTGCCAGCAGGCGCGAGGGCAGGCCGGAGGGGCCGAGAGCGTGCGCCGCCAGCCTTCCCTTCGCTTGATGCGCGCGGAGCAACTCCGCCAGGCGCAGGTTGTCTTGCAGCGTGCACGCGTGGGTGGCGATTTTGACGAAGGCGACGGGCAGGGCGGCGAGCTTGCGGTAGAGCGGGTTGAGCGGCGGCGTTCGGCGGTAATCATGATGTGAAACGATCACCTTGGCGGGGCGAAGGCGGTCTAGGACTTTCGTTCCGGCCCGAAGAACGGATTCGACCTCAACATCCACCCGGGGGCAGCCTGCGCGCACCGCGGCTTCCAGGCGTTCGATCTGCTCGGCGACCGTGCCTGCGAAAAGTCCGCCGGCCTCCGTGCGCCGGCAGGTGGCGATGGTGTGGGGTCCGTGCAGTCGCACCAGCGTTTGGTGAAGCTCGGCCTCGAAGCCCGTCCAATCCTGAAGGTAATCGAGGCGAAGCTCGCAGCCAATCCGAGAGCCGACGATGCCGGAGGCCTGGGCCTCCATGGCGGCCAGGGTGGGCCCGGCGAGGGTTGCGAAGATGCGTGGAGCTGCAGATCTTGACACGGGCTAAGGTCGATTGCAGATTCGAGGCTCGACTATAGGGTTTCGGGCAGGGAAAAGGCAACCAGTTTGGAAGCCCGGACGGTTGCGATGTCAGGGTCGCGCGGCGTCCCGGAACCCGCGAGCAAAGAACAGCAGTGTGGGTGAGTTGGCCGGGGTGAATTT
>DATJAQ010000290.1:0-19595 GCA_035516075.1 Terriglobia bacterium | reverse complement strand
CGAATTCGCGTGTCGTCGGTGATTTCGCCGGCGTCGTTCAGCGGGACGTTGTAGTCAACGCGCATGAAGACGCGCTCGCTTTTCAAATCCAAATCGCGAATCGTAAGTTTGCTCATGGTTTTGTCCGTTGTCTGTTGTCCGTCGGCAGTGGTCAGTCGTCACGTCGCCAACGCTGATACCCGTCCGGCTCACACTCCCGCCGCGCGATTCCTGCGGACAGCCAACTGTCGGCTGCCACTTGCACTAGAATTTCGCCGCCACGAAATTGACGAGGTCCCTTACCCGGCAGGAGTAGCCCCATTCGTTGTCGTACCACGCCACGACTTTCACCAAGTTGCCGTCGATCACCTTGGTGAAGCCGGCGTCCACGATGGACGAATACGGGTTGCCCGTGTAGTCCTTCGACACCAGTTCCTCTTCGCTGTAGAGGAGGATGCCCTTGAGCGGCCCCTCGGCCGCTTTTTTGAAGGCGGCGTTGACTTCGTCGGCGGTTGTGGACTTCTCGGTGAGCGCCACCAGGTCAACCACGGAGACGTCGGGCGTGGGAACGCGCATGGCGTAGCCATCCAGCTTACCCTTGAGCTCGGGCAGCACCAGACCCACGGCTTTGGCGGCCCCGGTGGTGGTGGGGATCATGGAAAGCGCGGCCGCGCGCGCCCGGCGCAGGTCCTTGTGGGGCAGGTCGAGGATGCGCTGGTCGTTCGTATAGGCGTGGATGGTGGTCATCGAGCCCTTCAGGATTTTGAAGTTCTCGTGAACCACCTTGGCAGCCGGCGCCAGGCAGTTGGTGGTGCAGGAGGCGTTGGAGATCACGTGATGTTTGGCAGGGTCGTACATCTTGTCGTTCACGCCCAACACGATGGTGACGTCTTCGCCCTTGGCGGGGGCCGTGATAATCACCTTCTTCACTGAGCCCTTCAAATGCTTTTTGGCGTCTTCGGCCTTGGTGAACAAGCCGGTGGATTCAATCACCACCTGGACGCCGAGCGACGACCAGTCGATCTCGGCCGGGTCCTTAATTTTGAAGACGCGGATGCTCTTGCCGTTCACGCGCACGCAGTCGTCTCCGTGGCCCACCTCTGCGGCAAAGGTGCCGAATACCGAGTCATACTTCAGTAGGTGGGCGAGAGTTTTGGGGTCCGTAATATCGTTCACGGCTACGATTTCGATATTCGGGTCGGAGAGCGAGGCCCGCAGCACGTTGCGGCCGATCCGTCCAAACCCGTTGATGCCAACTTTAACTGCCATAAGTGTTCCTCCACAGATTCGAGTTGTAATCTTTCATGCTAAGAGTTGCTCAATATGCCAGTCAACGCGATGGCGGGCCGTGGTGCTGTGTCCGTTGTCACACTGCCTCGACAGTCTGTGATGAAACCGTGCTCGATTCGGCCGTCTTGAGCGGCTTTTGTTGCCTCTTACTTTAGTCAAGTCGTTTACTTTCAATAAGATCCTGGGATATCGCTTTCAACTCATTATATTTCAATAACTTCGCGGGATACCGCCGATCCAGTCTTTCGGAGACGATATATCTTATTGATTGTAAATACGTTAGCTGTTGATATGCTAACTCTTTATAAATCAGTAAGATGGTTGGTTCGTTTTTTTGCCGCGCTGATTCTAAAGGACATTCCGGCTTCGGTCGTCTATTTGGAAAAAACGCGCCTCTTCGGGCCCCATGGGGCTGCCGCATCCGGCCGGGATCTCCGCCCCGGAGGTGCCATTTCGACCTTCGTCAGCCCCCGCGTTGGCGACCGGCCGAAGACGCCATGCATTGGCGCGTTGGCCATCGGCCATTCGGGTGGGTGCGCGGACTGTCTACCGGGCAGCTTTGTCATCAGCGTATTGACAGCCTAGTATATCGCCGGCATAAAGTCAAGAGAAAAGTTGAAAGATTCCATGAAATAGCGCTACCGTGACCGGCCGAGCAGGCGCGCGACACAGCCGGGCAGGGCGACGAGGGACGGAATACGCTGCAATTCCAGCCCCGCACTCGCACCTTCAAGTCCGGCCTGGCCGAACTCAGCTTGGGAATCAAGCAAAATACCGCGGCAGCCTGCCCGGCGGCCGGCTTCGACGTCGCGGAGGGAATCGCCCACCATCACACTTCGGCCGAGGTCCAGGCGCCAGTCGCGGGCTGCCTGCAGCAGCATTCCGGGCTGCGGCTTGCGGCACCGGCAGGCGTCCCGATCAACGTGCGGGCAATAATAGGCGGCGTCAATGCGGGCGCCGACGCGGGCAAGCGCACGCACAAATCGACGCGTGATGTCCGCAAGCGCCCGCCTGCCCACCAAGCCCTTGGCGACGCCGGCCTGGTTCGAAATCACAAGCACCGGCACGCGGAGCCGGCTGAGCGCGCGGAGGGCCTCGACCGAGCCCTCGAGGAATTGAAACTCCTCCCAGCTCGACACGTAGCTCCCGGCGACGCGCTGGTTGATCACGCCGTCGCGGTCGAAGAAGATGGCCGGAGTGCGGCCGCGGGCAGGGGGATCGCGGAACAAAAGGCGAATCGCCGCACCTGGCCCGAAGGCCGATTGGCCCTGACGCTCCCGATCGCCCGTACTCGATAAAATCAATTTGAACGCCTTGCGCGGGTTGAGCCCACGGTGAAAGCCCACCCTTGGCATGATATATTGTCCCGCGCCCGGATGTAGCCGGCGAAGTCCACCACAGTCTGAAGGGAGCCCGGGATGAGAAGCCGCACCGTGGCCTTGCTCGCGCTGGTCTTTACGGTTTTCGCCGGCCGGGGCAGGGCTCACGCCGCTGCCGCCCAGGGAGCGGGCGGCGGGTGGAAGCTCACGGCAATTCATGTAAGCGGGTCTCAACGGTTCAGGGAAAATGGGATCGCACAAGCTGCCGGAGTGGCTACAGGCAGGATGACGACGCCGACCGCCCTGCAAGCGGCCGCCCAGCGGCTCGCTGAGACGGGCGCCTTTTCGAAGGTTTCGTTCCGTTACGGGCCCGACGCCGGCGGCGTGGCCGTGACCTTTGAGGTGACCGATGCCGACCAGTTCCTCGACTGCCGCTTCGCGAATTTCATCTGGCTGCCGGAGAGCCAGCTTCTGGCGGAGCTCAAACGGCGCGTTCCGCTCTTCGAGGGCCAGGTTTCGACGGCCGGCGGGATGGCCAACCACATCGACCGGGCGCTCGAGGCGATCCTAAAGGAGCACGGAATCATCGCCACCGTCGATCACGGATTCTATCAGGCGTCGATGACCGCGCCGGTCAGCGCCACGGTGTTCAAAGCTCACGGCCCCAGCCTGCCCATTCGCGAGGTCGTGTTCACCGGCACGCGCGCGGTGGATGCCACGACACTGGCAGACACGGTGAAGCAGATCGTCGGGCAGGAGTACGACCAGATTCTGGCGGAGTCCACGTTCGAGGCGGACACTGCCGATGCCTACCACGCGCGCGGCTACCTGCGCGTCTCATTCGGCGCTCCGCAGCCCGCGCTGCTCGCGCCCGGCGCCACCAGCGGGCCGGTGCGGGTCACCGTGAGCGTGACGGACGGCCTGCAATACAACCTGGGCAGCATCGCCTGGCAGGGCAACACCGTTTTTCCCACGGGCGAGCTCGCGAGTGACGTGAGCCTGACGCCCGGCAAGCCTGCAGACGCCGTCAGACTCGAGGCCGACCTGGGCGACGTCGCCGCGCTCTACGGCACGCGAGGCTACATCACGGCCCGCGCGGAGCCGAAGCCCTCGTTCGACGACGCAGCCCGAACCGTGAATTACCAGATCGTGGTGACCGAGGGAGACCAGTACCACATGGGCCAGCTTCACATGCTCGGTCTCGATGCAGATCACATCGAGCTGCTCCGGCGCGACTGCAAAGTCCGGCTGGGAGATCCCTTCGATCAGAGCTATTGGAAGCATTTCATCGCCGACAACGCTAGCGATCTGCCGACCGATGCGCGCGGGCGCAAACAGACTCTCAAGACCGTTGTCAATCCGAACGCCAAGACGGTCGATGTGACCGTCATGTTTATGCCGGCCGGGGCAAAATGAGACAGGCCACACCCCGGGGAAGCCCGTCGTGAAATGACGTGGTGGCGACTGGGGTGATGATGCAGTCTCCGGTTTGTCGATCGGTTCCGGCTGAGGCTGGGCGTCGCATCGAGAGCGAAGGGGATAGATGCGGTTCATCGGGAAAGTCTTCTGGGTGGCGCTGGCCGCCGTCGGGGCGATCGGCCTCGGCCTGATCGCGAGCGCGCGTGGCGAGCCACTGAACGCATTGTGGCTGGTGGCAGCCGCGGCCTGCCTTTACGCGCTCGGCTACCGCTTCTACAGCCGCTTCGTGGCGTACCGAGTGCTCGGGCTCGACGATCGCCGCGCCACGCCCGCCGAGCGTCTGGACGACGGCCACGACTTTCTGCCCACGAACAAATGGGTGCTGTTCGGCCATCACTTCGCCGCCATCGCCGGCCCCGGACCGCTGGTGGGGCCCATTCTGGCGGCGCAATTCGGCTACCTGCCGGGCACCCTTTGGATCATCATCGGCGGCCTGCTGGGCGGGTGTGTGCAGGACTTTGTGACGCTGTTCTGCTCGGTGCGCCGCGACGGGCGCTCGCTGGTGCAGATGGCGAGGAGCGAGGTGAGCGAGTTCGGCGGCTGGACGGTGCTCTTCGCGGTGGTCGCCATCATGACCATTCTCATTGCCGTGGTCGCCCTGGTGGTGGTGAACGCGCTCAAGGCAAGCCCGTGGGGACTGTTTACCATCGCGGCGATTATCCCGGTGGCCTTCGTGCTGGGAATTTACCTGCGTTATCTGAGGCCCGGCAAGGTGCTGGAAGCGTCGCTGCTCGGATTCCTGCTGGTGATGGCGGCGGTGATTGCGGGCCGCTACGTGGCCGAGTCGCCGCACTGGGCGCCCTACTTCACCTACACCAGCGTGACGCTGGCCTGGATGATCATCCTGTACGGCTTCGTCGCCTCGGTGCTGCCGGTGTGGATGCTGCTGGCGCCGCGCGATTATCTGGCCACCTTCATCAAGCTCGGAACCATTCTGCTGCTGGCGGTGGGGATCCTGCTGGCTCACCCGCTGATGCTGCTGCCCCCGCTCACTCGATTCACCGACGGCACGGGCCCTATATTCGCGGGCAAGGTGTTCCCGTTCTGCTTCATTACCATCGCCTGTGGCGCCATTTCGGGCTTTCATTCGCTGATTGCCTCGGGCACCACGCCCAAACTTCTGACCAAGGAGAGCCACGCGCGCCTGATTGGCTACGGCGGCATGATGATGGAGTCGTTTGTGGCCGTGATGGCCATGGTGGCCGCCACCGTGCTGCGCCCGGGCGTCTATTTCGCCATCAACAGCCCCGCCGGAGTGGTGGGGGCGCTGCCGGAGCGCGCGGCGGCCACCATCTCCGGATGGGGTTTCCCGGTGACGAGCGCGGAGATGGCAGACCTTGCCCACCGCGTGGGTGAAATCACCCTGTTCAATCGCACCGGCGGCGCGCCCTCGCTCGCCGTCGGCATGGCGCACATCTTTTCGCACACACTCGGCATGGGCGGCCTGGAGGCCATCTGGTACCACTTCGCCATCATGTTTGAGGCCCTGTTCATCCTCACCGTGCTGGACGCCGGCACGCGCGTGGGCCGCTTTATTCTGCAGGATCTGCTGGGCCGGCTGGCCCCGCCGCTGGGGCGCACGCGATGGTATCCGGGCGTCATCCTCACCAGCGCCCTGATGGTAGGCGCGTGGGGGTATTTTCTGCTGGAGGGCGTGCGGGACCCGCTGGGTGGCATCAACAGCCTATGGCCGCTTTTCGGGATCGCCAACCAGCTTCTGGCCACCGTGGCGCTGTGCCTGGCTACCACCATTCTTTTGAAAATGGGCAAACGGCGCTACTTGGCGGTGACCCTGGCGCCCCTCGGCTGGTTGGTGGCGGTCACGATGACGGCAGCCTTCGAAAAGGTGTGGTCGCCAAATCCGCGCCTGGGATTTCTGGCCCACGCCCGCGCCATGGCGGCCCAACTCGCGTCTCCGGTCGCCAGCCTGCCCGCGGCGCGCGCGGCTGAAATCGGCCGGCTGATCTTCAACGATCGTCTCGACGCCACGGTGACGCTCATCTTCGCGGTTCTGGTGCTGATGATTCTGGCCGAGTCGGCGCGGCAGTGGCTGCTCTACGCGCGGGGCCGCAAAATCGCGGTGCTCAGCGAGGCGCCCGCCGAGCTCTCGCGCCTGCCGGCCTAAACGCCTGGCGGGACGGCGGCTGCCGAAGTTGAGGACCGATACCGACGATGGGGAATGACGCCATGCTCACGCGAATTCTAAAGGCGCTTTGGCACTACTTCCGCGAGGCTGCGGGAGAGAACGACTACGAGCGCTACCGTCTTCGCGCCCTCTCGCGAGGTGAGGCGCCGCTCGCGCCGGGCGCGTTCTACATCGACTGCCTCAACCGGAAGTACTCCCGCCCCAACCGGTGCTGCTGAGAGCACCCGCAGCGCCGCCCGCAGCGGGTGAATAATGCCTGGAGCCATCCGGAGCCGGTCACGATCCGGCGCGAGCCTGCGTCACTGCCCGGTCTGGCCCGGCGGAGCGCCGGCGTTGCCCCGCACTTCGGCGGTCAGCGTCGCCTCCAGTCCGGGGCTGAGGCCGCGGTGCACGGATTCCAGTGTGCCGCCGCGATCGATCACAAAGACCGCCGGGATTTCATTCACCAGGTAGCGCGTGGCGACTTCCTCCCGGCTATCGAGGAGCACGGGGAAGGGCAGTTTGTTTGACTCTGCGTAACCGCGCGCTGCAGCGGGATCGTGATCGATACTCACCGCCAGCACCTCCACATCGGAGCCGCGATTCTTCTGGTAGAAGGACTGGATCGAGGGCAGCTCATACTGGCACGGGAGGCACCAGCTTGCCCAGAAGGCCACCACCACCGCCTTCTTGTTGCGATAGTCGGAGAGCCTGACGCTCTGGCCGGCGACGTTCTTCAGCGAAAAGTCGGGAGCTGTTTCGCCGGTTACAGCTACTGCGCCGCCCTCGTCGCCGCCCGCAACAACTTGCCGGGCGCGTTCGGTGAACCAACCGGACACGATGACGATAAGGATCAGGCCGAAGGCGAGAAGTAGTGTCTTGCGCGGACTCATGCACCTGATATTTTATCGCGAAGCGACATTGGGAGGGGAGAGCTTTTACTTGACCGTAAACCTTGGGGGCGTTGGCTATTGCGGCTCAGACTTCCCGTTCCGGCGATTGAGCAGCCGTTCAACCGCGTCAATCAGGGTATTGACACGGCCATCAGTCGCCTCGATCTTGTCGAGCAGGCGCTGGTCGCTCGCCACGAGCGCGACGATAGCTTCCTGGATGCTGCCGATTTGTTGGCCCTGCCTGAAGAGCAGTTCGGTATTCGCCTGCACGGCCGTCTCAAGCCGCGCCACCAGCGTTCCCTGTACGGTGAGGTTGTCCGTGATCGTGACGAGACGATCGGAGATCATCCCGATCTTGGCAGACAACTCCGCCTGATTCTGGGTGAGAAACTCGATGGCTTCCTCGAGGTCCAACCGTTTTCTCCGTTCACAGCCGCCCTCACCGCAGTATAGCTAAAGGCTCAGTCTTCGCGCGAGACGCCAGCCCCTCCCGCACGACGCGAGGGTTTGCGCGCTAGATCGTTTCGTGGCAGGAGCGCCCGCCCTGGCAATTCTCTGGATTGGCAATCTGGCCGTCGGGTCCCAGGCAATTCTGGGTGTGCAGGCACCAGAATATTCCACTTGACGACTGCGTGATGTCCCAGCCGGGCTCGTGGGCGTGGGTGAACATCTCCTTCGACCGCAGGCAGCGGCAAAGCGGGGCGGCTGCGGTTTGTTCCAGGCTCATAAGGGCTCCTTCAAAAGCTCAGCGGGTGCGGGCATCTCGCGACTCACGCTTTCATTCCGGCTGCGCGCAGCACGGCTCGCTTTACCGCGACGCTCGCGAGGGTCACTTTGTAGGCATTCCGGCTGAGCGGGGCGGCGTTCGCCACCGCGGCCTTGCCGGCTGCGTCCGCCACGGCGGCGCTCAGCGTCTTGCCGGCGAGGGCGTGCTCGGCCTCGGGCGAAGGCCAGGGGACAGGCGCCACCTGTCCCAGCACCACGCGCGCACTCGAAACCGTGTGCCCGTTCATTCTCAGCACCACCGCGGCGGTCGCGAGCGGCCAATCCAGTCCAGCCTTCTGTTTGATCTCGTAGAAGGCGCTGGGGCCCGGCGGCGGCGGCACCGTCACTTCGGTGACGATCTCATCGGGCTGCAGCGCGATCTCGCGCTCGCCTTCGGCTTTGGGCGTGACGAAGAACTTGTCTGCCGTCAACTCCCGCGCGCCCTTGGGCCCGAGGATGTGGACCTTGGCCCCCAAGGCGATCAGAATGGGTCCCAAGCTCGAAGGGCATACAAAGTAAGCGGGCCCCGAGTTGCCGAAAATAGCGTGGTATCGATTGTCGCCGCCCGGCACCAGCGATTTCCCATTCTGCATCGCGAGCAGTCCGAAACCTGCGCGATAGTACCAGCAGCGAGGCCGCTGGCAGAGAGTGCCGCCGACCGTGCCGGTGTTGCGAATCTGCGGGCCGCCGAGGTCTTCCACCGCCTGGACGAGTCCGGAATAGTGCTGACGCACGCCGGCGTGGGTGGCGATTTCGTCGAGGGTCACCATGGCGCCGATGCGCAGTCCCCGGGCCGGATCGTACTCGAGGCCGCGCAGGTCGCGGGCATTCGCCAGGCTCACCACGCGGCCGGGGGTAGAGATGAAGTCCTTCATGCGGCTCAGCAGGTCGCCGCCTCCGGCCAGGACTTCGGCGCCGTTCGAGCCCTCAGCGAGCAGCTTGACGGCCTCCTTGGCACTTGCGGGCCTGGCATATTCAAAGGCTTCCATCAGGCTGTGCCTCCTTTCCCGGCCAAGGCGGCCAGGACTCTATCCGGAGTGAGCGGCAGGGTGGACACGCGCACGCCGATGGCGTTGGCCACCGCGTTGGAGATAGCGGCCCCGGGCGATATCACAGGCGGCTCGCCCAGCCCGATCACACCGCGCTCGTCGTAGCCGGGTCCCGTCATCATATGCACCACCAGCTCGCCGATGTCGCCGAGGGTGGCGAGCTTGTAGAACTCCATGTTGGGATTGAGCGTCCGGCCGGTCTCGGAGTCGACGATCTTCTCTTCGTACAGCGCGTACGAGATGCCCATGATCAGGGCGCCGTGCACCTGGCTCTCGGCCGTCTTGAGATCGATGATCAGGCCGCAGTCTTGCGCGGCCACCATGCGGTTCATGCGCACCATGCCGGTTTCGGTGTCCACCGAAACGTCGGCAATCTGCACGCCGCCCACACCACTCGAGCCCAGGGTGCACTCACCGGGGTTCTTGCCCATCACCTGGACGGGTTTAGCGCCGAGCCTGGCACAGGCCTGTTTCCAGGAGAGGGACTTAGCGGGATTGCCCTTCACCCGCACCTGCCGGTCCACGATCTCGAGCTGATCAGCCGGGGCCCCCAGCGCGGGCGCCAGGACGGCGAAGAGGGCGTCGCGCGCGTCGATGGCCCCGCGGCGCGTGGAGGCGGAGACCCCACCCACGGTGGTGCTCCCGCCGGAAGCGCCCGAATATGGGTAGCGGCTATCGCCGATCCTCACCTGGATAGCCTCGACCGGCAAGCCTAGAGTTTCGGCGGCCACGATTGCGATCACGGTGCGCGTTCCGGTGCCGAGGTCCTGGCTGCCGAGCGTCACTTGCACCGAGCCGTCCGGGTTGATGGCGAAATTGCAGGTGCTCGGGTGCCCGCGCCCGCCCCAGGTGTGAAGCGACACGCCCATCCCGCGTTTCACGGAGCCGCTCCCGCCCTGCCCGCGCGGGTGCCAGCGCTTCTTCCACTCCGCCATCTCCGCCGCCTTGGCCAGTTCCTCGCGGTACACCTTGCCCAGACCCTCGGGCGCGAAGTCGGCGTTCTTGGCGAGGAAGTCGACGGGATCCAGGTTGAGTTTGGCGGCCAGATCGTCGAGTGCTGCCAGGGTGACGAGGCACGCCTGGGGGTGATTGGGCGCACGCCAGGCCCGTGCGCCTCCGGTGTTCGTGGAAACCTCGGCGTACTTCTTCTTCTGGTTCGGGACATTCAGCACGTAAGGTATGGGAGGAGCGCCGGCTCCAGCCACGCCGCCCGTCCCCCAGGCGTCAGACTGCCAGGCGGTGAGCGTGCCGTCTTTGGAGGCGGCCACCTTCACGTGGGCAAACAGGGAGGGACGTGTGCCGGCTACCTCGAGCTCGGCGTCGCGCTCCAGCATGAGTTTCACAGGCGCCCCGCCGGCATCCTTGGAAAGCCGCGCGCACTCCACCCCCCAACGGTCCACCTGGAACTTGCTGCCGAATCCACCGCCGATGTAGTCGCAGATCACTTCTACGTTGGCCGCCGGAAGCTTCAGGACTTCGGCGTATTGCTGGGGATTTGTGGAGACGCCCTGGGTTGACTGCCAAACCTTGAGATTCTCCGCTCCGGTGAACTGCGTCACCTGTCCGTGGGACTCGAGGCAACAGTGTGTGATCACGGGGATGCCGTAGAACCCTTCCGACACCACAGCGTTCGGGTCCTGAAAAGCCTTGTCGGCGTCACCCTGACTGTAGTCCCGCGTAGGCTTCCAGCGCTGGGCTGTCTGGGCGGCGGCGGAGTCTGCGTCGTTCACGAAGGCAGGGAGCGGCTCGTAAACCACTTTCACCTTGCGGGCCGCATCCTCGGCGACCTGCTCGCTCGTGGCGGCCAGGGCTACAATCTCGTCACCCTCCCACTGGATTTCGGTGCCGGGGCCTTGAATCACCCGCACTGCCTTGACGCCGGGAAGCTTTTCCGCCGCCGAGGTGTCGATGGAGGTGATGCGGGCGTGGGCGTGTGGCGAGCGCACCACCTTGCCAAAAAGCAGGCCGGCGGGGTTCATGTCGTAGGTGTACCGGGCGCGCCCGCTGGCCTTGGCGGGGCCGTCGATGCGGCTGATGCGCTTGCCGATCAGTTTGCGCTGGCCTGCTTGCGGCCAATCGTACTTGCAAGGTGTCGCCATCGCTCGTCTCCTTGGCGGATTCCTGGGGGAGCGGCAGGAATCCCGCTCGCGGTCAATTCAGTGACAGGAGCGTCTGGAACGTAACTGTTGAAAATAAAGAACATCGTGGCTTTGTTCCAAGCCGCTGCCGGGCGGAGGGGCAGCTCCGCCCCGCCGTGACGGTCGCCTTACGGCCTTCGGAACGAGAGTCTGTCCCAAAAATCTCGTAATCAGGGGACATATTTTCAAGCGCCTTAGTTTTCAATAACATTCCGGCTTCGCTCGTAGCTACAGTGCGTCCGGAGCGCCCAGTTACGCCTTCATGTTCTTGGCCGCCTGCGCGACGGCTCCCTTCTGCCCGTGGTAAGTGCCGCAGCGGCATATATTCCCGCCCAGACCGCGCTCGATCTCGGCCATGGAGGGGTTGGGATTGTGCTTCAGCAGCGCCGTGGTGGCCATAACGAAGCCGGGCGTGCAAAAGCCGCACTGCTGCGCGTCGTTATCCACGAAGGCCTGCATCACCGGGCTGAGCTTGCCCTCGGCGGCCACGCCCTCGATGGTGGTGATGTCGCGCCCCTGGGCGTCGATCGCCAGCAGGTTGCACGCGTACACGGCCTTGCCGTCCACCAGCACGGTGCAGGCTCCGCAGGTGCCGCGGTCGCACACGCGCTTGGCCCCGGTGAAGTCGAGGCTGTTGCGCAGGGCATCGAGCAGCGTCACCCGCGGCTCCAGGCTCATCGCGTTCGCCTTGCCGTTGACGCGCAGGGTGAATTTCACCGCGCCGGGTCCGAGCACCGGGGCGGGGGCGTCGGCGGCGGCCTGAAGCAAACCCTCGCCGGCGAGAATCCCGCCTGAGACGGCCACGCCGGCGCCGCGTAAAAAGTCGCGGCGCGAAACGGACTGCTCAGGGTTGATCGGCTGGCTCTTTTTTCGCTTCATGGCTGGCTCCCGTTGGAGTTGCGGTTCGGTTGGGTCGGGCCGGGCGTGCGTGTGGCGCTCGGCGCCGCCAATCCTGCAATGAAACCCGCAACGCGGATTATAGCACCGGCGCGCGGCGGCGGGCGCGCCGAAACTTCAAGAAAAAGATTTCAGTATCGGTCTTCGACCGAGCGTCGCACGAGCAGGATGTCAAGCTGAGGCGCTTGCGAAATTTTGTCGGCGGACGCGCGGCCAATCAAGTAACATCGAACCTAACCGTGCAACCGGCACTTCGGGCCGACGAGCCGGGCGGGAAAACGCATGAGAACTGAAGAGAAAGTCGAGGAACGGCGGCCGCCGGCCCCGAGCGCCGCCGCGCCTGCGCTGGGGAAGCGGTTCCTTTGGAGCTTCCGTTATCTTTGGAGGACGGAGGTGCATGCCTATGCCTTCTCCATTGCGGCGAACGCGCTGCTTTCGTTCTTTCCCTTTACCCTGCTGCTGGTCACGATCTGCCACTCCTGGCTGCACTGGCAGGGCGCGTACGATTTCGTGGTGGAGCTTCTGCGCGCGAACCTTCCCACGGGAGCGGATTTCGTCATCCGCAACCTGGTGGTGGTGATGAGGGCGCGGCGCCCGGTGCAGGCGGCGTCGGTGCTGCTCCTCTTTATCACAAGCTCGGGGGTGTTCCTGCCCCTCGAAGTGGCGCTGAACAAAATCTGGGGTATCCGGCGCGATCGCAGTTTTCTGGGCAATTTTGCGGTGTCGGTGATGCTGGCTGTCGGCTCCGGAATCATCGCCTTCGCCTCGGTGGTGCTGGGGGCCGTCACGACGGCCGCGTTCCCAGTTGCGGTGGGGCAGTCGCAATGGCCCGGATTGGCCACCGCCGCGGCGCGCGCCACCCTGGAGACCATTTCCATCCCGTTGATGGTGGGGATCTACTTCGCCGTCTACTACGCGCTTCCGAACGGCCGCGTGCCGGTGGGGCGGGCCCTGCCGGCCGCAGTTGTGGCGGCCCTACTGACTGAATTGGTCCGGTTCGTTTACGCCTGGGTACTCCCCGTTTTTCACTTTCCCGAGGTCTACGGGCCCTTCGCGCTGTCGGCCACGTTGCTGATCTGGGCATTTCTGGGCGCGCTGATTCTGCTTTGGGGAGCGTCGTTCTTCGCCTGCGGCTTCGAATTGAGCCGGCCGCCGCAAACGGACGCGCACGCCGCGCGGGGACACATCCTGCGCCTGGAGATCTGATGCAGGCCTATTCGGACCTGGGAAACCTCGCGCCCGTATTGAGCGAAATGACGCTTAAGGGCCGCCCGGATTACGAGCGCGCGGTGCGGGGACTCCACTGGGAAGAGCCGCCGGTGTACGCCGTCGGCAGCGCCGCCACCCTGCCGGCTGCGGTGGCGTTGGGCTATGCGTTTGAAGACCTCCTTGAATGGTCCGTAGTCGTGCGCGAGGCGGGACGCTTTCTGGCGGGTTCGCTCGGCACGGTGCGCACGGGTTCGGTGGTGGTACTGATTGCGGACGAATCTCCCGAGGTGATCGAGGCCGCCACGGCGGCTCGCAAGCGAGGGGCGAGGGTGCTGGGGGTGACGAGCGAGCCGGCCGCCCTGGCCGGCGAAGTGCAGGAAATGATCGTCCTGCCGGGAGTCCCTGGCGCCCCCGCCCGCGGCTTGGCCGGCGCCTGCCTTCAGCATGCGGCGGCAGGTTACCTTGCTCTGGTCGCGGCCCGGGTGCTGAAGCGGCCTCAGCCTCGGCTCGATCGCGTGGAGAAGGATTGGGCCGAGTTGCCCGCCCATCTTGACCGCGCGGTCAGTCAATTTGCCGATGCTGTCCGTTCTCTGGCTGCCGAGTTAAGGCCTCGGAATCCGCTCTTTATCGTGGGCGGCGGCTTATACCACTCCTCTGCCCATCGCGCGGCTGCACTGGCGCGGCGGGAGGGGGACCGCCCGGTGGTCGGCGTCGATCCCGCGGAGATGAGGACGGGCTGGCTGGCGACGGTCGGTGAGGACTCGGGAGCCGTATTCCTATCGGGTTCGCGCAGCCGGTGGCGGAAGGGCCTGGCGGAGCTTGCTCGCGAAGTCAAGGAGCGCGGCGCGCTGAGCCTCGCCCTGACCGACAGTAACGATCACGACTTGGCTCGAGAAGTTCGCCGCACCTTGCTGCTGCCGGAGCTGGCGGAACTGCCCGCCTCCATCCTGGGGCTCGCGCTCGCCGGCTGGCTGGCCGGCGAGGCGGCTGTGCGCGCACCGCGGCAACGTTTACGGGGCCGTGCCGCAAGGACTCCAGCCGAGGCCGGAAAGGCCGCATCCGCTGACTAATCAAACAGTCACTTCAACAATACTTTACTATTGACAGCATCAATATATTGTGTAAACTGTGTGCGGTGCTGCACACGCCCCGCCGCCTGGGCGCAAAGTGGCGCGTCAGCTCTGATGCGGGGCCGGAGAATCTCGCATGCCGTGCGGGCTGTGAGCATTGTTCCGCCGGTGGCGGCGCGCAAGGGATGGCGTGAAAGAACCCCGGGCGGCGGTATTGCGGCGCGAGATGGACAGCGCCGCAGACGCAGGGTTCTCGAAGGTGGTCGGGGGGCGATTTTCGGGCTTGACAATCGCCGCCAGTTAGATATTGTGGTAAAGCCCAAGTGGTTAATTCTGCGAATTGAATATCTCAACTACGAATCGAAGGACCTATGAATATCGGCACCAGAATACGCTCACTGCGAGAGGCCAAGGGTCTCTCGCAGGGTGACATTGAAAGGCGGTCCGGGCTACTGCGGTCGTATATTTCGCGGGTCGAGGGTGGGTACACCACCCCTTCTCTGGCAACGATCGAGAAGTTTGCGAAGGCGGTCGGCGTGCAGCCCTACCAGCTCTTGTATAACGGAGGGGGCCGGGCGCGTTCGATTGCAGTATCCGCTCCGCCCGCACTGTCACGGTCAGCCTCGCGTTTGATGCGCGCCTACGAGGGCCTGTCGGCAAGCAATCGCCGGCTGTTGGCCTCGCTCGCGGTGAAGTTGAGCAAGAGTTAGGCGCCCGCGAAAGCCGCCCAGACCGCAGCCCCCACTCCCCTCCGGCCTCCGAAGTGTCGGGTGGCGCGACGGGGTTGCGCCCCGTCCTGCCGCCGCCGGCATCGCGGAGGATTGTCTGCGTCGGAAGGCCGATGCCGGATGGGTGCAGCGCCCCCTCGGGGCTCAAGCCATCTCGTACTCCGGCTCGGCGGCCGATTCCGCCCCCGCCGTTTCGCGCCGCAGGAGGCGCAGCGGATAGACCCACTCCAGCAAGGGCGTGGTCATAAAGGTCGTCACCAGGGCCATCAGAACCATCATCGAAAACAGGGTGGGCGAGATCACTCCGATGTCGAGGCCGATGTTCAGAATCACCAGTTCCATCAGCCCGCGCGTGTTCATCAGGATGCCCAGGCCGGCAGACTCGCGCCAGCGCCCCCCAGAGGCGCGAGCGGCCGTCATCGACCCTCCGAGCTTTCCCACGATGGCTATCAAGATGATTGCTCCGCAGAACAGCCACATTTCGTCGCCTTTGATGAGGCGCACGCTGGTGCGCAGCCCGGTGAACGCGAAGTAGAGGGGCAACAAGAGAACGACCGTCACCGTCTCAAACCGGTCCAGCACGTAGCGCACAAATTTGCGGTCTTTCGGCATGATCACGCCCGCCAGGAACGAGCCGAACAGAAGGTGCAGGCCGAGACGCTCCGTGGTGAGAGCGGATGCCATCACCACCACGGTCAGCAGCGCCAGCTTGTTTTCACTCAGCTTGCCCTGCCTGCTGAACGAAGTCTCGAACCCCCGCAGCAGCCGCTTCACGCCGTACAGCATCAGCAGCAAGAACGCACCCAGGCCGCCCACTGTCACCCAAAAGGGCGTGGCGTGCCCCTGATAGGCCCGAACCACGAGCACGATGTAGGCCAGAATGCACCAGCCCGTGACGTCGTCCACGGCGGCGCAGGCGATGGCCAGCGACCCCAGTTTGGTACCCAGCATGTCGCGGTCGGTGAGGATACGGGCGAGCACGGGGAATGCCGTGATGCTCATGGCCGCGCCCATGAATAGCGCGAAGCCTGTAAAGCCGACGCTGTCGTCCGAAAGCCGCGGGTAAAGAAACAGCGCCAGCGAGGCCCCGAGCACAAAGGGTGCGATGATGCTCACGTGGCTAGTGAGCACCGCGGTGTGCCCGTGCTTGCGCAGTTCCTTGGGGTTGAGGGCCAGGCCCACCAGAAACATGTAGATCACGACACCCACCTGGCTCAGGGCGTTGAGAAAGCCTAGGCTCGACGCGGGAAACAGAGTCGCTGAAAGGTGCGGCGCCACCCAGCCGAGCAGCGATGGCCCGAGAGCAATGCCGGCGAACATTTCGCCGATCACTTTGGGTTGGTGCATCCTTTGGAACAGGACCGCCACCAACCGCGAAGCGGCGATGATGACGGTAATCTGAAGGACGAGCGTGACAAGGTTCGGCATTAGCGGCCTCCCTCCGGGCGTGCACTCTGCCGCACAGCGTGGAACGCGATCGGAGCGCACCCGGCACAAGCGTTGAGGCTCAGCAGGCCGGTCAGCGCGCGACTCGGGGCTTGGCCCTCCACGGTTGCCGCAAGGTGGATTTTATCGGGGCTGCTGCAGTTGTCAGCGCCGGCGGAGGACTGGGGGGCGTCGGCGCCGGCGATCAACGACGTGCCCTTCACACTTCCGGTCAACGTTGCCGCGGGTGCGCTATTTAAAGCGACCATCAGCCCGTTGCCGGATTGCGAAATGGTGAAAAAGGGTTGTTTGATCTTCGACAGCAATTCGCCGCACGGCTTCCCTGCCCAAGCGTTGAAGTCCGCCTTGAGGTTCCATGCGCCAGCCACCGAGACCGGCGCTTTCAGGCGTTGGCCGGCATGGAGAATTCCGAGCAGGCCGAGTAGAGGCAGGCCCACCAGGCAGGCATACGCCACGATCATTTTTCTTCTCGTCATTCAAACCTCCTTGTCCGTTCGCAGAGATGCTTGGAACTAACGCCGCCGGCCGGGCTGAACTCCGGTTCGACGCTTCGTCAAAACGGATAGCTCACCTCGAGAAATCCCCAGTCCCACCCTTCGACACGCGTTCGGACACTGCCCGGCACGGCGACAGAACGGATCTCGAGCGGGGGATCCTGGGACTGCGCGAAAGCCAGCGCCGGTCCCAGCGACATCACCAATGCGGCAATCAACGTTGAAATCGGACACATCGTTCCTCTGTGGGTTGATCGGGTAGCAGAGAGGGCAATTTCGCCGGCATCAAACGCGAGAGGATGCGTTTCGGCGCAAAGAAAGAAAATGACTCACGAACAGTGACTTCGGCAAAACTGATTTTCAAGGAGGGAAATGTCGAGTTGAAGTGGGAAGTGGGTGGCCTGCAACGGAGCGTTCCGTGCTTGTTGTCGGCCGGGTCGCCGGCGCCACTTCCATCCAGATAACCGCCCCGCAACCATGGCTGGACGGCTTTCAGGACGTTCGGGTGCAGTCCGGCTCCGCCGGCAACGGCAACGGACCAACCAGTCAGCGGCCCTGCCATGGCGCGCGCGCCGCCCGATGATATAGGGGCGGACGCGCCTAGCGGCGCCTGGTGTCCACCAAGAGCCCGGCCCATTCTCTTCTGGCTGCGTAACTCAGTTCGACAGCCACCGACCGGCTGCGATAGACCGGTGCCTATTGGAGCAGTTTCCCAATCCTGGTGGTATATGCCATCGGTGAGCGTCTTGCAGCCGGGAACAGCCGCGCCTCTACGGACGGTGTGGTGCGCGGAAACGGCGCCTAACGTCGCCAACCAATCCGCCGATTGAACGTAGGCGAGCGTCGGCCCCAGAATCAGAATCGCGATCGTGATCAGCGCTGAATACATACTTTTCGCCTTGCCGCAATCCGCCTATCACGCGGAGGGCCGGGTTTGGCGCCCTTTGAAACGTAACACATTCATGGCCCACCGCAGATCTGTCAAGACATGAAGAAAGGTGTTAGATGGAAATGAAACGCTCGGAAGGAGGTCTGATTCGTCCTGGAAGCCGGCGGCTGCGGGTCCCTGCGCCCGGGATCAAACTCGAGCGCAGGGGCCGCAGCCGGATATGCTGACTAACCGAGCCTAGAACGAGGGTCGAAACGCCTCGTTGGTCAAGTCGCCGAGCAACTTGTGCCAGGGGTGGTTCGGCCGGCTCTCGACGTCGCTTACGATGCGGCGCATCTCCTGCAGTACGGGAGGGCTATCGGTGTCATAGAGGTCCCCCTGCAGCAGCTTGAGCACATCGAGCCGGTACTTGGGATCCTCAATGAAAGCGGTAAACAGGACGTTCAACCGGTAATAAACGGTGATGAACTCATACCAGTTCTTCGTCCCGCGCCGCATGGTGGCTTGATAGTCGTCAAAGCTCGCTTTGTTGCAGACGCCGCCATTCTGCAGGCTCTTGATGATGCTCTGAGTGGCGAGCTTGGCGCTGGTCATGGCAATGCTCACGCCGCTCGAGAAAATGGGGTCCACGAAGCGGGCGGCGTCGCCGATCATCACAAAACCGTCGCCGCAGATCTGCTTCATGGCGTAACTGTAGTCGCCCTCGTCTTTAAAGGGCCGCAACTGCTTGCCTGC
Source organism: Terriglobia bacterium (assembly GCA_035516075.1). Classification (GTDB taxonomy): domain Bacteria; phylum Acidobacteriota; class Terriglobia; order UBA7540; family UBA7540; genus Gp13-AA77. The sequence continues at coordinate 1,090 of DATJAQ010000290.1, read as the reverse complement.
CTTCAGTGCATCATGCAGGTCCGGGCGGCTGCCCACGGCGCTCCAGAAGAACTGTTCGCGGGATTCTTTCGACTTCGCGAAGTTCTTCTTCTGGGTCACGACACCGATGCTGGTGATGGTCTCGGTGATCGGAATCTGCCACACCCAGGTGTTGGTGACGGGCAAAAAGTGGATGTAGATGTAATCCTCATGCATCTCGCCGTTTTTGGCCCGGGCGAAATTCCGCCGATCGTAGTTGTCAAACCAGGTGTGAATGGCATACTGGTCGAACACCGGATCATTTTGTTTCAGCTTGAGCTGGTTGCCGAGGAAGGTCTGGCGGCCCGAGGCGTCGAGCACCACGCGCACGTTTAGAGCCATCTCCTGCTTGCCAAGGCTGAACTTGATCCGGGGCTTCACGGGATCGGAGAAGTCGACTTCCCGGGCCCGGATTCCCTCATACACCGTGGCGCCGAGTTTCTCAGCGTGCTGCAAGAGCAGCAGGTCAAACTTTCCCCGGTCGACGTGCCAGGTGTGGTTCCGGTCAACCCCGGGCTGATCGCGCTCCTCGAACCGGATGTCGGCGCGGCACTCAGCGTCCATCCCGTCGAGGTTGTGGACGTGCTCCACAATCGGACCTGAGGCCCGAGGATGGACGTCGTCGCCCATGCCCTCAAAATCCACGTCGTAAATGCCCTTGGTGGCCGCGGTCCACACGGCGCCATACTTCCGAACAAAGCCGTGCGGATCCATCTTGTCGATGAATCCGATCTCCTTTAAGGCCCGGGTCGAAGCCGGAACGAGCGACTCGCCCACGTGATCGCGAGGGAAGATTTCGCGCTCCAGGACCACGCACTTGATTCCGGCTTTCGCCAGATAGGAAGCCGCCACCGAGCCCCCGGGTCCGCCTCCAATGATCCCGACATCAAAGTCCATTTCTGCCATCTACCAACCTCCTGGGAACTGCAGGTATCGTCTGCCTTCAAAATGCCATGCGCGAGAAATGCTCGCGAGGATGATTAAGCCGGCCACTCGAGGCGTTCGGAGCCGTTCGCGCCAGCCACCTTCATAAGAGGGACGAGTCGTTCGGGTGAACTTAAGTGGTGCTGCT
>DATJAQ010000289.1:0-10625 GCA_035516075.1 Terriglobia bacterium | reverse complement strand
GATTTCGGCCCTTCGGGGGAAGACGTCACCCATCGGTTGGTGGTGGCGGGGGTGTTCCACGTGCCGGCGGGCATTGAGTTGTCGCTGCTCGGCCAGGCGGAAAGCGGCCGGCCCATCACCCTCACCACGCCCGTCGACGTTAACGGCTTCGGCGATCCGCTGGACGACCGCGCGGTGATTAACGGGACCCAGACCAGCCTCGACCAGTTCCGCGGCACGCCTTACATACAAGTCGATATGCGCGTGAGCCGGCCGTTCAAATTCCGTGAGCGCTGGTCTCTTATGCCGTTTGCGGAGCTCTTCAACATTCTCAATCGCAGCAATCCCGGCAACAATTACATTCCGGACATCTCCGCGTTACCAACGCCTGTCAACGATCTTTCCAACGCCACCGCGCTCTGCCTGAATGCAGACTGCACCCAGGCTCGGCCGATCACCAGCGCCAAGCAATTGCTGGTACCCTCCGGAGCGCTGGGAGATTTCTTCGGTCCCGGCACTACCGTGGGGGTTCCGTTCGCCGCCCAGCTCGGCGTGCGACTGGATTTCTGAGCGCGGCCACGCCGTCGTCTGCGCGAGTCAGCCCAGCTTGCGGACGAATGCGCCGAGATCGCGCAGCTTCGCCACCAGCGGTTTGAAGGCGCGCAGGTGCAAAGCGTTGGGGCCGTCGGAGAGCGCCCGGGCCGGATTGTCGTGGACTTCCATAAACAGCCCGTCCACGCCGGCCGCCACGCCCGCTCGCGCCAGGGGCTCGATGAATTGAGGCTGACCGCCGCTTCGAGTCCCTTCGCCGCCCGGCAATTGCAGCGCGTGGGTGACGTCCAGCACCACCGGATAGCCGAACTCCCGCATCACCGCCAGCCCCCGGACGTCGACCACCAAGTTGTTGTAGCCGAAGCTCGAGCCGCGCTCGGTCACGATGATTTTACGATTGCCCGTGCCCGCCACTTTTTCGATAGCGTGCCGAATGTCCCATGGCGACAGGAATTGGCCCTTCTTGATGTTCACCGCTGCGCCCGAGCGCCCCGCCGCCAGCAGAAGGTCGGTCTGGCGGGAGAGGAACGCCGGAATCTGGATGACGTCGCACACCGCGGCCGCCGCCTCCACGTGCGAAACCTCGTGCACATCGGTTAAGACCGGCAGCCCGGTTTCGCCCTTGATACGGGCCAGAATCTCGAGGCCGCGAGCGAGACCTGGGCCGCGATAAGAATCAAGCGAGGTGCGATTAGCCTTGTCGTACGAGGCCTTGAAGATCAGAGGGACGCGCAATTCACGCGCCGCTGCCGCCAGATTCCGGGCCAGCTTCAGGGCGTGACGCTCGCTCTCGATCACACACGGGCCGGCGATAACGAAGAGCGGCGCCCGTGCGCCGAGAGAAAGCTTGCCGAGATGAACGACGTGTGCCATTCGGGCGAAAGCCCAAATCAAATACGAGAAGTAAGAAGCAGAGAATCGAAACCGGCTTTAGAGCCGGAGCGCTTTCCCCTGCGCAGCAGGCGCTGCGTCTTCGTCCACCACCAGCGGCGCCAGCCGGTGGGCGCGATGTTTCAGGGCCGCGCCCACGAACGCCTTGAAGAGCGGGTGCGGCTCGAGCGGGCGCGACTTGAACTCGGGATGAAACTGGCAGCCCAGGAACCATGGATGGTTACGAATTTCGACGATCTCCACGTAAGTGCCGTCCGGCGTCACGCCGGTGATGTCGAGCCCTCCGGCCACCAGGGTTCCCTCGTACTCGCGATTGAACTCGTAACGGTGGCGGTGGCGCTCGGAAATCTCCAGCGTCCCGTAAGCCTGGTTCGCGAAGGAGCCCGGCTTCAGCCGCGCTGTCCACGCCCCCAGCCGCATGGTGCCGCCCAGCTCGTCCACACCGCGCAACTCACGCAGCTTGTAAATGACGCGATGCGCGGTGGACGGATCGAATTCGGAGCTATCCGCGCCCTCCAGCCCGCAAACCTTCCGCGCGTATTCGATCACGGCGCACTGCATGCCGAGGCAGATGCCGAAATAGGGCACCTTGCGGGTGCGCGCGAATTCGATGGCGCGCAGCATGCCCGGGATGCCGCGTTTGCCGAAGCCGCCGGGAACCAGGATGGCGTCCAGATCCTCGAGCTGGCGGTGCCAGTTCGGGTCCGATTCAAGGCCTTCGGCTTCGATCCAGATCAGATTGGGGCGCACGCGGTGGGCGGCGCCGCCGTGCGCCAGCGCCTCGTTGAGGCTCTTGTACGAGTCCTGGTACTCGACATATTTGCCCACCATTCCGATGGCGACTTCGCCGGCCGGGTTCTTCAGCCCTTCCACCAGATCGCTCCAGGCCTGCATGTGGCGCTCCTGCGTCTCGAGCTTGAGGCATTTCAGGATCTGCACGTCCAGGCCTTCGCCCGCCAGGGCCAGCGGCACATCGTAAATGTTCTCCACGTCGCGCGCCGTGATAACGGCTTCCTCCGGCACGCTGCAGAACAACGCGATCTTGGCCTTGAGGTCGCTCGAGAGGAACCGGTCTGAACGGCAGACCAGGACGTCCGGCTGGATACCGATTTCCCGCAAATCCTTCACCGAATGCTGGGTGGGTTTGGTCTTCAGCTCGCCAGACGCGCCGATGTACGGCACCAGCGTCAAGTGCACGAACACTGCGTTTTCGCGCCCCTGTTCCTGCCGCATCTGGCGGATGGCCTCGAGAAACGGCAGCGATTCAATGTCGCCCACCGTGCCGCCCACCTCCACAATCACCACGTCCACGCCCTCGGAAATCTTCTTGATCGCGTCCTTGATTTCGTTGGTGACGTGCGGAATCACCTGCACGGTCTTGCCCAGGTAGTCGCCCCGGCGCTCCTTGCTGATGATGCGCTCGTAGATACGCCCCGCCGTGCAGTTGTTGTCGCGCGACATGCGCACGTGCGTGAAGCGCTCGTAGTGGCCGAGGTCGAGATCCGTCTCGGCGCCGTCGTCGGTGACGAAGACTTCGCCGTGCTGGAACGGGCTCATGGTGCCGGGGTCGACGTTCAGGTAAGGATCGAATTTGAGGAGGGTCACCTTCAGCCCCCGCGATTCGAGCAGGCAGGCCATGGACGCCGAGGCCAGCCCCTTGCCCAAAGAACTCACCACACCGCCGGTCACAAAAATATACTTCGCGCTCATACGCCTCCCTGATTGAATTTTGTCTCGAAGAAGGGACTGGCCGAAGGCCCGCACGAGGCGGATAGGGCGCCGTCTCGAAGCGCCGTGCCAGCGCTCCGCAGCTTGCGCGAGGCCGCCCGCTCAATCGCCAAAGGCAATCGCCCGTGTACCGAAAAACTGTAGTCCGGAAGGTCGAGATAGATTCGGTACGGACTATTATCCCGATCCCGCCCGGGCGTGTCAACCCGATTGAGGCGCGTGCCGGCCAAAGAACCGTTACAATCGCTGTCTCGATGCGCGGGCTCCGGCCCCATTTCTCAAGAGGTGGCTCTTGACCGTAACCCTGGCGGTGGTCCTGTTTCTCGCAGGGGCGCTCGGCGGCGCGCTCAACTCGGTGGTGGGCGGAGCCACGTTTGTGATCTTCCCCGCTCTTATTTTCGCCGGCGTCCCGGCCGTGCATGCCAACGCGACTTCATCCGTGGTGGTCTGGCCTGCCGCCCTGGCCAGCGCCTTCGCCTACCGCAAGGACATCACATTGCCGCGCACCCTGCTCGCGTCGCTCGCGGCGGCAAGCCTGGCGGGCGGCGCGATCGGCGCCTGGCTGCTGGTGCACACTCCGGGAGCTGCGTTCGTGCAGCTCGTTCCGTGGCTGCTGCTTTTCGCCTCGCTGCTGTTTTCGTTCGGGGGAGTGCTCAGCGCGCGACTGGGCGTCAGCGCTTCGGGACCGGGGCGCGGCGGCGCGGCGCTCCTGACAGTCGCGGCCGCCCAGTTTGCCATCTCGATTTATGGCGGCTACTTCGGAGCCGGCATGGGCATCCTGATGCTCGCGGTTTACGCCGTGGCCAATCTCGGCACCATTCACGCCATGAACGGGGTGCGCAGCCTGCTGGGTCTGCTGATTAACGGCGTGGCCATCGCCACCTTCATTTTCGCGCGCGCCATCGCATGGCGACCGGCCGTGGTGATGGTGCTGGGCGCCACGCTGGCCGGCTACTTCGGAGCCGCACTGGCGCGGCGCATCGATCCCGCCACCGTGAGACGGCTGGTGCTGGCGGTAGCCTGGGGCATGACGGTCTATTTCTTCCTGAAAACTTACCACGCCATCTGAGGGCACGCAGCCCCTGCGGAAGAACCTCGCCTCTCTCACCAGCCCATCATCCCAATGCCTGTTCAATAGCCTGCCGCAGCGTCGCCAAGCCCTGGGCGACGTCGGGGCCGAGATGCACGCGCAGCGCGCGGCGCCCGCGCTCAGCCAGCACCTGAAGGTCTCCGCGCGCCTGGGCCGCCTTCACCGTGCCGAACGTGTACTTCTGGCCGGGCACCGGCAGATCCTGAGCGTCGTCGCAGGTGATTTGCAAAAACACTCCGGTGTTCGGGCCGCCCTTGTAGGCCTGACCGGTGGAGTGCTGGAAGCGCGGGCCAAAGCCGAGGCAGGTGGCCACCCGCTTGCGGTCGCGCACAGCGTGACGCAGCGCCTGCAATTCACGCTCGTGCGCCGCGCTCATCTCCACGTAAGCGAGCATGGCGAAATAGTGGCCCGCCTGCAATCGGCCGAGGTGGGCCCTGAGCCAAGATGCTAGCCCAGCATCCTTGCCGGCGGCGGCCTTCAGCTCCGCCGCATTGCGCTCGTCCGCAAACAGCTTGATGCCGGCGTCTTCGGCGAGCGGCGTTTCTGAAGGGAGCTTGCCGCTCTTCTCATAAGCGTCGGTGAGCCGGCGCGCCGCCACCTTGGCGGCCTCCACGTCCGGCTGGTTGAAGGCGTTGATGCCGAGAATCGATCCCGCCACGGCGGTGGCCACTTCCCAGCGGAAGAACTCCTGGCCCAGGTCGTACGCGCTGCCGAGCGTGATGCGCACCACTGGGTGGCCCGCCTGCTCCAGGCGGGCGAGAGCGGCGTCGCGCGCCGCGTCCGTCTCCGAAGCGAGCGCCAGAGCCACGAACACGCGGTCCGCTCCGTACACTTCGGGCGGGCCCAACTCTTCGCGGTCCACCGGAATCAGTCCCTTGCCCGATTTCCCGGTGGATTCGGCCAGCAACTGCTCCAGCCAGGCGCCGAGGTCGCGCACGCCGGGCGAGGTAGTCAGCGTCACCTTGTCGCGGCCCGCCCGGGCGGCGAGGCCGAGAATGCCGCCCAGCACAACGCCCGGATTCTGCTCCAACGGAACGCTGGCGCTGGTGGCCTGCACCATCACATCGGCGCGCTCCAGAAACTTCGGCACGTCCACGCCCATCACGGCCGCCGGCACCATTCCGAAATTCGATAGGGCGGAATAGCGCCCGCCGATGCTGGGGTCGCCGAAATACAGATTGCGGAAACCCTGGGCCCGCGCGATGCTTTCGAGCTTGGAGCCTGGGTCCGTAATCGCAATGAACCGGCCGCCGGCTTCCTTTTCGCCCACCGCGCGCCGCGCCACTTCGAAGAAGTACTGGTGCAGAATGTTCGGCTCCAGCGTGCTGCCGGACTTGCTCGAAACGATGAAGAGCGTGCGGGCCGGATCGATGCGGCGCTCGAAGGCGCGAATCTGCGCCGGGTCTGTGGAGTCGAGGACCAGCAGCTCGGGGTGACCCGCGATTTTGCCGAAGGTCTGCTCCATCACTTCCGGGCAGAGGCTGGAGCCGCCCATGCCAAGCAGCAGCGCGTGGGAAAACCCGCTCGCGTCCACGGCGGCTTCCTGGAAATGGTGGAGGTGCGCGCGCTGGTCTTCGGTCACGCCGAGCCAGCCGAGCCAGCTTCCCTCGTCCGCGCCGGTCCACAGCACGGAATCGCGCGACCACAGCCGCCGCGCCAGGCCCTTCGAGTGCCACTCGTCATACCCGGCGCGCAGAGCGCCGTCGAGGTCCGCGGGCAGGCGGTGCGTTTCGGGATTCACGCCGCCCGCCTCAGGGCCGCCGGATCGCTTGTCGATCGCGCTCAGGAGCTGATCGAAGGCATCGGAGAACAGACGCACGCCGTCGCGCACCAGCTTGTCCGTAACCTCGGTCATGGAGATGCCGGCCTTGGCCAGCGACGCCATCGTGTCCGCCGCCTCCTCCAGGTTTTCCTCGAGGCTCAGGCGCGGCCGCCCGTGGTCGCGAAAAGCCTCAAAGGTGCTGGTGGGGATGGTGTTCACGGTATCGGGGCCGACCAACTCCTCCACGTACATCACGTCGCGATATTTCGGATTCTTGGTGCTGGTGCTTGCCCACAGCAGGCGCTGAGTGCGGGCTCCTTGGGCAGCCAGGGTCTTCCAGCGCGGAGTGGCGATAATCTCTTTGTATTTCTGGTAGGTGAGCCGGGCGTTGGCGATGGCCACTTTGCCGAAAAGGCTGCTGAGCAGCGCCCTTTCGGCGGGGCTCGAAGCCTGCTTCAGCTTCTGTTCCACGAGCGAGTCCACCAGCGTGTCGATGCGGCTCACAAAGAAGCTGGCGACGCTGGCCATGCGGTTGAGATCGCCCCCTTGCGCGGCAAAGGCTTCGAGGCCGGCGATGAAGGCTTCCGCCACCTCTTCGTAGCGCTCCTGCGCAAACAGAAGAGTGATGTTGACGTTGATGCCTTCGCTGGTGGCCTGGCGGATGGCCGCGAGGCCCTCCGCCGTTCCCGGGATCTTGATCATCACGTTCGGCCGGTTGACGGCCTTCCACAAGCGCCGCGCCTCTTTCAGCGTGCTCTCCGTCTCGCGGGCCAGGTAGGGCGAAACCTCCATACTGACGTAGCCGTCGCGCCCGCCGGTGCCGTCGTAAACGGCGCGCAGCACGCCGGCCGCGGCTTGAATGTCGGGTATCGCCACAGCCTCGTAGACGGCCATGGCGTCCAGGCCGCCCTGAGCCCGAAGTCTCTCGAGATCGGCGGCGTATTCGGCGCCGCCCACGATTGCCTTTTCGAAAATTGCGGGGTTCGAAGTCATACCCCTCAAGCCGTCGCCGTCAATCATGCGCTTCAGGTCGCCGCTCGTAATCAGGTTGCGCCGGATGTAATCGAGCCAGATGGCCTGGCCCAGGCGTCCGAGAGATTGCAAAGAGTTCATGGCATCCTCCTCTACATTTTGGATGACTGCGGAGGATGAAGTGGCGGCTGGATTCGACATGGCGTTCAGGCACTCCCCTTGAAGTATCGGGCTTCGATGGCGCGCACCTTGCCGAGCCGGCGCAGGTGGCGCTCTTCGCCGGAGAAGTTGGCGGCCAGAAAATGGCGCACCAGCTCTTTCACCAACTCGATGGCCACTATGCGCGAGCCCACCACCAGCACGTTCATGTCGTCGTGCTCCACGCCCTGGTGGGCCGAATAGGTGTCGTGGCAGACGGCGGCGCGGATGCCCGGCATCTTGTTGGCGGCCACCGACACGCCTACACCGCTGCCGCAGACGAGAATTCCGCGATCAGCCTGACGTTGGTTGAGAGCCGTCCCCAGGGCCTCGGCGAAGTCCGGGTAGTCGTCATTGGGCTGCTCGGTGTGGGCGCCGACGTCGAGCACCTGATGACCCAGGCTCTCGAGATAGGGAAGAAGAAGCTGCTTGAGCTCGAATCCGGCGTGGTCCGAACCGATGGCGAGGCGCATAAGAGCCTTCATGCTACCGCAGGCCGAGGGCGCCATCAAGTCGCGCCCCTGTGCCGCGCGCCTCGGCTCGATTAACGACCTTAAGAGGGGCCGAGAGTGATGGGGCTTGGTCACCTCAGCCAGCCCGCAGAATCCGATTGATGGTACCAGGGCCACCGGCTTTTGGCGAGGCTGTAACCTGTTGGGCCTGTGAAATTTGCAGAGGCCGCCGGGGCAACCTATTTGTTTTCAGAGAGATCGTGGGATACCCGATTTGCGGCGGATTCCACGTCGCATTTTCGATATATCTAGTTGATGTTAAAGTGCTTATCCTGTTTAACGACTAAATGCATTATTTTCAATAACATCGTGGGATATCGTTCTGGAAGCGTTGATTCTAAAGGACATTCCGGCTTCGGTCGTCATCCTCAAAAAAAGCGAATGCCCATTCTTCCGGCCCTGCAGGGCCCTTCGGCCGGATTGGCAAAAAACGACTCTATCGCTCTGGCGCGTCTGATATCTCGCCGTAGCAGGTGATGCCTGACGCTGCGGGTTGGGACCGATTGCCGTGCGCGACTCTAGTGTATTCATAATCTATCACACCAGGCATTAACGTTAACCTGATTTTTAACAAAATGTCAAGTGAATTCGCGGGGCCACGGGCCGCGGAAATGAACTCCAAACCCAGAGGCCAGGCTTCCACATTGTACGGGACGCCCGTGCGAAACCGGCGCGACCACACGCCGGCGAATTACCAGCTATCGGACGGCCAGCATTACTCTTATAATCGCTGCGGATGATCCAAGAGAGGAGAATTCTATGAAACGACGAGATCGGATCTCAAGGCGGGAGTTCATCGAGCGTTCGGTGGGTGGCGCGGTGGTGGCGGCAGGAGCGAGCGCCGCCGGTTGGGCGCGCCCGGCCGGGCCCGGCCGCCCGGTGGCCCCGAGCGACAAGGTGACCCTGGGGGTGATCGGCGCCGGCATCCGGGGCCTCGAAAACATGCAGACCATTCTGCAGGCCGGCGGCAACGTCGCCATAGTCTGCGACCTGTACGACGGCCACCTGCGCCGCGCCCAGGAAATCCAGGCCAACACGCCCACCACCAAGGATTACCGCGAAGTGCTCGACCGCAAGGACATCGACGCCGTGATGGTGGCCACCTCCGATCACTGGCACGCGCCCATTTCCATTGCCGCCATGAAAGCCGGGAAGGACGTTTACTCCGAAAAGCCCATGACCCATACCATCCCGGAGGCGCTCGAAATGGTGCGCGTATCGCGCGACACCGGCCGCGTGGTGCAGGTGGGCAGCCAAAGCCTCAGCATGCAGTCCACGCACAAAGGCAAGGCGTGGGTGGACGCGGGCGAGATCGGAACCATTTATAACATCCAGTGCGAAATCTACCGCCCGGACCCCGTGGGCGCCTGGAAATACCCCGTGCCGCCCGACGCCTCGCCCCAGACCATCGACTGGGAGCAATACCTCGGCGACGCGCCGAAGCGTCCGTTTGACGCCGCGCGCTTCTTTCAGTTCCGCAACTGGTGGGACTACGGCACCGGCATCGCGGGCGACGAATACGTTCACCTGCTCTCCCGCGTTCATTACCTCATGAACGTCCAGTACCCGCTCAACGCCGTCGCCAACGGCGGCATTTACCATTGGACGGGCGACCGCGACGTGCCCGACATTCACAACACGCTGTACGATTACGGGAAGTTCCAGGTGGTGGTGCTGGCCAACCTGGTGTCGAATTTCGACGGCGGGGAGATCGTGCGCTTCATGGGCGACAAGGGCACGGTGGTGCTTACCGAGGAGTCGGCCAGCCTGCTGCCCTACGACGAGGAGTGGCAGTTCGAATATCCTCTGGAGAGCTGGCCCCGCGATACCCGGCAGGCCTTCATCGCGGCGCACAGGGACGACCCCACGGCAGATGTTGGCACGTACGACAAGCAACCCCACCGCAAGCCGCAGCAGTTCCGCCAGACCGCGGAAGGCACGCGCGATCACATGCTCAACTTCTTCGAAGGCGTGCGAACGCGCAAGCAGCCCATCGAAAACGTGGACTTCGGCTGCGGCACCGCCGTGGCCTGCCACATGGCCAACATCTCCTATCGTGAGAAGCAGAGGGTGATGTGGGACGCGGAGAAGTCGGAGCTCACCGGAGATCGCGGGCCGGTGGACGTCAACCTGTCGTAAGAGGCCGCGGGCGGACCGCCCGCGAGGCAAACGAATGGGCAGGGCAACCGCTTCTGGAGGCGCGTTGCCCTGCCCTCACTGAGGATTACCCATTAGGGTGACGACTTGGCTAAAAGGGCGGGGCTTCAGCCCCGCCGAAAGCCCCCGAGCGCGGAAAAAGGGCTTTAGCCCCTGAAGGCGCTGACGGCCCGCGGATATCACCAAATGCGCTTCAGCGGCTGAAGCCGACTGGCACCGGTGGCGGATGAGGCGGGGCTGAAGCCCCGCCCTTTCCGGTGGAAGCCCGCGTGACTTTATTTCGAAATACTCGTTAATTTTGCCGCGACGCACCTCTTGAACCCCGCCCCAGACTGGCCCGTGGCGCCTCTTAAAAGGCCGTAGGAGAGGCGCGCCTCGCATCCTCCGAGGACAGGGACAGGGGTTTCAGGAAGCGGCCGGCGCGGCCGCGCGAGTTCCTTATCAGGTCGCTGCCGGGCCCTAAGCCAGTCCGCGCACGCCGGCTGCAAGTCAAATCTAAAGGACTTACGGCCGCACTCCTCAGATCGCCTCTAACGCAGTTTCAATAACTTGCAGACGGAGAATTTCAGGGAGCCCACACCTGTAATCGACAACTTACGCCGTACCGGGGCGGCGCTTCCCCGAAACAAAAGTGTAGTGTTTTTTAGGCCTGTCCAACTGTTGAATTCCAAGATTCTGCTAACTGGTGGTTCGGCATGAGCTTAGAGAGAAAAGGGGTCCAAATCGATTTGAAAACTCCCGTACTCTTTCGTCATCCCAAGCGCAGGGAGGGAATGGCGGATGA
>DATJAQ010000288.1:0-40806 GCA_035516075.1 Terriglobia bacterium | reverse complement strand
CAGCCTGAGTTCAGATTTCGCTTGGAGTAATGATTTGGCGCTCGGGCGCTGCCGTCGCTGAGACACTCGCCCCAGGCCTGCGGGTTCGCCCCGGGAGTCTGTGGTCAATCCGGAATTCGGATACTCCCATCCTCGGCCATTGTGAATTGCGGATTCCAGGCGACCTCCCACACGAACCCGTCCGGATCGGAAAAATACCCGGAGTAGCCGCCCCAGAAAGCTTCCTGGGCGGGCTTGATCAGCTTCGCGCCGGCAGCCACAGCCTCCGCCAGCACGGAATCGACGTCTTCATGGGTGCGGGCGTTGTACGCGAGCGATATTCCGCTGAAGCCGTGGCCTTCAGGAGCAACATTCGCGTCCTTTGCAAGCTCGCCCCGAGGAAACAGAGCGAGAGCCATCCCTCCCGCCTGGAAGAATACGATGCCTTCCGCCTTGGCCATCGACCGCCGCCATCCGAGACGCTCGTAGAATTCCCTGCTGCGCTTAAGATCGGCCACGCCCAACGTAACGATGCTTACGCGCTGCTCCATGGCTCCTCCTCGGACGGCGAGTCTACCACATCGAGCCGGGCCAAAAGTGAAACGGACGGTCCCAACGCCGCGTTGACCCAGGTCCGCTGCAACAGCCCGCTTGACAGCATTCGCCTTCTGATGGAGCATCGCGTTTCGTCTTTGCCGGGGTGGCGCACCTGCGCGCGCCCGACGACGGCTCGTCAAACCAGAGGGAAACGATATGCCGAAGCGATCGCTAGTGGCTGGTCTCGCGGTTCTCGTGGGTGTGCTCGCAGCCGGCAGCCAGGCGCCGCCGCCCCGGCCCTACTACAGCCAACCCGCAATTTCACCCGACGGCGCAGAAATCGCCTTCGTCTCCGGCGGAGATATTTGGACCGTGCCCGCGGGCGGCGGGCAGGCGCGGTTGCTGGTGTCGGGCCCCGCCACCGAATCGCGGCCTCTTTATTCGCCCGACGGCAGGATGCTGGCCTTCATCTCGGCACGAACGGGAAACGGCGATATCTACGTATTGACCTTGTCGAGCGGCCAGCTCAAGCGCCTCACCTTCGACGACGCCTTCGACCGGCTCGACGCCTGGGCGCCGGATAGCCGTTCGGTCTACTTTTCCACCAGCAGCCACGACCTCTCGTACATGAACGACGTCTACCAGGTCGGCATCGAGGGCGGAACGCCCATGCCGGTCACGGCCGAGCCTTACGTGAACGAGTATTTCTCGGCGCCTTCGCCCGACGGCCGCACGCTGGCCTTCACGGCGCGCGGCATCGTCTCCAGCCAATGGTGGCGGAAGGGACACAGCCACCTGGACGAATCCGAAATCTGGATGCTGGACCTTGCCCAACCGCAGGGCCACCGCTATTGGCGAGTTGCCGGCGGCGACGAGAAGGACTTATGGCCGCAGTGGAGCCGCGACGGCCTCCAAGTGTTCTACGTCTCGGACCGAGACGGCGCCCAGAACATCTGGGCGAGTCCGGCGGCGCCCAAGCCCGAAAACGTGCTCGTTCGCGAGCTCACCCACTTCACGGATGGCCGCGTGCTTTGGCCGAACATTTCCGCCGACAGCCGCACGCTGGTGTTCGAGCGGAACTTTGGCGTCTGGAAACTTGACATCGCCAGTGGCCGCGCCGCCAAAGTCTTGATCGAGCGTCGTGGCGCGCCGACGGGTCCAGCAGTGCAGCACTTGACGCTGACCGACCACTTGGAAGGGCTCGCTCTGTCGCCGGACGGCAAGAAGTTGGCCTTCATTGCCCACGGGGAAATCTTCGCTGTCTCCGCGAAGGACGGCGGCGAGGCGTTTCGCGTCACGCACACACCGGCTCGCGAATGGCAACCCACGTGGTCGCCCGATAGCCGCAGGCTGGCCTACGTTTCCGAGCGCGACGGCCAAGCGCACGTCTACCTCTACGACTTCACGAGCAACATGGAGGAGCGACTGAGTTCAGGCGGCGAAGACGTTTCGCCGCGCTTCTCCCCAGACGGCAAGCTGCTGGCCTTCGAACGCGACGGCAAGGAGCTGCGCGTGCTTGACCTCGGGACAAAGCAGGAACGGCTTCTCGCCACCGGATACGTGGATCGGCTGCCGATTGGGACTCCGCCATCGTACGTCTGGTCGCCGGATAGCCGTTGGCTGGCCTACCTCACCGCCGGACGGGGAGATTTCGAGAATGTCCAGGTGGTACCGGCGGAAGGGGGCGAGAACCGGCCGGTGAGCTTTCTCTCGAACGTGGAAGCAAGCGACGTGGCGTGGGGTCCCGACGGCACTTACCTTCTGTTCGGCACCCGCCAGCGCACCGAGATGGGCCAGGCGGCCCGGATCGACCTGATCCCGCACACGCCCAAGTTCCGCGAAGATGAATTCCGCGACCTGTTCCACGAACAAACTCCGAAGTCGCCACCTGAACCTGCGGCGCGTTCAAGCGAGGCGCCTGCCAGCCCCGGCGAGGACAAGCCCGAGAAGGCCGAAGAAAAGCCCAAACCCGGTCCGGCCAAGCCCATCAAAATCGACTTCGCGGGCATCCGCGAGCGCCTGAACCTACTGCCCATCGGGCTCAACGTGGGCCCGCTCAGCATCAGTCCGGACGGCAAGTGGCTTCTATTCGGGGCCACGGCGGCGGGCCGCGAGAATCTCTACGTGTATTCGCTCGACGAGCTTGCCAAAGAGCCGCCGGTGGCAAAGCAGCTCACCTCCACCCCGGGGCCTAAGGAGGGCGCGCAGTTCTCGGCCGATAGCAAGAGCGTATTCTACCTGGACGAAGGCAAGATCGCGACCGTTCCCATCGAAGGCTGCGCTCCCAAGCCCCTTGCCACCACCGCCGAAATGGATGAGGATTTTGCTCAAGAGAAACTTGAAGTTTTTCACGAAGCCTGGACATACCTTGGGGATAACTTCTTCGATCCGCACTTCCACGGGCTCGACTGGAACGCCGTCCGCGCCGAGTACGAACCTCTTATCGAGGGCAGCAGCACCCCGGATGAAACCCGGGACCTGATCTCACTGATGCTGGGCGATCTCAACGCCTCGCATCTCGGCATTGGCGCGCCTTCAGCCGGCGGCCCCGGAGCGCAGTCTACCACGGGCCGGCTGGCGGTGGATTTCGAGCCCGCGGAATATGCAGCTTCGGGACGGCTGCGCATAGGGCACGTGGTTCCGCTCGGCCCCGCCGACGTGTCCGGCGTACATGCAGGCGACCTCCTGACGAGGGTGGACGGCACGCCCATCAAGCGCGAAAGCAATCTGAATGAACTCCTCGACCACAAGATCGGCCGCCGGATGGCGCTCACCCTTTCGACCGCCGGCAGAGAGCGCGAGGTGGTGCTCAAGCCTGTCAACGAAGGCACGGAGAAGGGACTGCGCTACCGCGAGTGGGTTGAGAAGAATCGGGCCTACGTGGAAAAGGCCAGCGGGGGGCGGCTGGGGTACGTCCACATGGCAGACATGTCGTCGAACGCGCTCGAACGCTTCTATCTGGACCTCGACGCCGCCAACTACGGCCGCGACGGCGTGGTGATCGACGTGCGCAATAACAACGGGGGCTTTGTGAACGTCTACGCCATCGACGTGCTGGCACGCCGCGGCTACATTCACATGACCCAACGCGATACCCCCGGCGGCCCCATGCGCACCGAGCTCGGCCAGCGCGCGCTGGAGAAGCCCACCATCCTGCTCACGAACCGCCATTCGCTCTCGGACGCCGAAGACTTCACGGAAGGCTACCGCGCCTTGCACCTGGGTAAAGTGGTGGGCGAACCGACGGCGGGCTGGATTATTTACACCAGTGGCGTAGGGTTGATCGATGGCTCCATTCTGAGGCTGCCGGAGACGCGCATTACCACCACCTCGGGCGAGCTCATGGAGATGAATCCGCGGCCCGTCGATATTCCCGTCCCCCAGGCTATTGGCGCAACGCTCGCCGGGCAGCATCCGCAATTGGACGCGGCTGTTGAGGAATTGCTGCGCGAAATTGAGCCCACGCAGCACTGACTGTGCGGCGGTCGAATGGGAATGAAAATTGCCAAACTCAGTCCGCCGCCATAATGCGGAAGGACCGCCCCGGAGGAACTAACTCATGAGGCACACGCAACCCAGGCGTGAATTCCTGAAGCGGGCAGCTCTCGCCGTCGCGGCCGCCGGCGCCGCGGGAACAAGGTCGCTCAAACCTCTGTGGGCGGCGGCCATGCCGGCGAAATTCGAGCCCACCTGGGAATCGCTCCGCCACTACCAGGTGCCCGACTGGTACCGCGACGCGAAATTCGGAATCTTCCTGCACTGGGGCGTTTATTCCGTACCCGCGCATTCGAGCGAATGGTATCCCAGGCTGATGTACCGGCGCGGGGACGAGTGCTTCAGGTGGCATCGCGAGCGCTGGGGCGATCAGTTCATGTTTGGCTACAAGGATTTCATTCCGATGTTCAAGGCCGAGCACTGGGACCCCGCGCTCTGGGTGGAGACGTTCAAAAAGGCCGGCGCCCGCTACGTGGTGCCGGTGGGCGAGCACCACGACGGATTCCCGATGTACGACTGCCTTTTCACGCGCTGGACCGCCGCCAAGATGGGCCCGCATCGCGATGTAGTGGGCGAACTGGGCAAAGCGGCGCGGGAGCAAGGGCTGAAGTTGGGAGTTTCGTCGCACCGCGCCTTCGACTGGTCCTACTACACCTTCGAAAAGGACTTTGACACCAGCAACCCAAGATATTCAGGGATCTACGGAACACCGCATGCGCCCACCGCTCCTATAAACACCCACCCCGGGGAACTTCGCCAGACGGCGCCGCCGGAGTTTCTGCAGGATTGGTACGCCCGAACGGTACAGATTGTGGATCAGTATCAGCCCGACCTGATGTGGTTCGATTTCGGTTTTGAGGCGCCCGAATTCGAGCCTTACCGCAAGGCCTTCGGCGCCTACTTCTACAACCGCGCCGAAGAGTGGCAGAAGGGCGTGGTGCTGAATTACAAGCACGACGCCTACCCGGCCGACGCGGCCGTGCTCGACATTGAACGCGGCCTGCTCAACGAGGTCGCGAAGTATCCCTGGCAAACGGACACGTCCGTGAGCTGGGAGTCGTGGGGATACATTCAGAACGACCGTTACAAATCGCCGGCCGAGCTGGTGCGAGAGCTCGTGGACATCGTCAGCAAGAACGGCTGCCTTTTGCTGAACGTAGGGCCCATGCCAGACGGCCGTATCCCCGAGCCCGCCGAGCAAACACTGCTCGCGATCGGCCGCTGGCTTGAAGTGAACGGCGAGGCCGTTTACGGCACCCGGCCCTGGCGGGTATCAGGCGAGGGCCCCACGCAGTTCGCGGCCGGGCAGTTTGGCGAGAAGAGCGAACCCCCTTTCACGGCCCAGGACTTTCGGTTCAACACGCGCCCCGGCGCCGTCTACGCGGTGGCATTCGGCTGGCCGGAGAAGGAATGGGTCGTGAAATCCCTGGGATCCATTGCCAACCCCGGACTCGCCGCCGGATCTATTGCGGACGTGCGGCTGCTCGGCGTCGACGCCAAACTCGATTGGCACCACACGCCGCAGGCTCTGACGGTCGCCGCGCCGGGCTCGAAACCGCTGGACTACGCCGCAACCCTCAAGGTTGTTCTCAAGAACGCACAGTAAATGGCAATCCCGAAGCTCGGATAGTAGGGCACCGTCTGGCCTCTCGCTATCAGTTTGCCCGAACGTCGACGCGCCGACAGCGGCTGGCGGCACTGCCAATCAGTAGCACTATTCTTATGAAATTAGCGGCAGTCTCTAATGTAGCACTTCAGGTCGGGGCGAGTCGCCGCGCAACCTCAGGGACTGTGCCTGCACAGTTCGCCCATGAGTGCTTCGCGACGACTTTCGGCAGTCCGGCCGCACGCCTCCAGAATGCGGCTATAGATCACCAGCGTAATCCCGGCGAGTGCGAGCAAGCCCACCGCTGCGAACCACGGGTTTCCGGCCGAGTATCCGAGCAGGTAGACAGTCCCACCCAATACGCAAACGAGAATTTGCAGAACGAATGCAATCACCAAAGCCACGGCTGGGGCCTTCTGCCTTCGCAGGGCGCCGAACACCAGCTGCTTGGGGAAGTAGACAGACGCGAGGTTAGCGGCCGCGAAGTTTGCCGGGAGGGAGAACAGCATCCAGCACAGAGTTAGAACGGTCACCAGCAACTTGGGGGGTGAGAAAGCGAAACAGATAAGAACGTACACGGCGACTACTTCAACGCAGACGAGCAGGGCGTGGAGCAGGTTTTTGGCGAACAGCACGTCGCGGAAACGAAGTGGTGCGGCGAACAGCATGGCCAGGCCCGTGCCATCGTATCCCAGGCAGTTGTAAGCCAAGCCGAATAGGATCACCAGGCAGTAAGCGACTGCGGCCGGGAAAATGGCGCCACCCACTCCGGGAACCACAAGGCCGCGGGCGATTGCCCCGCCCCCCGACAGCCCGAAAACAAACACAAGGAGCAGGGGAACCACAAGGGTAAGGTACACCGAACTGTTGCGAGCCAGATACCGCAGATCCTTTTCAAAAAGCGCCGCCACCGTGGGCGACAAGCCGACCAAGCGCCAACCAGGATGAACCGCCGCCCGGCCCTGGGTGAGCTTCTCTCCGCGCGCTTCGCTCAGATTCTCACCCCGATACTGAGCCCGCAACCGCACACCCAGCAACCAGGCCAGCACGGCGCCGCAGGCGGCCAGCGCCCCCAGCGGCACCCAGGCTTCGCCGCTGGCCCCTCGGCTGGCCAAACGAATTGCGCCGGCCGCGAGCCCTGGCGGGAGCGCATCTCCGACCGCTTCCGCCACATGCAGCGCTGGCAACGCCCGGCTGCCCCACCGCTGGCCCAACGGCCCCACAAGCTGAAGACTGAGCACGAAGAATATGAAAACAAGGCTCATAGTCTCGCGCGTGCGCCTCCGCGCCAGCCAACGTTCCAACCATGCCAACAGCGCCCGGTTGAGCACTACGTTGAAAGCCGCAAACACCAGAATGGTGACCCCAGCCACGCCGAATGCCTTTGGCTCGGCAGCGGTGACGCCGATCAAAATCGCCAGGAGCCAGTAGGTGCCCGCCAGGGCCACTGGGTCTGAAAGCCCGTAGGTAAGATTGAGCAGAACGAAAGCGGAGTATCGGACGGGAAACCGCAGCAAACTACCGAGGCTCGCTTGCGCTCCGAAGCCGGTGATGAAAACGGGCAGCAACTGCCAAAATACGAGAATGAACCAGAGTTCCGCCGCCAGAATGAGCGGCTGCTCCGTGCGGAAGGTGGCCCACCCGCCCACCGCCAGGATCACACCCACCCCGAACGCCATTACTCCGAGGCTCGTGCCGACCAGCGCGCGGGAGACAACGTCGAACTCACCGCGGCAAGTGCGCAGCGAGTTCACAAAGATCCGCCAGCGCAGATGGGTGATCAGCCCGAACTGGCCCCGTGGACCGCTCCAGGGCGCTACTCCAGCCATGAAAGCTCCGGAATGGACTCGCCGCGCTCGCCGCTGACAATGTGAAGGAAGATTTCCTCCAAGCTCGCCCTCTGCCCGCTCTCCCGATGCGCCGTCACACCGGAACGCAGATCATCGATCGATCCTTGGGCCACCAGCTCGCCGCGGTCGATGATGGCCACGTGGCTGCACAACCGTTCGACGATTTCGAGCACGTGCGAGGTGAGGAAGATCGTGGCGCCGCGTGCAATCATGCGGTTCAGCATGGCCTTGAGCGTGCCCGCGGCAATGGCGTCCACACCCTCGAAGGGCTCGTCGAGGAAGAGCACCTTCGGCCCGTGGATCACCGCCGCCGCCATCGCGAGCTTCTTCTTCATCCCGTGGGAGTAATCCACAATCAGGGTCTTCGCGCGCTCGGCAAGCCCCATGAAGTCCAGTAATTCGGCGGTGCGCTCGGCGGCGGTCCTGCGGTCAAGCCCATACATGCGACCGGCAAAATTCAGGAATTCGGTTGCGGCGAGGCGATCGAACAGGGCCAGCCCTTCGGGGACCACGCCAATTTGGCGTTTCACGTCGAGGGGGTTTTGAGCGAGATCCAAACCCAGAATGCGAATCGTGCCGGCGGAGGGTTCCAGCAGGCCGGTGAGCATCTTGATGGTAGTTGACTTGCCGGCGCCGTTGGGACCGAGAAAGCCGAAAAACTGACCGGCCTCCACGCGCAGGCTGATGTTGCGGACAGCCTCCAGCGCGCCAAAGCGGCGCCAAAGGCCTTCGGTGCTGATTGCGGGCTCAGGCGATGGGATCGTCATGTCGGCGCGTCGACAGCGACCATTTCTGACTGGTGACGAGAGGAGGGAGAGGGTCACGAGTCGTTTGCCATATTAGACCAACCCGGCCGGGATGTCGAGAGCGTAATAAAAAGAGTAACTGAACCGGTACCCACCGATACCTTCAGCCCTGGCGCCCATCGGGCACCCACGCGCCTCGGCACCGCATTCGTTGCTGCGTTTTCGACCGCCGCCAGCGCCTCTACCGTTTGCGTGCTGCGGCACGACTCATTGCTTGGCGCTGTTCGCTCCGGCGCTGGGCCGCCTCGCCGTCCCGTCGCGGGGCGAACAGTAAGCCCGACCAATCCGCATCGATGGCCGCCACCTTGTAGTCCACCAGGCCGGCGCCAAGGCCCGCCGCGCGAACCACCATTTCGTTTACGTCGCCGGCAAGCGTCGAGGTCCGCTTGGCCCAGGCAATCCAAAGGCGCCCGCGTCCAAGGCTGCGCGCCATGGAGTCCACTTCCGCGGCAAGGTCGGCCGCCGACCGAACAAACCAGATCGCAAGAGCTGTCCGGCGGTCCAGCCGGTTCGTGAAATGGGCTCCCGGCGGAAGCTCTCCCAAAAGCTCAACGAAGTTCTCAGGTTCCTGCAGTAATGCAATATAGGAATTGGGCTTAATACCGAGCTTCTTGGGGAGTGGAGTTCCCGAATAGCCGGCCAGGTTTGACGCCGGCATCACGGGATTTCGCGGCGGCCGCGCAATCGCCCCCTTCAAGTCACGGATCAGTCCAGCCCAACCGGTATAGGCCGCGTCCGGCAAAACCCGCCGAACGCGCTCCACCTTGTTCGCTTCGCCGCCCACGAACAGCAGCGGCACCGGCCGCGTCTGCTTGCCGGTCCGAATCGCTATGCCGACGTCGCGGCCCTGTATGGGCAGCCGGTCTAGACTGATCACTACCGCGGCGGGCGGCCGGCCGCGCAATCTCCGCAGTATTGCGGGTCCGTCGCGGCGGTCAACTTCGAGCATTACTTTATATCCAGCTTTGACCAAAGGCTTGGCGTGTTCCCTGCCCTCGGCGACATTCCAATGGACGAGCACGACCGTCGGAGCGTCCGCACCTTTGCACCCGGGAATGAGCTTGCCGCTTATCATCGTTAGTCGCCTCCGGAGCTGGCCGGCTTCCCCGCCGGCGGCGTGAGCGCCGGGTTATACAGGCCAGCCACGGCGTGCGCAATCCTGCCTGGCCGCGAGTGGTCGGAGTCCAGGTTGGTCAGCACCACGACGGTAAGTTTGTCATCCACGTATCGCGCGATGTAAGTTGTGAAGCCCTGCCATGCCCCGCCGTGCTCAATCACACGATGGCCGTTAACCTCGTCGATCGCCCACGCGAACCCATAATGGCCGGGATTAGGCTTGCCATCGTTCAGCTTAAACACGGTCCACATCTGATCAAGGCTGGACTTCTTCACCAGCCCTTCGGTGTAGAGTGCGGCATCCCATTTGGCGAGATCCAAGACGTTAAAGTAGAGCGCCCCGTCCGCGGTGGTGTTGTAACTCGGTGACACCCAGCCCTGGTTCTTGAGTTTACCTGTCACCAGTTGGTAGCCTGCGGCGCGATTCGGGATAATGTCCGCCTCGCTGATGACGCGAGTAGTCGTCATGCTGAGCGGCTTGAAAATGCGCGCCTGCAGGAAGTCGCCGTGAAACTGCCCAGTTACCTGGTGGACCAGCACGCCAAGCAGGACGTAATTGGTGTTGCGATAGGCCCAGGTCTCGCCTGGGGCGTGCTCGATGGGCAGGGTGGCAATCATCTTGACGAGCTCGTCTTCGGTGTGATCGCGGCGCAGGTCGAAGAGTGCCCCGGGCTTGGTGCGCTCGGGCGTTTCGTATTCGGCGAGCCCCGAGGTGTGCGAGAGAAGATTCTTCACCTTGGTCGGCTTCCAGCTCTCCGGCCCCTCGGGAAAGTAGCGGCTGATGCTGTCGTCGAGGTTGACCTTCCCTTCCTCCACCAGCATCATCACCGCCGTGGCTGTAAACTGCTTGCCCACGGACCCCGATTGGAACATGGTCTCCGGTTTGACGGGTACGTTCAGCTCGACGCTTGCCAGGCCATAACCCTGAGCTTTGACGATCTGGCCGTTGCGATAGACCCCAAGCGCGAGGCCCGGGGTGCGTTCGCGCTGCATTTCGCCCCGGACGTAGGCGTCCACCTTGTCGATCTGAGCCGCGATAGGCCGTTCAGCCGCCGAGGTCGCCGCGCCTGGGTTGGAAAGGATTGCGAGAAGCGCGGTGAGGGTGAGCAAGCTCATGACATCGCCTTGACGTTGGCGCGGATCGGCGGCTGCCTGCGGCCCTTGTCGGCGCGCCGACCTTACTTCAAGTGATACCTTAACTTACCCGCGGCCCTTCCGAGGATCAAAAACTGAGAGCGACGAAAAGCAATCCCGGTAGAAGCCGCGATCACGGGAGAGGAGCTGTAACGCTTGCATCTCAGCGTGGGCGCCGATCAGGAAATCCGCCAGGATGCGCGACCGGGTTCCGCCACTGGCGCGGTACTTCTTCCAAATCCGGCCGGCGTAGAAAAGGTCTGCACGCCCAAGCGGCTGAACGTCAATGCTGTTTTCGTCGAGAAAGCGTTCAAGGTCAGCCTGGACGTCGAAGTGGGTGGAGATCTCAGCGTACACTACGTCGCAGATTACAAGGGAGCCGGAAGCGGCTGCCTGCTCAACGGCGCCAAGCGAAGATTCGGCAAAGCCCTCGTCGCCGGCCAGGATATCCAACAAGATGTTGGTATCGAGAGCGGTGATCATCGTCCCCGCACAGCTTCGATGAACTCGTCAACCGTTCTGAACCCCATGCCTTTCAGGGCAGACGCCCGACTGCCCTTCCATTTCCTCAGGCTCAATACCGGCGCCGCTTTCCGCAGGACAATTACGCCCTTGATCACGTCGAATTCCACCTCAGTTGCCGGACGGAGGCCGAACCGCTCGCGAATAAGTTTGGGAACCGTGACTTGACCGCGCTCACCGATTTTCATACTTTAGAGTATGAGTTACATATCATACCAAGTCAAGACCGCTCGTCATCGCAGTTCATGCCGTGGAGTACATCTTCTTCCCCTCCCCGGTCTTGGCGCCTTTGATGGCCGCCTGCGCGGCCGCGAGGCGCGCGATGGGCACGCGATAGGGCGAGCAGCTCACGTAATTCAGCCCGGCGTCTGCGCAAACCTCAATCGACGAGGGATCGCCGCCGTGCTCGCCGCAGATGCCCACTTTCAGATTCTCCCGGGTCTTGCGACCTTCGGCCGTGGCGATCTTCAGCAGGCGCCCCACGCGCTTCGGGTCGAGTTGGGCAAACGGGTCGGAGGGCCAGATCTTCAGCTTCACGTAAGCCGCGATGATCTTCGCGCAGTCGTCTCGCGAGAGCCCGAATGTGGTCTGGGTGAGATCGTTGGTGCCAAAGCTGAAAAACTCGGCCTCGCCCGCGATCTCCTCGGCGGAAAGCGCTGCTGCCGGCAGCTCAATCATGGTGCCCACTAGGTACTCCACCTTCAGACCCTTCCGCGCGAACACTTCTCCCGCCACCTTGTTGACGATCTCCTTTTGCAGCGCCAGCTCCCTGACGTCGCCCACCAGCGGGATCATGATTTCGGGCTTGGCGTCAACGCCCTGCTTCTTGCAGTCGCAGGCCGCCTCAAAGATGGCGCGCGCCTGCATCTCGGTGATTTCGGGATACAGGATGCCCAACCGGCAACCGCGCAACCCCAGCATGGGATTCTGCTCATGCAGGCCTTCAACAATTTCCAGCATCTTTTTGGTCTGGCTTAGCTTCGCGCCCCTCTTACCGGTCGCCTCCAACACCGCCACTTCCACCATCAGTTGCTCGCGCTTGGGTAGAAACTCGTGCAGCGGCGGATCGAGGGTGCGAATCGTCACGGGCAATCCGTGCATGGCCTTGAAGAGCCCAAAGAAATCCTTGCGCTGCATGGGCATCAGCTTGGCCAATGCGGCCCGCCGCTCCTTCTCGAGCGCCTTGGCTTCCTTCGGGTCGCCTGTCTCCTTGCAGGCCATGATCATGCGCTGAACGTGCGGCAGGCGGTCCTGGGCGAAGAACATGTGCTCGGTGCGGCACAGACCGATGCCCTCGGCGCCGAACTTCCGCGCCACGGTGGCGTCGCGCGGGATGTCGGCATTAGCACGGACGCCGAGCTTGCGGTGGTCGTCGGCCCACTTCATAAACTCGGCGAAGGCGCCGCTGGAGGGATCGGGCTCCTTCGTGGGCACTTGGCCGAGGGCCACGCGACCGTTGGAGCCGTCGAGCGCGATCCAATCGCCGTCCTTGATCACGAGCTTGCCCACCCGCAGTTCCTTCTTTTTCTCGTCCACGTCGCACTCACCCGCCCCAGCCACGCAGGGCTTGCCCATGCCGCGCGTCACCACGGCAGCGTGCGAGGTCATGCCGCCGCGCGAGGTTAGAATGCCCTGCGCCACCTCCATGCCGTGAATATCGTCGGGGACCGTCTCGGCTCGCACCAGGACCACGGGACCCGCCTTGCCCTTCTCCACTGCCTCGTCGGCCGTGAAGACGACGCGTCCCACGGCGGCGCCCGGAGACGCGGGTAAGCCGGTGGTGATCACGTTCAACGGCTTCGATTCATCAAGCACAGGATGAAGGAGCTGGTTGAGCTGGCCCGGCTCCACGCGCATCAGCGCCTCGGCAGCGGTAATCAGGCCTTCGTTGGTCATGTCCACCGCGATTTTCACGGCCGCCGGACCCGTGCGCTTGCCGCTGCGGGTTTGCAACATGTAAAGCTTCCCTTCCTGAATGGTGAACTCGAAATCCTGCACGTCGCGGTAGTGCTGCTCCAGGCGGCTGGTGATCTGGCGAAGCTGGTTGTAAGCCTCGGGGTTGACCTTCCCAAGCTCGGTGATATGCACCGGGGTGCGGACGCCGGAGACCACGTCTTCGCCCTGGGCGTTCATCAGGAACTCACCGTAAAACTCCTTGACGCCGCTGGCGGGATTCCGCGTAAAACCCACTCCGGTACCCGAAGTCTCACCCATGTTGCCGAACACCATCGCCTGGACGTTGACTGCCGTTCCCAAGTCGTCGGCGATCTTATTCATGCGGCGGTAGGTGGCGGCGCGCGGGTTGTACCAGGAGCGAAAGACCGCCTCAATCGACATGCGAAGCTGCACCTTCGGGTCCTGCGGAAAGTCGCGGCCCGTCTCCTTGCGCACTAACTGCTTGTAGCCCGCGATCACCTCCTGGAGATCGGCGGCCGCAAGCTCGGTGTCGAGCTTCACGCGGCGCTTCCTTTTCTGACCGTCGAAAACGTGCTCAAATTTGTTCTTCTCGATATCAAGTACTACGTTGCCGAACATCTGGATAAAGCGGCGGTAGCTGTCGTAGGCCCAGCGGGGATTACCGGACTTCTTCGCGAAGGCCTCAGCCACTTTGTCGTTCATCCCCAGATTCAGGATGGTGTCCATCATGCCCGGCATGGAGAACATGGCGCCGGAGCGCACTGAAACCAGCAGGGGGTTGGTGGGCTCGCCCAGGCGATTCCCCGTCAATTGCTCCAGCCTCTCAAGGGCGGGCTGATACTCCCGCGCGATCGCCTCCGGCATCTGGTTGCCGGCCTCAAAGTAGAGGCGGCAGGCCGAAGTGGCGATGGTGAATCCGGGCGGGACGGGCAGCCCGGCGTTCGTCATTTCGGCCAGGCCGGCACCCTTGCCGCCTAGCACGTCTTTCATGCCGCCGTTGCCCTCCGCCTTGCCGTCTCCGAAGAAGTAAACGTATTTGTCCATGGGGCTCCTTTTCGAATGGTGCTTAATCCTCTTTCGCAGGTCCGTCGTCCGTGGTCCGTTTTCACTCGTCAGTCGTCAGTTGTCCGTCGTCAGTTGTCCGTTGCCGCGCTCCGACAAATGACTGCAACTCGCTTGACATCATCGCACTCCCAACGGTCGGCCCAAAAGTCGGCGCGCACCCGAATTAGGACGCGCAATGGACAACTGACCACCGACGACTGACAGCTCTGCAAAATGTCGACGCGCCGACAATCCTTGTCAGGCACGATAGCCACGGCATCCAAGGGGATGATTATAAAGGACATTCCAGCTTTGTCCCGAGGCGGTCAAGCCCGGCTCCCGGCACCGATCTAGGATTCCACCGTGGGCACGCACAATCCTTGTCAGGCACGATACCCACACCTTCCCACCCCTTGATTCTAAAGCACATTCCAGCTTTGCTCCCCGACGGCCCATCAGCGGCCGTCACTTTTGCCTCCGGCTTCGCCGACTGACCCTGACTCGACCTCGGAGAGGTCGGCGAACCGCGTAAACGCCAGTGCGTTCAGGTCCGCCAACAATCTCAGTCGATTGGCCCGTAAAACAACGTCCTCATCCATCACCATCACCTTGTCAAAGAAACGGTCGACCGCGGGTCGCAGCTTCGCCAAGCGGTGGAAGGCGCCGGCGTAGTTCGCGCTCGCCTCAAAAGCGTCGAGCTCCGCCCGCGCCGCCTTGTAAGCCTCGTGGAGTTCGCTTTCCTCCGCAGACGCGAACAGACTCGGATTTGCCTCCGTCGCACTTCGGAAATCCTCTGCGCTTGCCGACTTGTTGATGATGTTCCGTGTGCGCTTGGCTGCAGCAGCCAGCGCCCGAAAGTCGTCGCTCTCACGTACCCGGTCCAAGGCGCGCCCACGCGCGACGGCGTCGGCGGGTCGGCCCCAGTCGCGTGCTAAACTCGGGCTCAGCACTGCTCTTATGGTATCGTAGCTCAGCCCGGCAACCTCCTGAAGGAAGAAGGCTGAGCGGTCTCGGAAAAACTGATCGACCCTTTCCCACAATGGGGTCCCCTGCAACACGGGCAACTGCTGGCGCTCGAGTTCGACCGTTCGAGTCGCGAGGTTGTAAAGGTCGAGGCCTGGCAAACTCTCGGCTGCGAGCTTGATGATTCCGTTCCCTGCCCTCCGCAGCCCGAAAGGATCGCTCGAACCGGTCGGCTCGAGACCCGCAGAGAAGCCGGCTACCACGGCGTCGAGCTTGTCTGCGAGCGACACCACGGCGCCCACCACCGAACGCGGGCACTCATCTTCCACGTTCACCGGCTTGTAGTGGTCATAGATGGCCTGCCATACATCGTCGGGCTCGCCCTGGGAACGAGCGTACAGGCCGCCCACCACCCCCTGAAGCTCGGTGAACTCCTGGACCATTTGGGTGGTCAGGTCGCACTTGCAGAGTTCCAGCCCGTGCAGCGCGTGCTCCCGCTGCTGAGCGCTGAGCCGGCCCTGATTCTCAAGCTCAGCGCAAATATGTTGCGCTAATTCCTTCATGCGCTTAACCTTATCGGCGTAGCTTCCAAGCTTTGCCTGGTAGGTGACGCGCTCTAGCATCGAAACGCGGTCGCGGAGGGGAATGCGCTGGTCCGCGTGCCAGAAAAACTTGGCGTCTTCCAGGCGCGCCGTCAGCACGCGCTCGTGCCCGCGCCGGATAATGCCCTCGGGATCGCCAGGAACGTTCAGCACGGTAGCGAACTGGGGCGCGAGCGTGGCCCCTGCCGGCGCGGATTGTTCCCCGCCTCCGGACGAGCCCGCGGTCTCCAGCGCGAAGTACTTCTGATGTCCCCTCATCACAGTGATCAGAATCTCGCGCGGCAGCTCCAGAAAGCGCGGCTCGAACGAGCCGAGGATCGGGGTGGGCCATTCCGTGGAGGCGGCGATCCAGTCTGCCAGGGCGGCATCGGGAATCAGCTCTACGCCGCCGCCCTGAGTCGCGGCCGCCATATCCGCGTGAACCGCCGGGGCAGCCGCCGCGACATCGGGTGCAGAGGTTGCGCTCGGGGCCGCTCTCCCTGCCGGGTTAAATTGTTCAAGTAAAACCTTAATGCCGCGCTGGACTCTCCTGCGCCGCTTGGCGGGGTCAATCTCAACGTGGCCGCGCCGCAGTTTGGTGGCGTAATCGTTGAAACCGCTGACGGCCACTGCGGGCTTCCGGACGAGCCGGTGGAGGCGGGTCACGTTCCCCGCCCTCACTCCGGCGACTTCGAAAGGAACTACCTGGGCCGACTCGCCCTCGCCGAGGAGCGCCACGATCCAGCGAATCGGGCGGACGAAGCGAATCCCCGCGGTCTCCCACACCATGCTCTTGGGAAAGCTCATGCCCTTGATCACCTGCGGCAGCATCCCGGCCAGCACATCGAGGGCGGCGCGCCCGCGGGTTGTCTTCTTGGCAGCCAAATACAGGCCCTTGGGCGTCTCGACCTGAAGCAAATCTTGAACTGCGACTCCGTTCTTGGCGGCAAAGCTCTCGGCGGCTCGCGTGGGTTTGCCCTCGGCGTCGAAGGCCACCTTGGCAGGCGGTCCGGTGACATCCTCGACGAGGTCGGGCTGATTCGCTTGCACAGCAGCGACGTGGGCAACGAGACGGCGGGGGGTCCAATAGCTGGTGGCCTGGACTTGGCCTGGAGCGACATTGAGACGTTCGTCCAGGATTGCATCCACCAAGCGGAGGCCCAAGCTGTCTGCGGCATCTTGTAGAAACCGCGCGGGGATCTCCTCGCAGCCGATCTCGACCAGGAGGGGGAGGGTGGACTCGCTCATACCGGTTGAACCTCCACCTCGGCGTCCGCCGGTTCCGGTTTCATCCGGCCTACATAGATCGCCGCCACCTTTACCGACATTCTCCGGATGCGGGCGATCAGCGCCACGCGCTCGGTGACGCTGATGGCGCCGCGCGCGTCGAGGATATTAAACAGGTGGGAGCATTTCAGGCAGAACTCGTAGACTTTGCGGAGCGGGAAGCGGTGGCGCGCCTCCTTGCCCTTCAGGCCCGGGTACAAATCCAGCAGGCGGAGCGCCTCAGCCTCGTAGGTATCGAGCAGGTTGCGGCAGGCGCCGGCATCGGCGGCCTCGAAGTCGTAGACCGAAAGCTCCAGCTCCTCGGCAAGCCTTAAATCCTTATAGGTCTTGTCATTGTTCCACTTGATTTCATAAACAGATTGAACGTTTTGAAGGAACGCCGCGATACGCTCCAAACCGTAAGTGATCTCAACGCTGATGGGCGCGAGGTCAAGCCCGCCGCACTGCTGGAAGTAAGTAAATTGGGTGATTTCGAGCCCGTCGAGCATCACCTGCCAGCCTATACCCCAGGCGCCGAGCGTGGGTGCCTCCCAGTTGTCCTCCTCGAAGCGAATGTCGTGGTCGCGGAGCCGGATACCCAAACCCTCGAGGCTCTGGAGATACACATCCTGAATGTCCGCGGGCGGAGGCTTCAAGATTACCTGCATCTGGGTGTGCTTTAGCAGACGGTTAGGATTCTCGCCGTAGCGTCCGTCGGCCGGCCGGCGCGAGGGCTGGAAATAGGCCACGCGCCACGGGTCAGGCCCCAGCACGCGCAGGAACGTCTCGGGGCACATGGTTCCGGCGCCCACTTCCAGGTCGTAGGGCAGGGCGAGCACGCAGCCCTGGGCGGCCCAGAACTGGCTCAGCGAGACGATCATGTCCTGAAAGTTCATGTTTTGCGTTAACTCTCAAGTGCGGCGGATTGGACCCGCATGGCGTTTAGCCGGCAGCCGTCGCTTTCGCCCGGCCCCGCTTCGCGACCCAATAGATGGGCCAGCCAAGCAGTAACCCGACACCGGCCAGGAAAATAAAGGCCGCCCCGTGGGAAAGGGCATGCCGAACTGGGGGAAGCTCCCGATGGGCCGCGACCATTTCCGAGTAATACGTTGAGGCGCCGGTGCGGGCGGCGAGCAGAATGCCGGAGATGACCAAGATCTGCGACCAGGCGGCGAGTGCAACCCACCAGCCGGCGGCCTGCCAGTAGCGAGCGTTGGGGGCGCGGCCCTCGCGCGCGAAGATCATCACCAGGCCCACGAGCAGCACGATGGTGATGCTGACGAGCAGCGATCCGGCCATCTCTGGGATGCCCAGCTCGTCCACCCAGCCCTTCATGAACCACCGCACCACGCCCACGGCAAGCATAATCAGCGCCAAGTTCCTGAACACCTTCGAGTTGCTTCTCCTCATAAGAATCCTCGCTTGTCGTGCGCAGTCAAGGACCGCTGGCCCTCGTCTTGCCTATATCACTTCCGTCATTAAGCCCCGGGTGATCAACTTGCGCTCGACATGAGCTTCAATGATGGATTCAAGAAAACCTCGTATATCGCTGAGCCCATGAAGCTTCTCTGTGTCAGCCATCCATTTCTCCAAAAGAGCGCCGCAGTACTTTTGCGCCAAAGCCAGGGATTGGGCTGAGATGGATTGTCCGGCCACGCCCCCAGCAGTGATGGAACCTGCAGTCCCGCGACACTCCCTGCCGAACAGAGCAGCGGAGCCCGGAGCGTAGTAGGCCACCTCATCCCCGAAAGTGCGGCCACAGCCGGCGCACACGGTCAGGTCCGGGAGGAAGCCGCCCAAGCGCAGGATCCAGTAGTCGAAGTACACCAGCGGCCGTGCCGTCTCGTGGGAGCGCTTCAGGCTCCGCAGCACCACCAGGAGGAGGCGGAAAGCACGCTCGTTGACCTCGCGTTCCGGGAGCAGTTGCTCTGCGACCTCAACCACAAACTGCCCCGACAGGTGGGTGGCGTAGTCCTTCTGCATGTCGAAGAAAGACTCGATAATCTCCACCGAGTTCAGCCGCCGCAGGTCGCGGTTCTCACGCTCGAAGAGCCAAAGGCGCACGTAGCTTAGGGATTCGAGCGTCCCACCGTAGCGTGACTTGGGGCGCTGCGCTCCCGCAGCCACGGCGCGCACCCGGCCCATCTGGCGGGTGAAAAGCGAAACGATCTTGTCCGCCTCGCCCAAGCGGTAGGTTCTAAGCACAATGGCTTCAGTCTCGACGAGGGGCATCGCGTATGTCGGCGCGCCGACACTACTCAAAATTAGCACAAGGCTCGGCGGGCCGTCGACTGCCGCGAGTAATAATCCGCAGATTATGCTGATTATACCGAAAGAAACGGTCAGAATTGCAGCGCCGGGAAGCTCGCAGCCCACTTACGAGGTCAACCTCATCACAAAGACACAAACTCACCAAGAACACTGCAGGCAAGAGAATCTCGCCCACAGTAGCAGGATCGGGAGTCCCATGAACCCTTCGCGCCTACGTAGTCACGGTTGCTGGGTCTCTCGGCGTGGCCTTGTGCTTTTGGTGTTCGGTTCGGGGATCCCGGCACGGCGGACTGTGGAAAAACTGGGGATTTCTGTGCAAATCAGATTATGTTAACTTCTGGCGCCCCTCTAAATTATTATCAGACGTTCCTGTGAATATCCGAATCCGGCCGGAGCGCTTTGCAGTTGCGCGGCGGCCCGGTTGATCGATACAGTAACGCCTCAGCGGCGGAGGGCCAGTGAAGGAACGCAAGCTTGTGGTAGGCATCGGTGAAAACGCCACCGACGTCGTGATGCGGGTCAGGGTGTTCCCTGCTCCCGGGGTAAAGGACCGGGTCGAAGCCCTCTCGCGGTCGGCCGGAGGGTCCGTGGCCACGGCGCTGGTCGCCTGCCGGCGCTTGGGCTTGCCGGTTCGCTACCTGGGCTCAGTGGGCGATGACGATGCCGGCCGCTTCCAGCTGGCGAGCCTTCGGCGCGACCAAGTGGACGTCCGCTGGGTGAGACGGGTACGAGGCGCCCGGAGCCGGGTCTCGCACATCATCGTGGATGGCACCAGCGGGGAGCGTGTGGTGCTGTGGGAACGCGACTCCCGCTTGGCCCTCGTCGCTGCTCACGTGCGCCCGGAAGCCTTGGCCGGCGCCAGCGTCCTTCACCTGGACGCCGCCGACCTCAGCGCCAGCCAGCGCGCGGCCAGGCTGGCCCGGCGCGCTGGGATTCCCGTGGTGGCCGATCTCGATACCGTCTGCCCCGGGATCGACCGGCTTCTGCCTTTGATCGATTACCTTATCGTGTCGGCCGACTTCATCGCCCCGGCTACGGGAGAGCGCGACCCCTTTCGCGCCTTGGAACGCCTGGCGGGAGAAGCGAGGGCCCAACTGGTGGGCGTCACCCTCGGCCGCGACGGCGCCCTTGTGCTGTCGGGCGGCCGCTTCCTCTACTCGCCTGGGTTTGGCGTGGAGGCGGTGGATACCACGGGCGCAGGCGACGTATTCCACGGAGCCTTCATTTACGGGCTCCTGCGCGGCTGGCACCTCCCCGATATCCTCGAGTTTTCGAACGCCCTGGCGGCCCTGAATTCGACGAAACCCGGGGCGCGCGGCGGCATCGCCGCAGAGCGATCCGCCCGACGGCTGATGGCCCGGGGCGAGCGAAACGTGAATCCCGAATACGCGGGTCGTGCCAGCCGGTGAGCGGGAGATTGGGCGATTGAGTGATTGAGCCATTGAGTCAATGAGCCAATAAATCAATGAGTAAATCATCCGATGGCCCGATCACTCAATCACCGAATCGCTTAATCCCCCGATTCGCTTATACTCATCTGGCGTATGCCCGAACCAACCTACGCTTTGATCACCGGAGCTTCCAGCGGCATCGGCGAGTGCTTTGCGCGAGCGCTGGCGGCTCGCCAGCGGAATCTGGTGCTGGTGGCGCGCTCGGCGGACCGTCTGGAAGCGCTGGCCGCCGAATTGCGCAGCCACCACGGCATTCTGGCGGAGCCGCTGCCTTCCGATCTGGCTGCATCCGGCGCCGCCGCCGCCCTCGCCGCGCGCTTGGGCGAAAAGCGCCTGTCGGTCGACCTGCTGGTCAACAACGCCGGCTTCGGGGCGCGCGGCGAGTTCCTGAAGCTGCCGCTGGACCGCCAGTCGGAGATGGTTGACCTCAATGTGCGGGCGCTGATCGAGCTAACCCATTTCCTCGCGCGCCCGATGATGGAACGCCGGGCAGGCGCCATCATCAACGTTGCGTCCACGGCGAGTTTTCAGGCCGTGCCTTATACCACGCTGTACTCCGCCACCAAGGCCCTCGTGCTCAGTTTTTCCCTCGGCCTGGCCGAGGAGTTGCGCCCATACAGTGTGACGGTCGTGACGCTTTGCCCGGGCGGCACCCAAACCAACTTTTTCAAGGCCAGCGGCTACGGCCGGCCAAACATGCTCGGCAGCCTTCAGCTGCCCGAGGAAGTGGCCGCTGCCGGGTTGCGGGCGCTCGAGCGCGGCGGGGGCTTGGTGGTGCCCCGCCTGCTCAACAAGGCCATGGTGTTCGTGCAGCGCCTCGTGCCGCGCGGATTGCCGGTGAAGATGGCGGCGCGGATGTTCCGGCCCTGAAGGCAGGAGGGCAGTCAGAAGACAGGAGCCAGAAGACAGGAGTCAGAAGTCAGGAGCCCGAGTACTGGAGAAGATCAGCCAAATCGATTCCTCCGAATGCAACGTGTGCCGCCGCTTCGCGTGACCTTCTGCCGTTGTCTCCTCCTGCAGAGCAGCCTGGAAAACTCTCCCATTGCGTGCTCTCGCCGCTCCCAAGCGCAAACAAGTTTTTTTCTCCTCACTCCTGTCTCCTGACTTCCGACTCCTGTCTTCTTCCTCCTTACTAGAATTCCACCCCCAGCGCACGAAGATCGTGTTCGAGTTGATTCGCGCTCTGGAACTGGATGGTGCGCATCCCTTCCCTGCTGGCGCACTCGAGATTTAAAGCGCGGTCGTCTATAAAGATGCACTCGCCGGGCCTTTGCTGGGTGAGCCTGAGGGCGATCTGGTAGATGGCAGGATCAGGTTTCTTAAAGCCGAGGAAGCAGGAGCTCAAGAAGAGCTTGAAGATCTTCTGAAGCCCGAAGGCGGGAATGCGGTGAAGGTTCAGCTCCAGCGACTCGTTATTGATCGATGACATGAGGTACTTGCCCGTCCGGGCGAGGCGCTGCATCAAGGCAAGTGAGTCAGGGAAAGGCTTCGACTGGGCAAACATGAAGTCGCGAAAGGCGTCGCGGCTGAAGGGCCGCGATCGGTAAAAAACGGTGAGGTCGAGGTACTGATCGAGGGTGAGCTGACCCGTATCGAGCGCGTCCGCCACCAGCTCATGCCGGCTGCGAAATTCCTCTGCTTCGAGGCCGAAGGCTTGTACGGCGGCCTGCCGCTCAGCGTGGTCCCAGCCGTTGGTGCCGAGCACACCGCCCACGTCGCTGAAGATGGTCGTGATCACGCTGAGGCACGCCTTTCAAGTCGATAGGATGAACCCGCCAGTCTACCGAGTGCGGGCTCACAGGAAAATCAAAATCTTCCGGCCCGCGCTTCAACCGGTGGTCTGCCGCTGCCTATCGACTCTGCAATCCGTTACAATCGACGCCGGAAGAATACCATGGCCCATCGCGTCTGCCCCTGGTGGCTCGGCTATCTGCTCGCCAGTCCGCTGCGACGGGTTTTCGACAACCCAGCCAGGCTGCTGGCGCCTTACGTGCGCCCCGGCATGACCGTGCTTGAGCCGGGCCCGGGCATGGGATTCTTCACGCTCGAGCTCGCTCGATTGGTCGGGCCATCGGGACGCGTCATCGCGGTGGACGTCCAGACCCGGATGTTGGAAGGTCTCAAACGCCGAGCCCGGCGCGCCGGGCTCGCAGACAGGATCGAAGCGCGCCTAACCAACCCGGACTCGCTCGGGATCGGCGATCTCAGCAGCATCGATTTCATCCTCGCCTTTGCCGTGGTACACGAACTGCCGTCCCCCTCCCTGTTCTTTGCCGAGGCCGCCAGAGTTCTGGCGGCGGGCGGTTGCCTCTTGCTGGCGGAGCCCAAGGGGCATGTGAGGCCGGCAATGTTCGACGATGAACTGCAGGCCGCCGCCCACGCCGGCCTAGTGGTCGCCGGGCGTCCGGCCGTTTCGCGCAGCCATAGCGCCCTCTTGAAAAAAACTTGAGACGTTCTGCAGCGCGCCGCATAACCGCTTCGGCCGCACCTTCGGCGGCGCGAGCCCGGTGATATACTGAGTGCTGTAGTTCCTGCGGGCTGAGGCCCATACCTGCCATGCTGCTTTGGGCTGCACTCGGGCTTTATGGCCTGGGTATTGTGCTCACCATTCCGCCGCTCACGCGCCGCCGGCCGGCGTTGCCCCGAGGCGCACTGGCCGCTCTGGCCGGTGGACTGGTGCTGCACGGGCTCTCCCTGGCCGTGGTGGGATTCCGGTTGCATCATCTGCCCATGACCGACGTTCAGGGCGCGGTTTCGTTTTTTGCCTTTGACGTGACCCTGGCGTTTTTCCTTCTCTACCTGCGATACAAGATCATTTCGCTCGGGCTCTTCACGCTTCCCTTCGTCTTCCTGATGGCGCTGATTGCGGCCTTGCAGGGAAGCCCCTCGTTTCAATCGCCCGGCTTCCGCGGGGGCTGGCTGGGGGTGCACATCGCGGCGATGATCCTCGGCTATACCGGTTTCTTTCTCACCTTTGTCGCCGGGGTGATGTACCTGATTCAAGAGGCGGAATTGAAATCGAAGAAGCCGCACGCCTTTCATTTCCGCCTGCCGTCCCTCGAGGTCTGCGACCGGCTCTATTACCGCTCGCTGGTGTTCGGCAATCTCTTCGTGGGCGCCGGTCTGCTCACCGGATTCGTCTGGGCCAGCCGCACCTGGCACGGTTCGTGGGAGTACGATCCCAAGATCGTGGCCACGCTCGTAACCTGGGTGATCTACCTCACGCTGTTTTCCACGCGGGCCAGCGGAAGCTGGCGCGGCCGGCGCTCCGCCTACGGCGCCATTTTCGGGTTCGGCGCCGTGATGGTGACGTTCCTCGGCGTGACGTTTTTGAGCGGCCAGCACGGCTTCCTGCCGAAGCCCTGAGGCCGCGGACGGGCATCCAAAGTTGCAGCGATGAACTTCATCCTCGTCGGCATCAGTCATCACACGGCCCCGGTGGAAGTGCGCGAGCGCATGAACATCCACGAGTCCCGCCTGCCGGCCGCGCTCACCGACCTGGTGGCCCGCCGCGGGATTCGGGAGGGGATGATCCTGTCCACCTGCAACCGGGTTGACCTGGCTGCGGCCAGCGAGGACGGCGTGGAAGCCGAGCCCGAGCTGCGGCGGTTTCTCACCGAGCTTCACCGCAACGACCTCGCCCCTTACGAGCAATACCTCTACTGGCGGCGCGGCCGCGACGTGGTGCGCCACCTCTTCCGCGTGGCGTGCAGCCTGGACTCCATGATCCTCGGCGAGCCCCAGATCCTGGGCCAGTTCAAGCAAGCCTTCGCCGCGGCCAGCGAGGCCGGGGCCCTGAACGGGGCGCTTCATGAGGTGGCGCGGCAGGCCCTGGCGGTGGGCCGCCGGGTGCGCCGCGAGACCGCACTCGGCACCACGGCGGTCTCCGCCTCCTACGCGGCCGTGGAGCTGGCCAAGAAGATCTTCGGAAGCCTCGAAGGGAAGACCGTTTTCATCCTGGGCGCGGGCAAGATGAGCGAGCTCGCCGCCCGTCACCTGATCTCGAGCGGGGCCACGTCGATCCTGGTGACCAACCGCACCTACGAGCGCGCCTGCGAGCTGGCGCAGGCCTTCGGGGGCACCCCGGTTCGCTTCGAAGACGCCTTCGAGCAACTCGGCCGCGCCGACATCGTCATCAGCTCCACGGGCTCGCGTGAGGTGCTGGTGACGCGCGAGCGGGTGGAGCGGATGCTGGCCGCGCGCAAGCAGCGGCCCATGTTCTTCGTCGATATCGCGGTCCCGCGCGACGTGGACCCGGCCGTCAACGAGCTCAACAACGCCTTCGTTTACGACATTGACGACCTCGAAGCGGTGGTGGCCTCCAATCGCAAGCAGCGCGAACGCGAGGCGGCCTGGGCCGAAGAGATCGTGGAGGAGGAAGTGGAGCGTACCCTGCGGCGCCTGGCCTCGCGGGACCTGGCGCCCACCATCGTGGCGCTCGAGCAGCGCCTGGAGCGCATCCGCGCCGCGGAGATCGAGCGCTTTCGCGGGCGCCTGGGAAATCTCGATCCCAGCCAAAACGAGGCGGTGGACGCCCTCACCCGCGGCATCCTCAACAAGATTCTGCACGGGCCCATCACGGAAATGAAAAACGGCGCCGGCGATCCGGAGCACGGCGCGCTGGTGCAACTTGTGCGGCGGATTTTCGGCGTGAACGACTGACCTCTCCATGAAAATCATCATCGGATCGCGAGGCAGCGCGCTCGCCCTCTGGCAGTCGAACTGGGTCCGCGACCGCCTGGCTGCCGCGGGACACGAGGCGGAAGTGCGCGTGATTCGCACCAGCGGCGACCGGCTGCCCCAGGCCGCCTTGGCC
This sequence comes from Terriglobia bacterium, assembly GCA_035516075.1. Classification (GTDB taxonomy): domain Bacteria; phylum Acidobacteriota; class Terriglobia; order UBA7540; family UBA7540; genus Gp13-AA77. The sequence continues at coordinate 15,452 of DATJAQ010000288.1, read as the reverse complement.
GCCTCCGGCGTCAAGGGCCTTTTTATCAAGGAGATCGAAGAAGCGCTGGCCGCAGGCAGCATCCAGCTCGCCGTGCACAGCCTCAAGGACATGCCCACGGACCTGCCGCCCGGATTGAAACTGGCGGCGGTGCCCGAGCGCGAGGACGCCCGCGACGTCCTCGTATCAAACGGCGGCCTCGGTTTCGCCGGGCTGGCCTCGGGCCAGCGGGTGGGCTCGAGCTCCGTGCGCCGCCAGTCGCAGTTGCTCCACCTCCGCCCCGGCCTGAAGATGTTGCCGGTGCGCGGCAACATCGACACGCGGCTGCGCAAGCTGGACGAAGGCGAGTTCGACGCCCTGGTACTGGCCGCGGCGGGCCTGGCGCGGCTCGGCTTCGGCTCCCGGATTCGGGAATATTTCAGCATCGAACAGCTCTGCCCTGCGGCTGGGCAGGGGGCGCTCGGAATCGAGACGCGCGAAGCCAGCGGGCCGGTGGCCGAAGCCGCCGCCAGCCTCGACCACCCACCCGCCCACGCCGCCGTCCGCGCTGAGCGGGCGCTGCTGCGGGCTCTTGGCGGCGGCTGTGCGGTGCCGATTGCCGCATACGCCGCCTCCGCCGGGGAATCCCTGGCACTCCGGGGCGTGGTCGCGAGTCCGTCCGGAGAGCGATTGCTGCGGGCTAACGCCTCGGGGCCGGCCACGGAACCCGAGAAGCTCGGCCTGCGGGTCGCCGACGATCTGCGCCGCCAGGGAGCGGACGAGATCCTGGGGGCGCGGTGAACCGGAGGCCACTCGCCGGAAAGCGTATCGCCATCACGCGAGCGCGGGCCCAGAGTGGCGCCCTGCGGGACCCTTTGGAGGCTCTCGGCGCGGAAGTGATCGACCTCCCCACCATTCAAATTTGTGACCCCGATTCGTGGGAACCGCTCGACCGGGCCCTCGGCCGCCTGGAAGAGTTCGACTACCTCATCTTGACCTCCGTAAACGGGGTGCATAAGCTCCTTCATCGCCTCAAAGCCTCTGGGCGCGCTGCGGCGGATCTGGCCCGCCTCCGGGTGGGCGCCATCGGCCCCGCCACGGCGGCCGAACTGGCCCGTGCCGGGGTGCGCGTGGATTTCGTGCCGCGGGTGTACCGCGCCGAAGGCCTGTTGGAATCGCTCGAGGGCCGCGACCTCGCCGGCCAGCGCTTCCTGATTCCGCGCGCGCGGGTGGCCCGCGACCTCGTGCCCCGCGTGCTCGCCGCGCGTGGTGCTCACGTGGAGGTGGTGGAGGCGTACTACACTGGCCTGCCGACGCTCAGTGCGGGCGAACTTCAACGGCTTCTCACTCCCCCGCCCGACCTCGTCACCTTCACGAGCTCTTCGACCGCCTCGAACTTCGCGCGCCTGCTGGAACTTCATCCCATCTTTCCGGCGGGCCGCGTTAAGGCGGCGTCCATCGGCGCCATCACGTCGGAAACCGCGCGGGCCCTCGGCTTTGAGGTGGTGGTGGAGGCCACCGAGTTCACCATCCCCGGCTTAGTGGCGGCCATCCGCGACTACTTTAGAGACCTCGAAAACCTAGCCAATCCAAGACACTGGATTTAGATTGCCGATTGATGATTGCCGAGTGCCGATTGAAATTCAGGACTTTGGGTGGCTTTGGCATTTTGGACATTTCTTTCAACAATCTGATTCCATGAAACTTACGCGATTCTCAGTTTCTCACGTTGGTTTTGTGTAAAACTTACAATCGCTTGATTCCAAAGCACATCGTGGTATTGGAGAGCCCTTCCAAATTATGGATCTTATTCATTCTGCTGAACATCGTGGTATTGCACCATATAGGGTGGGGGGTATCCTCTCGCCCGCCGCGGCACTTTGCCACACCACGGACCCGCAAACTCGCAAGTGGCACAAAAGACTAAACATCCCGGCTTTGAAGGCCCCCTTCTGGCAGTCCGTCGTCCATGGTCCATTGTCAGTTACCGCGTGAAGCAGATCGTGGGTCGTTGCCATGGGCGCACTCTCAGTCTTAGCGGATTACTAGCAAAGATCCATGATCCACTTACAACGGACGATTGACGGCGGACGACGAACCTTCGATTGCGCAGCGAGCCTAGCACGGCTTTGAGGCGCCGTGGGGACGATTGGGACTTTTGAGACTGTTTATTTTGCCTTGTGATGTCCAGTACTTGCGCAGTGGAAAACCGGTGTGCGGGGAACGCACTTGGAACTTCACAGCCTTCCGTCGTTGCAGGCTGGCCGCCCAGGCAGGCGGCTGGCACTGGTCAAGCCAGGTTTCATCGTCTGGAAAACCGTTCCACGGCCGCGACGGATCGAGCGCTCCGAAGCCTGACGTGCAGGCGAGGTGCGGTGGAGCGAACATATTGGGCAATGTTCGCTCCACCCCGCACCACACAACCGCCTTTCGGCTACTTTGTTTTGGTCAGCTCGGCCAGCGCGCTCAGCACCTCTTCGCTGTGATGGGTAGGGTTCACGCCTGTCCACACTTTGGCGATCTTGCCCTGCGGGTCGATCAGAAACGTATTGCGGGCGGCGAGCTTCATCTGCCCGTAGTCTTTCAGGGACCCGTACTCCGCCACCACCTTCTTGTCGGAATCGGCCAGCAACCTAAAGGTGAGGCTTTCCTTGGTGCAGAACTCCTTGTGGCTGTCGGCGGTATCCACACTCACGCCCACAATCACGGCGTTGTAGGGATCGTACTTGGCAAGATCCTGCTGAAAATTGTGGGCTTCGATGGTGCAGCCGGGCGTCATGTCCTTAGGGTAGAAATAGAGCACCACCCACTTGCCGCGAAAATCCTTGAGACTGATGTTGCTGCCGTCCTGCGACGGCAGGGTGAAATCCGGAGCCGTCTGTCCCGGCTGGGGCACGTCGTCCGCGGCAGCGAATACCGCGCCCAAAGCCATCGCGACAAACAGTGAAACGATTGCCATTCGAATCCGATTCATGTTTTCCTCCCAGCTCTTTGACGCATTTCGGCCTGCAAAGGCGCACCATTATCGCATGGGCCGCAGCGGGAAAGCCATCCAGCCACGAATGCAGAGACCCTGCCGTCAACCGCCCCAGCCGGGCGGCGTTCTCTAAGGCGCCTTGACCTGTTTGACCACGCCGTCGTGATCCGGCAGAAATCTGGCCGCCCACTTCCATATTGCGGCCGCCCGTTGTACACTTCGGAACGGCCCCGGGTTCGGGGCGCAAGTCCTGGTCTGCCTTCCCTCCCTACGGCGTCGCCGGTCGCTGACGAGGGTCAGACCCGCATGCCATCTCCAGGCAAGGAGTGAACTCCGATGTTTCGAACTGTTCTGACAACCCTGGCTGCCTTCACTCTGCTGGCTCCGGCGGCCCGTGCCCAGACCGTGGACGAGGTGATCGCCAAGAACGTTGAGGCGCTGGGCGGCATGGACAAGCTGAAAGCGGTCCAGACCCGCCGCATGACCGCAACCTTAAAGGTGCAATCGTTCCAGGCGGGCGTGCTCCAGGAAAACAAGCGCCCCGACAAGGTGCGCCAGGAGTTTATTCTCCAGGGGCTGGCCCAGGTTTCGGCGTACGACGGCAAGGCGGGCTGGCAGGTGAATCCCTTCCAGGGCCGGAAAGATCCCGAACTCCTTTCGGCGGACGACACCAAGGGCCTGCAGGTGCAGGCCGACATCGACGGGCCGATGGTGGACTACAAGGAGAAGGGCTCCACGGCCGAGCTGGTGGGCCACGATTCGGTGGAGGGCACCGACTGCTACAAGATCAAGGTGACGCTGAAGAACGGCGACGTGCGCTACTACTATCTCGACTCCGACTCGTACATGGTGATCAAGCTCGAAACCCAGACCATGATCCGCGGCTCCCTGGAGGAAGGGGAGACGTATTACGGGGACTACGAGAAAGTAAACGGCGTTTACTACCCGTTCGCTTTTGAAACGGGCCAGAAGGACCAGCCCGGCCGCGTCCAGTTCACCCTCGACAAGATCGAGGTGAACGTGCCGCTCGACGATTCGCTGTTCACCATGCCGGCGGGCAAGGCGAAAACCGCGGGTAGCAGCGGGTAAGAGCAGCCCTGCCAGGAAAAGGCGCTTGACGAGGCAGCGCAGGTAAGGCCGGCCGGAGCGTGGCGCCGCCGGCGCTCAAATACCAGACATTTCGAGGGCGTGGAGCGGGCGGAGCCGGAGCCGCCAGCCTCCACAGATCCAGAGGGGGAACTCTTCTCATGCACAAATCGATCGATCGCTTGGTAGCTGCCGCGCTGCTGGTGGGGGCGGCTCTTGTTCCGGTGAGCCTTGCGGCGCAGGCGCCGAAGTTCGATTCCGACACCATATCCGGCCTGGGGGCGCGCAACATCGGCTCCGCCCAGATGAGCGGCCGCGTGGCGGCGGTGGCCGCCGTTAAAGAGAACGGCAAGCTCACGGTGTACATTGGGGCCGCCAGCGGCGGGGTGTGGAAGTCGGAAAACGGCGGCACTACGTTCAAGCCGGTGTTCGACAAGCAGCCGGTGCAGTCAATCGGCGCTCTCGCCATCGATCCCTCCCACCCGAAGACCCTCTGGGCGGGCACGGGCGAGTCGTGGACGCGCAACAGCGTGTCGATTGGCGATGGCATCTACAAGTCCACCGACGGCGGCGAGAACTGGACCAACATGGGTCTGAAGGAGTCCGAGCGGATCTCCAAGATCCTGATCGACCCCAAGGACGGCAACACGGTCTACGCCTGCGTCCCCGGCAAGCTCTGGAGCGACAGCGATGAGCGCGGCCTCTATAAGACCACGGACGGCGGCAAGACCTGGGCCAAGATTCTGAAGGGCGCGAACCTCTCCACCGGCTGCTCGATGATCAGCATGAGCTCGCGCGATCCCAACACCCTCTACGCCGGCATGTGGGACTTCCGGCGCAAGGGCTGGACCTTCCGCTCCGGGGGCGACAGCCCAACTACACCGAGCGGAAGCGGCCTGTTCAAGACCACGGATGGCGGCGCCACCTGGACGGAGCTCGACGCGAAGAACGGCCTTCCGCCCAAGCCCTGGGGACGCATCGCAGTAACCGCAGCCGCCTCCAACCCCGACGTCGTGTACGCGCTCGTCGAGTGCACGCGCAGCGCGCTTTACCGCTCCGCAGACGGCGGCAAGACCTGGCAGGAGCGCGATCGCAGCCAGATGATGGTGTGGCGGCCGTTCTATTTTGCCAACCTCGTCGTGGATCCCAAGAATGAAAACAAGATTTACAAACCCGACGGCGGCCTGATTGTGTCGAGCGACGGCGGCCGCAGTTTCAGCGGCATCTCGGGCGGCGCCCACGGCGACTTTCACGACGTCTGGATCGATCCCGACAACACCAACTACGTGATCACGGGCGATGACGGCGGGGTGTGGTACTCCTACGACAGCGGCAACAACTGGTGGAAGGCCAACAATCTGCCCATCTCGCAGTTCTACCACGTCAGCGTGGATATGGACGATCCCTATCACGTTTACGGCGGGCTGCAGGACAACAGCGTGTGGAAGGGCGACTCCGCCTACCCCGGCGGCATCAGCAACAGCCGGTGGGAAAACCTCTATGGCGGCGACGGATTCTGCGCCTTTCTCGATCCTGCGGACGCGAACTACGCCTACGTGGAGTCGCAGGGCGGCGACATCTCCCGCGTCAACCTCCATACTCTCGACTCCCGCGACATCAAGCCGCAGCCGAATTACGGCGAAGGCAAGCTCCGCTTCAACTGGAACACGCCCATCTCCATGAGCCCAAACGAGCCGGGCACAATTTATATAGGCGCGCAGTTCCTCTTCCGCTCGCGCGACCACGGCCAAAGCTGGGACCGCATCTCTCCCGACCTCACCACCAACGATCCCGAGAAGCAGAAGCAGGAACAGTCGGGCGGCGTTACCGTGGACAATTCCGAAGCCGAGATGCACACCACCATTTATTCCATCAGCGAATCGCCGCGCGACGGGAAGACCATCTGGGTGGGCACGGACGACGGCAACGTGCAGATTACACGGAACGGCGGCCAGACGTGGACCAACGTGGTGGGGAACGTCCCCAACCTGCCCACGGCGTCGTGGGTGTCGTGGGTGGAGGCCAGCCGCTACGATCCCGCCACGGCCTACGCCACGTTTGACCGGCATACCTTCGGCGATATGGACCCCTGGGTGTATAAGACCACCGATTACGGCCAAACCTGGACGCCCCTCGTCACCAAGGCGAGCGGCGTGCGGGGCTACGCGCATGTGATCAAAGAGGACACGGTCTCGCCGAACCTGCTGTTCCTCGGCACCGAGTTCGGCCTGTGGATCTCGCTCGACGGCGGCGCGAACTGGGCGCAGTATAAGGGCAACCACTTCCCCGACGTGGCCGTGCGCGACCTGGTGGTGCAGCCGCGCGACTCAGACCTGGTGCTGGCCACCCACGGCCGAGGCATCTGGATTGTGGACGACATCACCCCCCTGCGCAGTCTCACGCCGGAGGTGATGAGCCAAGAGGCCGCTTTCCTGCCGGGCCGGCCCGTGCAGCAACGGCTCAACGCGAGTGGTGGCTGGTCGGAGGGCAACGCGGCCTTCAGCGGCCCCAATCCGCCTGACGGGGCCATGATCACGTACTACCAGCAGAAGCGGCATATCTTCGGGAAGATGAAGATTGAGATCTTCGATGCCCAGGGCAAGCTGGTGGATACGCTCCCGCCCAATAACCGTCGCGGGCTGAGCCGCGTGACCTGGGGGATGCACCTCAAGGCCCCGCGCGTGCCGCCGGCGGCTACGCTGGCCTTTGAAACCGCCATCGGTCCCCGGGTGGTGCCCGGCACCTACACCGTGAAGATGACCCGCGGCGACCAGACCTACACTACGGAGCTGAACGTGGGTCTCGACCGGCGGGCGAAGTTCAGCGTGGAAGATCGCAAGCTCGAGTTCGACACCGTGCTGCGCGTCTACAACCTCCTGGGAGATATGAGCTACCAGGTGAGCCGCATCAACGGCGTGCGCGACGGGCTGCTGGCGCGCAGCGCCAAGCTGGGAGGCGCAGATCCACTCGGCCAGCAACTTGCACATCTCGCCGGCCGCGCCGACGAGATCCGCAAGAAAATCGTGGCCACCAAGGAGGGCGGCGACATCACGGGTGAAGAGCGGATCCGCGAGAAGACTTCGCAGTTGTACGGCCAGCTTACCGGCTACGAGGGCCGGCCCGCCGACTACCAGGTGGCGCGCATCGAATCCCTCACGCGCGAACTCGATGATGTGGTCAAGGAATTCGATTCCTTCACCGCCAAGGAGCTTCAGGACGCCAACCAGTCGTTGACGAAGAAGGGCCTGCCGCCCGTCGAGCCCCTCACACGCGAGATGTGGGACAAGGCTAGCGGCCAGGCCGACGCGGGCGGCCTGCCGCCGACTTACGCCTGGAACTTCCTGCCGTAGCCAGCGCCGCTGGGCGGAGGAGAAGACGGCGCGGGCGATCACGTTCGTGGCCGGCGCCCGCGTTCGCCTCGCGCTAAGGCTTCACGACTTGGAGATTATTGGTGACCGAGAAGACCCCCGAGACCGCGTTGGCGCGAAGGCCGGCGAGGTTCTTGTCCGCATTATTATCCACCACGCCTTCCAACGCTACGTGGCCGCTCTTCACGATGATGCGGATGGGCTTGATCACACTCAACGCGTATTTCTCGAGCGCGGGAAACCCATAGATCGCGCGGAATTCCTGCAGGCGCAGGCGGCTGTCCATATTCGACGGCGGGAGCACCTCGATGCGGTTGTCAACCTTTTCCACGCCTTCAATCCGTTTCACCGCGCGCCCGGCATCGGACTTCAGAGTGGGGTTCGTCACAGAGCCGGTGAGCGTCACCGCGGTGCCCTCCACCCTAAAAGCAATGTAGTCGAACACGTCGAGGTAGGGCAGCATAACAATCTCGTGCCGCACCTCACGGGCGATGCGCTGCTCCGGAGCGCTCGCTCCGGAGACTCCGTTTTGTGCCGCGGCCGGAAGTGCGATGGCCGACACGATCACGATCCCGACGAATCTGGCTAGAGCAGCCGCTTTCATCATATCGATCCTCCTCTCGATAGATCTCAGCCCCCCGATCGCCGTAAGGAGCCGCCCGCGCCCGGGCTTAAGACTCCACCTGAGACGGCGCCCCCGAGAACTTTCCCTTAGTTTGCGCCCGTCTCGGGCATCGGAGCAAGCCAGAAAGGCCGCATGCAATACGCGCTCTTGGGTGGCGACGACGGGACTCGGCCGGCAGCTCTCCGGAGTAGAATTCGCGGTGGGCTCCTGAGCCGTTCTTGGGGGCCAAAACCGCCACAATTGATAAGGCGAGAATCCCGCGCGAGACTAGTATCATAGCCCAGGACGTCGGTAACCCAAACGGCGGCCCCAGCCGGGCGACACCCCGGCCTCCAGCACCCTGAAGCGGGCGGTGCGCGACCGTAAAAAAGACACTGCCTCCACCCCACGGCCAAGCTACGAGTATCCAAATCAGGAATACTTAACGATACGGTAATAACAAATATCTTTTTCGACTGGCGCACCTCGTGTAACCCGCAGAATGTGAACGGGTTGTCAGCAGTTTGAGGGCCGTTCTTGAGCTCGGCGCCGGGGAGCCCATTGGCCGTTTAGCACATGCCCCTGATATGATGGTTGAAAGTTGCTTTGGGAATGGGTACTAATGTCCGCGCGCTCGGAAGTCGCAGGGAGGGTCTATGACAGATAAAATCCACGTGATTTACGGCGGGGCCAGACCGCTTTATGAAGTCATTGAGTCGGAAGACGAGGTTTCGGTCACGATCAGATACGCGGGAGATCACAAGGAACGAATCCGGCTTCACAGATCCGGTGTCGCTGCTCTGGTGAATGCCTTGAAGGACATCAAACCCGCGGCTCAGCAACTCCGAACGCAAGCGCCACCGGAGCACGCTTCCGCGGTCACGGCCTCAGCAAGCAGGTGACGCGCAGAGCGGGCAGGCTCCCGCGGCCTGCCTTCCGCGCGGCTCCTGGCGCCTGTCGAGTGCAACCTCCGCACTGATCCCGGCGAGAGGCTGGCCTGTGGCGAGCGCCTCGCGTCGCGCCTTTCGAGAAACACCCCGCCCGGTCTGCCCGGCAGCCCATGGCTGTGCCGCCGGATCGCACCCTCCCTGCGCCCGTATCCCCTTTTGTGTTTAACCCTCGAACGCGTTAGTATCGCTGCGACTCATCGCAGGCGGTCGTTATCCCCGCGGCGACAGGAGGGCGCGCATGGGCATGAAGGCGACACCCGCGAGCAGCGCGGCAGCGGAGGACGTCAGCACGGTGTTCGTGGTGGTTGCGGCCGTTTTCGCCGCGGTGGGCGGACTGCTGTTTGGCTACGACACCGGCGTAATCTCGGGCGCACTGATCTTCATCAAGCAGGATTTTGGCCTGTCGATCTTCCGCCAGGAGCTGGTGGTCAGCGTCGTTCTGGTCGGCGCCACCACAGGCGCCCTGACCGGCGGCCGTCTGTCCGACCGGCTGGGCCGCCGAGTGACGCTGATCGGGACCTCTGTCATTTTTGTGGCGGGCGCAGTCGTTTGCGCGCTGGCGCCCTCGGCCACCGTGCTCGTGGTAGGCCGGCTGATCGTGGGCCTGGGCATTGGTCTCGCTTCCACCACCGTGCCGGTGTACATCTCCGAAGTCTCGCCCGCCAAAGCCCGCGGGTGGCAGGTATCGCTTTTTCAACTTGCGATCACCATCGGCATTCTGGCTGCCTACGTGGTGGACTACACCTTTGCCGAACGGACCGGCGGCTGGCGCTGGATGCTGGGCCTGGCCGTGGTGCCGGGACTCATCCTCGGCCTGGGAATGTTGTTCCTGCCTGAAACTCCCCGGTGGCTCGCCGAGCGCGGGCGCACGGATGTGGCCGCACGGGTGCTGCAGCGGATTCGCGGCACGAATCAAGTGCAGGCCGAGATGCAGGAGATCCAGACCATTCTCCAGCAGTCGGAGGAGCGGGGGCGCTGGTCGGACTTGCTCTCTCAATCGGCCCGGCCCGCTCTGGTGATCGGGATCGGCCTGGCGATTTTCCAGCAAATCACGGGGATCAACACCGTCATCTACTATGCGCCTACCATCATCCAGTCGGCTGGCATTCCGTCGGCGTCCGGAGCCATTCTGGCCACGGCGGGCATCGGCCTGGTGAACGTCCTGATGACGGTCGTCGCCATGTGGCTGATCGACCGCACGGGACGGCGCCCGCTGCTGCTAACCGGCATCGCGGGCATGATCTTCACCCTGGGCGCGCTGGGCGTGGTATTCACGCAGCCGCGCCACGATAGCACAATCGCGTGGGTGGCCGTAATCACCATCATGCTTTATATCGCATCGTTTGCCATCAGCCTGGGCCCGATTTTCTGGCTGTTAATCTCAGAAATCTACCCCCTCAAGATCCGCGGGCTCGCGGAGGGCATGGCCGCCGGCTCGAACTGGGGGTCGAATTTCCTGGTGTCATTGACCTTTCTCACGCTGGTACAAGCCCTGGGGCCGAGCAAGACGTTTTGGCTGTACGGGGTGCTGGCCGTCGCCTCCTGGCTGTTCTCCTACTATTTTGTTCCGGAGACCAAAGGGCGCACACTGGAAGAGATCGAGCAATCGTTCCGCATGCGGCGCCGTGGCCGCGGGCCCCAAGGCCAGGCCACACGCTGAAGCTCCAACTGCTTCGGGCACAACGGCAACGGGTGTTCACCTTCCCGCGCGCTTGACTCGCGGCGGACGCGACTGGATACTGACGGCCAGAGGACCTGGAGCGTCCGTGAGAGGGCGTGGGCACTTGAACGGCTTGGGCCGATTCTCCGGCGTCAATCCATGGACATTCGAGCAGGCCTTCGGGGTAATCGCGGCTCGGCCCGCTGGACTCCGTTGTTGGCGGTCCTGGCAGGCGCCCTCGCTCTAGCGCCAGCCGTGCCACAGGAGCCGCCGGAGCTCACGACCCACGACAGCCAGCCCACCTTTCAGTTGCATGTGCAGCACAACGAGGTGATGGTGCGGGTGGTGGTGCGCGACGCTCAGGGGCGCCCTGTCACCAATCTCAAACAGGATGACTTCCGCATCTTCGACAATCGGAAGCCGCAGTTCATTACGCACTTCTCGCTCGAGGTGCCGGCGGCGCCGGCGCGGGCGCCTTCGCCCCCGCCGCCCTCAACTGGGGGCGCTCCGGCCCAAGCCGCCGCGCCGCCAGCAATCACCATCATCCCGCCCACCCGGTTCACGGCTCTTTTTTTTGACGATCTTCACATCGAGTTCGCCGACTTGGTCCGCACTCGCCAGGCCGCGGAAGGCTACGTGGCAGCCAATCTGAGGGCTGGCGACCGGGTGGCCGTCTTCACGTCTTCCGGGCAGAACCAGATTGGATTCACCGCCGACCGCCAGAGACTTCGGGAGACGATCGAGGCCATCCACCCGCGGCCCATCGGCGAGCACGGCGCCGGCATCTGTCCCCCGATCTCCGACTATCAGGCCTACATGATCTCCCGCGAGCAGGATCCAACCGCCCTTCAGCTCGCAGAGCAGGACGCTCTGTACATGTGCTGCAACGGTCATGCCCCTTGCGCGCAGATGAACGACATGTATCTCGAGTCGCTGGCTGCCGAGCTCCTGCAGGATGTGGAGCAGTCCGGCCGCTACTCCTTGCGAGGATTGCAAGACCTGTGCCGCCAGATGGCCGTTCTGCCCGGCCAGCGCAGCATCGTGTTCGTTTCGCCGGGCTTCCTGACCAACACGCTCATGTACGAGCTCGAGGAGGTGATCGACGAAGCGCTGCGGCAAAACGTGGTAATCGGCACCCTGGACGCGCGCGGGCTTTACGCGGAAACCAACCTCGGCGATGCCAGCCAGGAAGTGCCCCTGGTGACGGAGAACCCCTCGCTTGTCGGCGTCAAGCGGCAATATGTCATCGCCAGCCGTCAGGCAGACGCCGACGTGCTCGCGTCTGTGGCTGAAGAGACCGGCGGCTTCTATTTTCACAACAACAATGACTTCGCCGAGGGTTTTCGTCGCGCCAGCGGGCTTCCCGAAGCGTACTACGTGCTGAGCTTCGCGCCGAGCGATCTCGAGCCCAACGGCCACATGCACACGCTGAAAGTCACTCTGGCTGACAACCCGGCGCACTACAGTCTCCTGGCCAGGAAGGCGTACTTTGCTCCTAACAAGGCGGAAGACGCCGCTACGCTGGCCGCCGAGCAGGTGGAGCGGGCGGTCTTCTCCCCGGCCGAGCTCCAGGCCATTCCGCTGGAGGTCCATACCCAGTTCTTCAAGCCCGCCGCGGATACAGCAAAGCTCACCGTTTTTACCCACGTGAACATTCACGGGGTACGATTTCAAAAAGCCGAAGGGCGAAACGCCGACACCCTGACCATCGTCACGGCTCTGTTCGATCAGGGCGGAAACCCCGTGGCGGGCCTGCAGAAAAACGTGGACTTCCGGTTGCGCGACGCCACCCTCGCGAAGATGGGCGCCACCGGTTTCAGCGTGAAGGCCAGCTTCGACCTGAGACCCGGCACGTACCTTGTCCGTAGCGTAGTGCGCGATTCGGTGGGCGAGCAGATCGGCGCCACGAGCCAGCAGGTCGAGATTCCCTAGACTGCGACCGCTGCCGTCCCCTCCCGATTCTGAATACGCAGACATCAGGTAGAATCCTCAAGGGCAATCGACGGGCGCTCGCGGCAATCTGCATCAGGAAGAGAAGGCCGGCATGAACGGGTATCGGGATGACCTCGCCTATATTCACGATGCCGGCTTTAGCGACTACGTCCTGAAGGCCGCTCCCGGGTTGCTGCAGGCGCTCAAACGGAACGGGATCGCCCGCGGGCTGGTGATCGATCTCGGTTGCGGAAGCGGGCGCTGGGCGCGTGAGCTTAATCGAGCCGGATATGACGTCTTCGGGGTGGACCAATCATCGGCGTTCATCCGTCTGGCCCGCAGGAACGCCCCGCAATCCAAATTCGCGGCCGCGTCCCTGCGCAGGATGCCGCTGCCTGCCTGCGACGCGGTGACCTCGATCGGTGAATGCCTCAATTACTCTTTCGACGGCAATGCCGGAAAGGCGGGCCTGCGCCGCCTGTTCGCTCGCGTGAATCGCGCCTTACGCTCTGGCGGGCTCTTTATCTTCGATGTCGCGGAGCCGCAGCGAGTCCCGGAGAGAGGCTCCGAGCGGCGGTGGCTCCAAGGGGCCGACTGGGCGATCCTCGTTGAGACGCGCGGGGACCGGACGAGAAACGTCCTGACCCGTCGGATCACCTCTTTCCGGAAGCTCGGCAAGCGATATCGAAGAAGCGAAGAAACTCACCGCCTGCGTCTTTTCGAGTCCGCCGAGATCGGCGAATTGCTCAGGCAAACCGGCTTTCATCAGGTCGAACGGTTCGCCGCCTTCGGACGCTTTCGCCTTCCCGTCGGGATCACGGCATTTCTCGGTCGAAAGTAGGCACGCACCATTGCCGCCTCAAGGTTCGTATCGCCGACGCTGAATCGAGGCCCGGGACGAATGCCCGCGGACCACGGACACAGGACTAGCGCCACTCAACCGCAACCCCACAGCGCTTCTCAAGCCCGGTCGGCGGCGGCCCGGCTGGAGCGCCTGCCCCTCGGCAGTTTCCATCGGCATTTCATCGTGCGAATCTCACTCGGTTGCTGGTTCGACGTTTTCGATATTTTCATGATGGCTTACCTCGGCGCGGCGCTCACCGTGTTCATTTATTGGTTCTCGGCCGTGCTCCATGCCTACCAGGCCGCGCTCTTCCCCACTCGGGCCCGCGCCACGGGCGTGGGCTTCACCTACCGTTGGGGCCGATTGAGCGTCGTATGCTCCACGCTGATCATCGGCGCACTATTGGCCCGGAGCGCGGACGCGGTGTTTCTCTTCATGGCCGCCTCCATGACCGGGGTGGCGATGGTGGTGGGAATCTGGGGGCCGAGAATGAACGCCGTGGCCCTGGAGGAAGTCTCGCAATAGGCCCGGCGGCGCGCCCGCCCATTCGTCATCACAGGCTGGCGTGCTTTGCATCACAGACCGGCGCGCGACAGACGTTGAAACTGTAGGCGTAGCACAGGGCTTCTCTCGAGAAAGGCCCGGCCGCCGCCCAAAGCGGCCGCGCCGAGTTCGAACGCACACAACGTTCGAAGCCCTGCACGGTCCCGCCGGCGCGGCAGCGTTTGGATGCGCCGGCGGCACCTGTGACATCCAGCCCAGGGGAGGAACGAGCGATGAAGATCGTGAAAACATCCGGAAGCGCCCCGGCAGCGCCGCTCCACAGTTCTCTGAAGCCTGAGGGATTCTTTGACCGCATGAAAGAGTTTGAAGATTCGATGCTACGGCGTGTGTACGAGCTCTTCGGTCCGGCCCCCGACGTTTTCAAGCACGATTTCGAGAGCTTCTTCCGTAGCGACGCGGAGTTCGCACCCGTGCCCATCGAGTTGACGGAGACGGAAGACGGCTACATCATTCACGCCGAGGTGCCGGGCTTCAAAGAGAAGGAAGTAGAACTGCGCGTGGAGCCGCGACGCATATTCATCGGCGGCCAGCGAGAGGCTTTCGCTGAGGAGAAAAAGGGCAAGACCGTCTACTCGGAGCGCAGGTGCAATCAGATCGCACGGTGGCTCGATCTGCCCACCGAAATCAACCCGGACAAGGTGAAGGCGACGCTCAGCAAGGGGCTGCTTGAGATCACCTTGCACAAGGCTCAGCCGGCCAAGAAAGTCCCTATCGAAGTGAAGGCTGCCTGAGAGCACCACTCCGGAGAACCTTGCGCTCAGCGCCCGGCAGGCGGCGACATTGAGGTTCGTGATGGAGGGCCCCACGCCGCCTTGGGCGCTGAAGACTGCGCCGACCTGCCCGCGCCAGGCGTCTGGCCATAGGGACGGTATGGGAGCCCAGAGCGCCGCAGCCGAGCGGTCTTTCCGCCTCCAACCAAAATTCAACAACTTACAGAAGGCCCAGGACACACAACGCCCCACCAGTTTTCAACGACTTACAGGGTCGATTTCTTCGCTTGCCTGAACGTGCCTTCAACGGATTATCGCCTCCGGCAGAAAAGATGAAAAGTGTCCAGAAATTGGACACCCTGGGCTAAAATCGCCCTTTTTTGAGGCAGCTAACGAGCAAGTTTCTAAGGAAAGATCTACACAATCGACCCGAGCCGGCTTCATCCAGCCTGGCCCATGCTCCGAAGCTCCGGCGGGAGCGACAGCCCTCCACGAAAAGGTGCACCAGCATCAGCGCTTGACTCGCGGCTACGGGCCTGACACCGCCTGCAGCGTGACATTGTTCGAGTTGTACTGCACCGTGAAGTGCTCGTTGCTGTTGATGCTGGTGCCGTTCACCGTGGTGAACGTCCCCTTCAGGCTCGAGCACTTCAGGATTTGGAAGGTGTTGCCCACCGCCGGCACGAAGCCGTTGAGCAGGGTGATGTTCAGCGTGCCGCTCACGTTGGCCCCGCTGCTTACTCGCAATTGGCCGTATTGCGAGCCCGCTATCGTACCCGAAATGTCGGCGTTCAACGAC
>DATJAQ010000287.1:0-8028 GCA_035516075.1 Terriglobia bacterium | reverse complement strand
AAGCCCAGGTTGTAATCCACAGCCTGGACGGGAACGCCGACTGCACCGTGATCAGCGGCAGCGACGGCACCTTTGTAGCCCAAAACCTGAGGCCCGGGCAGTATCAAGTCATTGCCAACAAGGAGGGAGTCGCCACCTCGGCGGCCACCACTGTTCATTTGGAGGCGGGCGAGAGTCTTCGCAGGGATCTCACTCTCGCACTCGCAAGCGACTCCGGCGCCGCGAACACCTTGACTCGTTCCTCCGCAATTCAGGGCGCGCCTCTCACCGCCCGAGAGAAGCTCTTGCTCGACCGCATTGACGAGTTGGAGCAGCGGTTGGACGCCATGGAGGCGCGCGTCGCGGGCCGGAGTGCGGCCGCCGCCGGGCCCGGCGCGGCCAGCGCGCCGGTGCTGGCTTCGTTGAGCCCGGCTGCAGCCTTGTCGGCCGTCCGAATGCCGCTTCCGGCGCCTGCTTCGACGCCGGCAGCCGCCAACAGCGCCGTCACACCGGCACAAGCCGCCGCCGCTTCGGCGGCCCCCAACGTCCCGGAAGCGATTCAGGCCCCCGCCTCCGCCCCGGGAGTGGACAACTTCACCCCGTTTGCCTACGGCGACTTTACCTGGCTGAACGGCACCCCGCGCAACAAGGACGCCGTGCTGGATACGAGGTTCTTCACGCCGGAAGTGAGATTCGACACGCACTTTATGGAGAGCCTCAATCAACCGAAAGACCACACGTTGGGCGGCGCCACGGAGTCCTTCCGGTCCGGCGAATTTCAGGTGGAGCAGGCCAGCGTCGGCGGTGACTTTCACTGGCAAAACGTCCGGGGAAGGATCCTGTTCATGGAAGGCTTATTTGCCACAACCACCCCGCGAAACGACGGCAGCGCCGGGGTCGGGCAGTGGGATGTGCGCGGGGCGTATAAGTATGTTTCGGAGGCCTACGGCGGGTATCACTTCAACGTGAACCACGGGCTGAACGTCGACGCGGGAATCTTCGTGTCGTACATCGGCCTCTTCAGCTACTACAATTTCGACAACTGGACGTACCAGCCCTCCTATGTCTCGTCCAACACTCCATGGTTCTTTAATGGACTGCGAATCCAGTGGTTTCCTACCAATAAGCTCAAGATCGAACCCTGGATCATCAATGGCTGGCAGTCCTACAACGAGTTCAATCACCACCGTGGTTATGGAGGGCAGATTCTGTACCGTCCCTACGAGTGGTTGTCTTTTGTATTCAATAATTACGGCAACGGTACGGATACACTCGGCAATCCGGCCCGGTCTCGCATCCACACCGACGACAGCATCGAGGTCAGATACTACAACCGTCCGGAGAGCGCGGGAATCTCGAAGATGGCGTTTTCCTTGACCGGCGATCTTGGATGTGAATACGGAGGAGGCGTCAGTTGCAGCGGAGATCATAAGGGCGGGCCCAAGCAGGCCTTTGCGGGTTGGATGGGCTACAACCGAATCTGGTGGGGGAAGGACAAGTACGCCATCACCTATGGAGGCGGCCGGATGAGCAACCCCGGCCGCTATCTGACCCTGCTGCCGCCCATCAATGGAGCGGACGCCATCTCGGGTTCTCCGTACTTCACGGCGAATCCCGGCGACCAGGCCCATATGTGGGACACCACCCTCACTTTCCAGTGGATGCCCAGAGAATACGTCACGTGGTGGCTGGAAGGGGGGTACCGGCACGCTGACATCCCGTACTTCAGCGGACGGGGCGGAATCACGCCGCCCGGTGGAAACACCGGGTCTCCGCAGTATTACGCTTGCAGCGGCGGCGGCTCAGCCGGAACGAACGACCTCACGGCCGCTGAGGCGGCCTGCGGCGGCGGACTCAACAGCGTCTGGTTCCCTGATCTTCGCAACAGCCAGACCGCCGTGAGCGCGGGCATCATGGTCAAGTTTTAGGACTGCTTTCAAGCGGCTCTACGCGCCTTTCACTGGCGGCGACGGGCCTCGGCAGTGTGCCGGGGCCTCCCTGCCACTCCATCGAATGGGCCCGCCAACCGGGTTCCGGAGAGTGTCTCGATCGGGATCACCGGGCGCGTCCGGGTGATCTCGGGGCAGATTGGACCACCCTATGAAATACAAGTGGCCGGCGGCGAGCCTCATGCTCACGATCGCTTCCTCCCTCTTGACGTATGTCAGCTGCAGTTCAGGGCACGGAGATCCGCAGGCGGAGGCGCCCCCTTCAGCCGTCGTGGTTCCCGACGTCAACCCGAACCTCATCACAGTGGACCACCCGGAGCAGTATCCCCTCGTCGCAGCCGCGGCGCGCACCGCGCCCTCGGAGCTGGTGGTGACGGGCTCCGTCAGCCCTGACGTCTCCCGGAACGTTCCGGTGATCTCGCTGGCCTCGGGCCGGGTGGTGGGCATCTACGCGCGGCTGGGCGATACGGTGCAAAAAGGACAGGTGTTGCTGCGGGTTCGCAGCGACGACGTCTCCGGGGGCTACTCCGATTATCACAAGGCGGTTGCCGACGAGGCTTTGGCGCGCGCCCAACTGGAACGGACGAAGGACCTCTATCAGTGGGGAGCCGTGGCGAAGGCGGACATGGAAGTCGCCCAGGATGCCGAAGACAAGGCCAAGGTGGACGTGGAAACCGCCTCCGAACACCTCCGTTTGCTCGGCAACGACCCCGATCGCATGAATACCGTCGTGGACATCGCGGCGCCCGTCACGGGCGTCATCACCGACCAGGAGGTGACGGGCGCGGCGGGGGTGCAGGCCCTGGGCACGAACCCGTTCACCATCTCGGATCTGTCGTACGTCTGGGTGGTGTGCGACGTGTACGAGAACGACCTGGCCGGCGTGCACCTCGGCGACAGCGCCGAAATCCGCTTGAACGCCTATCCCGGCCAGGTGCTCAAAGGCGTCGTTAGCAACATCGGGGCGATTCTCGATCCCGCCTTGCGGACGGCCAAGGTGCGCATCGAAGTCCGAAACCCGGGGATGATGCGCCTGGGCATGTTCGTCACCGCGACCTTCTACGGTCAAAGCATCGAAACACGCACCGTCGTGCCGGCCTCCGCCATTCTTCACATTCACGATCGCGACTTTGTGTACGTGCCGGCGCCCGGGAACAGGTTCCAGCGCGTCGAGGTCGTGAGCGGCGACGAGCTGCCCGGCGGCCTGCAGGAAGTCCGGTCCGGGATCAAGCCCGGGCAACAGGTCATTTCCAACGCCCTGGTCTTGGACCACGCCTTCGCTCAATGAACGGCCGGGGGGGACGTCGAACGTGATTCGGGCTCTGGTCGATTTTGCCCTCAACAACCGGTTTGTGGTCCTGGCGCTCGGAGTGCTCGCGCTGGCCTGGGGGGCCGTCTCCTTCCACAACCTCCCCGTGGAGGCCTATCCCGACATCGCGGACAACTATGCCACCGTGATCACCCAGTGGCCGGGCAGGTCGGCGGAGGAGGTGGAGCAGCAGGTCACGATTCCCGTCGAGATTCAGATGAACGGAATCCCGCACCTCTCGGCGCTGCGCTCGGAATCCATCTTCGGCCTCTCCTTCGTGATCATGATCTTCGACGACGGTTCGAACAACGACTGGAACCGCCAGAAGGTGCTGGAGAGGCTTGCCCAGGTGGACTTGCCCGAAGGACTGCAGCCCCAGATGGGCACGGACTGGAGCACCACGGGGCAGATCTACTGGTATGTCCTCAGAAGCACCAATCCGAAGATCGACATCATGGACCTGAAGTCGATCGAAGATTTCACGGTCGAAAAGGAGCTCAAGTCGGTTCCCGACATCGTCGACGTCAGCAGCTTCGGCGGCGTCACGCGCGAGTACCAGGTGCGCGTCGATCCCAACAAGCTGGTGGAGTACGGCCTGAGCATCGGCCAGGTGGAACAGCAACTGGCGAACAACAACGTCAACGCCGGAGGCAACTTTGTCGAAACCGGCCTCCAGCAGATGAATGTCCGTACCCTCGGGCTCTTCAGAAATGTCAAGGACATCGAGCTGACCGTTCTGACCAGCAAGTCGGGGACTCCCGTCCGCGTACAGGACATTGCCGAGGTCGCACAGGGCCCGAAGGTCCGCCTCGGTCACGAAGGCAGGGCCATCCGCCGGGAGAACGGCGTGATCGTCGACAACGGCGACGTGCTCTTTTCACAGGTGATGATGCGGAAAGGCGCGGACTCGGGACCGACGCTCGAGAAGCTGCACGCCAAGGTGAATCAGCTCAACAACGGCATTCTTCCCCCCGGCGTCAAGCTGGAGAAGATGATCGACCGGAGCGACCTGCTGGCGCTCACCCTGAATACCGTGCTGCACAACCTGGGCGAGGGCATGATTCTGGTCACCATCATTCTCTTCCTGTTCCTCTTCAACGCCCGCGCGGCTCTGATTGTGGCCTGCACGATTCCGTTCTCGCTGCTCTTCGCCTCCATCTGGCTCGATCTGACCCGGATTCCCGTGAACCTGCTTTCGCTGGGCGCGCTCGACTTCGGCATGGTCGTCGACGGCGCGGTGGTGATGGTCGAGAACATCGTCCGTCACATGGGCAAGCGCGACGGAGCGAACGGGTCCCGGACCGTCATGGAGAGCATTCGCGACGCCTCTCACGAGGTGCAGCGTCCGGTGTTCTTCGCCATCGCCATTATCATCACGGCTTACCTGCCCATCTTCACCCTGCAGCGCATCGAGGGGCGTCTGTTCAAGCCCATGGCCTGGACGGTGGCGTTTGCCCTGCTGGGCGCCATGACCTTCTCGATTCTGCTGGCGCCCGTGCTCGCCAGCGGCCTGTTCCGGAGAGGCGTGAGCGAAAACCGCAATCCGATGATGGCGTATCTCACCGAACGCTACCGCCGCCGCCTGCGCTGGTGCATACGGCACCGCGGCGTTACGGTGGGCGTGGGCGCCGCGGCCTTGGCCGCCACCGTATTTCTGGCGTTCAGCGGGATTATCGGCGCCGAGTTCCTGCCGCACCTCGACGAAGGCTCAATCTGGGCGCGCGGCACCCTGGCGCAAAGCACCAACCTCACCGAGGGCACGCGCTTCATGAATCAGGCCCGCCTGATCTTTGCGGCTTTCCCCGAGGTGAACCAGGTCGTATCCCAGATCGGGCGGCCCGACGACGGCACCGATACCGGGGGATTCGGCAACACCGAGTACTTCGTGGACCTCAAGCCCAAGTCGCAATGGCGGCCCGTTTTCCGCGAGAACAAGGAAGAGCTGATCTCGGCCATGAACCGGGCCGTCTCGGCCCTGCCGGGGGCCACCTGGAATTTCTCCCAACCGATCGAGGACAACGTCGGAGAAACGCTGACGGGCACGAAAGGCCAGTTGGCGTTGAAGGTCTACGGGAACGACTTGAACGTCCTGGAACAGAAGGGCGAGGAAATCATCGCCGTCATGCAGCGCATCCCCGGCATCAAGGACGTGAAGCTCTATCGCGACACCGGCCAGCCGAACGTTAATTTCACAGTCGACCGCGTGCAGGCGGCGCGCTTCGGCATCAATGTCAGCGACATCCAGGACGCCGTCGAAACCGCCGTGGGCGGCGAAGCAGTGAGCCAGGTGCTGCCGGCGGGCACTCCGGAGCGCTACGACGTGGTGGTGCGTTACCAGGAGCCGTACCGCGAGAATCCCAAGGCGATCAGCAACATCCGCCTGCTCGCCCCGTCCGGAGAGCGCGTCTCTCTGGCGCAGCTCACCAGGCTCGAAATCCGCGACGGCGCGTACGACATCTACCGGGAAGGCAACAGCCGCTATATCAGCGTCACCTTCAACGTGCGCGGGCGCGATTTGAACAGCTCCGTCGAAGACGCCATGGCTCAGATCGGCCGCAAGGTCGCGTTTCCGCCGGGTTATCGCATCGGCTGGTCGGGAGAATACGAGAGCTCGAAACGCGCGCAGGCTCGCCTCGAGGTCATCGTGCCGCTGACCTTGCTCGTGATTTTCATGATCCTGTACAGCATGTTCCATTCGGCCAAATGGGCCGGATTGATTCTGGCGGTGGTCGCCATGGCCCCGCTCGGCGGACTGCTGGCCCTGCTGCTCACCGGCACGCACTTCAGCGTGTCGTCCGGCGTCGGTTTCCTGGCCCTGTTCGGCGTTTCGGTCCAGACCGGGGTCATTATGCTCGAATACATCAACCAGCTTCGGGTGCGGGGCTACACGATCGAGAACGCCGCCGTCGAAGGCGCCGTTCTCCGGCTTCGCCCCATTATGATGACGATGCTGGTAGCCACGTTCGGTCTCGTGCCGGCCGCCCTGTCGCACGCCATCGGTTCCGACTCGCAAAGGCCGTTCGCCATCGTGATTGCCGGCGGCCTGGTCGCCGCTCTGACCATGAGTCTCGTTCTGTTGCCGACCCTCTACGTCTGGGTCGCGAAGGACACGGATACGCTTCCGACAACGGAGGCTCGGCTTGAGGCCTGACACGATGCGTCCAGCAAAAAGGGCAGTCAGCAGCCGACTCGGGTGCGGCGGCGCCGCGGCCGGGGGCGCAAACCCGGGCCGGTCTCGATCCGTAGCCGGCGTCGTTCGGCCCGGCGCTTCGCCTTCGCGGGCTCGGAGGGCGCGCCCGGCACACTTCAAGGCTCGCCTCGCGCTTGCGGTGCTGCTGCTGTGCCCGGCCGCGTCGTTCGGGCAGCAGGCACTCACCTGGCAGCAGGTTCGGGACAGGTTCGAGGCCAACAACCCCGCGCTGAAGGCCGCGAGGCTCAACATCGACGAGTCGCGCGCCGACGAGGTCACGGCCTATCTCCGCCCCAATCCCGATTTCACCTTCCTGGCCGATGGCACTCAGCTCGTTCCGTATCAAGGCGTCTGGCGGCCCCTCGTCGGCACCTACTATTATTTCGGAACCAGCTATCTGCACGAACGGCGGCATAAGCGGGAATTGCGGCGCGATAGCGCTCAGAAGGCGACGGAGATCGCAACCTCGCAGAGCGCGGACCAGGGCCGCACGCTCCTGTTCAACCTGCGCAGCGCTTTCGTGCAGACGCTGCAACAGAAGTCCGTTCTGGGTCTGGCCCAGGCGAACCTCGACTATTACGACCACGTTCTCAGCATCAGCCGCGAACGTTTCCGCGTGGGCGGCATGGCGCGAGTCGATCTTGACCGCCTTGAGCTTCAGCGCGTGCAGTACGTGTCGGACCTCGAAAGCGCCGGGGTGGCCCTGAAGACCGCGAAAATCCAGCTTTTGACGCTGCTGAATGATCGCACCCCGCCGGACCAGTTTGACGTCACCGGTCCTTTTGAATTCGCCGACCGGATTCCGCCGTTGACTGACCTCCGCCACACGGCACTCGACAACCGGCCGGACCTCAAGGCAGCCCTCCAAGCGGTGGATAAGGCCAAAACGGACCACGAACTGGCGGTTTCCAACGGATCAACCGACCCGACGTTCGCCGCCTGGTACAGCTACAACCCTTCGTTCAACAATCCCTTTGATAAACAGACCGTCGGCGCCAGTGTTAACATTCCCCTCCGCATCTTCGACCGGAATCAGGGCGAAAAGGCGCGGACGCTGTTGGACATCCACCTCAACGAACGGGAGCGCGACGCCGCCGAGGCCCAGGTGCTCAGCGATGTGGATACGGCCTACGCGACTCTCGAAAGCAATGCCCGGCTGCTGCGGCCCTACAAAGAGAAGTATCTGGACCAGGCGGTCCGGGTTCGTGATACCGTGACCTACTCGTTCCAGCGCGGCCAGGCGTCTTTGCTCGACTTCCTGAACGCCGAGAGCGACTATCGCAGCGTTCAGCAGAACTACCTGACACTGATCGGGGCTTACCTCACCGCCGCGGCTCAGGTGAACGAGTCGGTAGGCCGGGAAGCGGTTCCCTAGAGACGGCCCGGCCTCGGAATCAGCGGGCATGAGAGGGGCTCGCCCGGGAAGCGTCGCAGCATCGGCCACGCGTTCCGGTGTCGGTGAGACCCCGGGAATAGCCGGGCTTCAAATCCCGGGCGCCTGTCGCCGCAGGAGACGGTGAAGTGAAGAAGCACGAGGTACGGGCCTGGATTGAGGAGACCGGCATCGTGGCCGCCATCCGGGTGTACTCGGCGGACGACGC
>DATJAQ010000286.1:0-5734 GCA_035516075.1 Terriglobia bacterium | reverse complement strand
AGACATCGGCATGATGAAAGCTCTGGGCGCCGCCGACGCGCTGCTGATGCGGCTTTTCATGACCGAAGGCGCCAGCCTGGGATTGGTGGGCGGGGCGCTGGGATTCGGGGTAGGGGCGCTCGCGGCCCGCGGCGTGGCCCGGCAACTCTTCGGCATTCCGCTCAGCCCGAATGCGGGGACGCTCCCCCTGGTCTGCGTGCTGAGCATGGCGCTGGCCCTGCTGGCCGCGGAGGTTCCCTTGCGGATTATCAGGGCGATTCAACCCGCCGTGGTTTTGAAAGGTGAGTAAATTGGCTTTCATCGAAGTTGAAGGTTTGACGAAGACGTACGGCTCATCGTTGGATGCGCTTCACCAAGTCTCGTTCACGATGGAAAAGGGTGAGTGGATCGCTGTGATGGGCCCGTCGGGTTCCGGCAAAAGCACCCTATTGAATATCCTCGGGGGCCTCGATGCGCCAACTTCGGGGCGAGTGGCGCTGGGTGGCCAGGAGATCTCCGCGCTCTCCGGCAGCGAACTGGCGCGCTTTCGCGCCGAGAAGATCGGCTTCGTCTTTCAGCAGTTCCACCTGGTGCCGTACTTGACGGCGCTGGAAAACGTGATGTTGGCGCAGTACTTCCACAGCTTGGCGGATGAGCGCGAAGCCGCCGAGGCGTTGGGCCGCGTGGGGCTGGGCGACCGGCTGCGGCACCTGCCCTCGCAACTTTCCGGAGGCGAACAGCAGCGCGTTTGCGTGGCGCGGGCGCTGATCAATCAGCCCAACGTCATACTGGCCGATGAGCCCACGGGCAATCTGGATGAGGTGAACGAAACGCTGGTGATGGGCCTGTTGACGGAGTTGCACCGCGAAGGCCATACCATCGTGCTGGTGACACATGACCCGGAAATAGGACGGATGGCCGAGCGGCGCATCGAATTGCATCACGGCCGTCTGACCGAAGTCTCCCTATTCCCTACCCACGAAGAGGAACTCATCGACGATCTGCTGAAGGCCGTCTGGCACGCGCAGGAGGATACGGCACGCAGTGTCTTGGAAACCGATGCCCTGCCGGAGTTCGTGCCCAACCGAGCCACCTTCCTGTTGATGGCGCAGGAGGGCCTGATTCGGCTGGAGG
The DNA here is from genome assembly GCA_035516075.1 of Terriglobia bacterium. Classification (GTDB taxonomy): domain Bacteria; phylum Acidobacteriota; class Terriglobia; order UBA7540; family UBA7540; genus Gp13-AA77. The sequence continues at coordinate 4,621 of DATJAQ010000286.1, read as the reverse complement.
GCGCCTCGCTTTCCTTTTCCCCACGCGGGGAGCTTCGCGCCCGCCATGTGCTGCGACGCCACCGCCTCTCGGAACGCTTGTTCTACGAGACGTTCGGAATCGACCAGGCGATTGTAGACGAACACGCCGCCCGGATCGAACACTCCCTGAGCCTGGAAGTAACGGAGAAGATCTGCACTTTCCTGCGTCATCCCCGCACCTGCCCGCACGGGTCGCCCATTCCGCCGGGCAAGTGCTGCCCGGTCGAAACATAGGCATCAACACAGGACTAGGCTTGTTTCGCCTACGGCGCCGAAATGACCCGCGAGCGCTATTTCGAGATTCTCATGGGGGGTCGTAGATAAGAGACAGTCTCGCCCGTTCACGCCTCGTGCTCACCGTAGCGGCACGCGCACGACGATGGTGTCATTCACGCGCGCGATCAGGGAAGAAAGTGAATCCTTCCCGACCTCGTGCATCGGTTGCACGAGGCCGCTCAGCGGTTCGGCCGTCACCCGCAGGTTTGCCCGCGGCTCGCGTGGCGCCTGGAACGAAATCACGCAGTCCGGCCGGCCGTCGCCATCCAGATCCAGGGTCTCGGCGACCGTGGCGGGCAACGCGGAAGCGGGCTTCCACACCACCTGCACAAAGGCGCCGGTTTGCGTCAGCGGCGCGCGTTTGGGCACGGGTTTGTAGACCACGATCTGGTATCCATCGCGGGCAATCGTGCGCGCCGGCGCGCCGCCGGTGTAGACGGGGTCGATTTGCAGCGAGCTCTTGGACGCGGCCCGGGTGAAGATGCCAAACCACACCAGCGGTCCCACCACGGCCACGGCAATCGTCAGGCCTGCGGCCGTATAACCCAGAATTGCTTTCCATCGGTTCATTTCAATCTCCCTGGCCGCGTCAAACGATCAGGCCGATTAACTTCTGAAGTGAGTTGGCGATGATGGCGCCGCCGAACATGCTGGCGAACACCCACGCCGCGTAGAGGTAAAGCAGGCGCGCGCGTTCCGTCGCGATCCCTACGGTTGTGCCCTTGATGTGCCACACCGCGGCGTTTTTGCGGCAGACGTCCACGCACGCTCCGCACCGCATGCAGGTGGAAAGCATCTTTCCTCCCGCAATGGAGCTCGGATCGATAGCCATTGTGGGGCAGTGGTTCTGGCACAGCACGCAGCCGGTGGCGCACTTTTCCTTATTGATCCGAATGTCGAAGACGCTCGTCCAGTTGAAAATCGATTGAAACGCCCCGAAGGGGCAGAAGAACGCGCACTGCGTCCGGCGTTTGGTGAGGTAGGGAAGCACCACCACCAAGCCCAGAAAGAGGGCGTTGAATATGCCGAATTGGATGGCGGTCTGGGTGGACCGTACCTCGGAAAACTCCGTCACCGCCTTGAACGGGCAGAGCCACTTGCAGTAGATGGGCTCATAGGTTGCCGCCGCGAGCAGCACGATGGCCACCAGAATCGCCCACGGCGCCAATCGCCACTTGGGATTGATCTTGCGCAGGCGAGCCTTCTTAGGTATCGATGAGAAGCCCTCGTCCAATCCACCAAAGAAGCAACCGTAGCTGCACCAAGCTTTGCCCAGGATGACCGTGGCGAGGATCCATAGCGCCACCATTATGGCGATGCTATGGGGATTCGACGGCGTGGGCAGGATCGAGCCGGGGAAGATAATGGTTCTCGTGAGCGCCGCAGGAATGAGCGTCATGGGAATCACCATGAAGCAGAATGGCGTGTCGCCGGAGAGCATGCGTTCCACCGGGATGCTCATTGACCCGCGGAGGGCTATGAGGTCCCAGATAAAGCCGACGGGAAACAGGAATCCCAGGGCGACGAAGAAGATCCGCCGCCAGCGATAGGTCTGCCGCGTGCGCATCATCTGAAAGAACAACATCATCATGAAAGCCCAGGTGATGAGAGCGGCCAGCTTGGCAGGACGCTCCGGCTCGCGCAGAGCCGGCGTAAACAGCAACAAAGTGAAGAGTGCCATGGGCACGGTCAGGAGCAGCGAGCGCCCGATGCGGCGCACCGACTGGGGCGCGATCGAGCGGGCTTGGTCAGGCATGGGTCACCATCCCCGAAATGAGAATGACGAGCTGGGCGGATTGGCGCGGAACCAACTGCCATGAGGCAGCGCCTACCACACCAAGGTAGGCATAGTAAATGGCGAGGACGGCCATCGCCATGCGGGCGATGGTGGGCACGGAGCGGAAGCGGCGCAGGGGGCTGACCGCGAGGGCGGGAATGAACCAGACAGCCGTTCCCACGAAAAACGCCGTGAAGAAGATCAACGCTCCGGGAAGGCTGTGAGTGGCGGCAGCACGCACGCCCGCCGCCACGAAGGGTGGACAGAGATTGAGGCCGGTGAAGAAGCCCAGGGTAACGGCCGCGGGCGGGCGATAACGTTTGGCGGCGCCGATTTGGTACAGGCGCGGTTCGCGCGCGCTCGCCACCATGGGGCAGGTGCGGTGCGGCAAGCAGGCGGAAACTCCCAGCAACCCCGCAAGCCCCAGGTTGGCCAGTCCGAATATCAGCGTGCGCAGCCGCAGGTCTAGCGGCAAGGCCATGCCGGCCGCCCAGGCCACCACGGCAAACCCCAGATAACCCGCCAGGCGTCCGCCCAGGAACAATCCCAGTAATCGGCTGGTGGCGCGAAGTTCGCGCGGCTCGGCCCCTAACCACGGGAGCAGCGCCGGTCCGCACGCCGCGAGACAGACGGGGCCTGAACCCAAACCCAAAACCAGCGCCTCGGTCAAACTGCCCACGTTGGATTCCAGTGGAGCGGGGTGCGCTCCGGCGCGCCTAGGATAACACGTTCATCCTCGCCCTACTATTACGCAGAATGAACTTCGAAGTTCCGCCGGGTTCTTAAGGCAGGCTGGCGCAGATCGAAGATCTGCGGCTTACGTTGGGTGGACACATCCAGGATCGCACAGCTCCGCTGTGCGCCATCCAGCGCGTCCTTTCTCAGTGTCCCGCACACCGCGCCAAAACGTATGGCCCTTCCGGGATTACGGCGACACGCGCGCCTGGCGGCAACGTTCCCGCCAGTGCCTGCACTGCATCATGCGCACTGGCGTAGGACTTGCCCCAAAGGCTGGAATGAAATTGTCGCGGCAGGCCCGGCACGTAGTAGAGGACCTCGGCGTGAGTGGTAACCAGGGCGAGCTTTTCGAGTTGCCATTGGTCCACCGTCACCGGCGCTCTCTCAATTTCACTCAGGAAGTCTTGATCGGTCAGACCCTCCGCCAGCATGCGCGCGAACTCCGGCCCGCCCACACCTTCCTGGCAAGCCGCGAGCAGCAGGATTTTCCCGCCGGGCTTCACGATATGCGAGGCGGCGGTAATCCCCTTGACCGCCTGGTAGAAGGTCAGGTCAAGGGGGTAGCCGGCGGCCGTCGTGATCACCGCGTCCACAGGCTGGTCGAGAGTCTCCAGCATGACGCGCGAGACAAACTCCACCCCGCGCCGGTGCGCGGCCACGGGGTCTCCGGCAAAAACAGCGGCAATGGGAGGGCGGGGAGTGCCGCGGGCAAGCGCCACGTCCACCAGAAAATCGTGGCGGGCCAGCCGCGCGATTTCCAGGAGTTCACGGTGCAGGGGATTGTCGCCAATCGAGCCCTCCACCGCGCGCGGATCGCGCATGAAGCGCGGGCTGTGCAGGACCTTGATGGTCTCCTGCGCGGCGAGGCCGGGAGCGATCAGCTTGCGCCCGCCCGAATATCCAAGCATCAGGTGCGGCTCAATGAATCCCAGGGTGAGGTGGAGATCGGCGGAGACAAACCGGTCGTCGATATAAACCGGCGTCCCGGCCACGGTGCTTCCCATGTGGCGATGCTCGGAGAGTTCGCGCGCGTGGTGATTGAGCACTCGATAATGGGCCGCGGTTTCTTCCCCGCAGATTTCGCGAATCTCCGCGTCCGTCGCGGGGCGGTGAAGTCCCGTGGCAATCAAAATGGTGATGCCATGGCGTGGAATCCCGGCCGCCTCCAATCGAGCCAGCAGGGGAGGAAGCACCTGGCGGTTGGGCGCAGGGCGGGTGATGTCACATACCGAGATGGCGGCGGAGCGCCTGCCGCGAGCAATTTCAGCGAGTGGCGGGCAGCCAATGGGCGCCTCGAGAGCCTGTTCGATGGCGCGGGAGGGATTTTCCAGCGGCACGGCCGACCGCGCCTCCAATACTTGGTAGTCAAACCCTTCCGGCAGCTCGAGGGTCAAACCGGTTCGTCCAAAGGCAAGGCTCATCTGCATAGTGGAATTGTAACCCCGAGCCGGGCTCTCACTCCACACCCCGCGCCGCAGCAATCCACAGACCGCCAATCCGAGTCAAAATGTCATAATAATAGATAGTAATCCGCCGGTGAGGGACGACAAGAAGTCTGCTGGAGAAATAGACAAAATGTCTTGCGAAGTGTGCGGAGCCGTCCCGAACCGCGCCAAAGGGCACCTCCGCGAGCTAGTTTTCGGCGGGACTATTTCTCCGGTTCCAATTCGCTCGAGCCGTAAAGCGGTGAGTCCTTGGGGATCGGTTCATTCCAGATATAGAAACTGAACCAATCCAGGTTGGCCTGCAGCAGGGCCCTCTGCGATTTGGGCTTGTTCACTCCGTGTCCAAATCCTGTATACAGGATCAA
>DATJAQ010000285.1:0-8225 GCA_035516075.1 Terriglobia bacterium | reverse complement strand
AAGAAGCAGCAGGCGCAGGCCGACAAGGCTTACGAAATTGAAACCAACGTGATGCAGCAGCAGGTGGTGGCGGAGTCGGTGAAGATCCAGCAGACGGAAAAAGAGCAGCAGATCAAAGTGCAGGAGGCCGAGATCTTGCGGCGCGAAAAGGAGCTGATCGCCACCGTGCTGAAGTCCGCGGAGGTCGAGCGGCAGCGCATCGAGACCCTGGCCAGTGCCGAAAAGCAGCGCCTGACGGCGGAGGCCGAAGGGCACGCCGCTTCCATCCGCGCCCAAGGCGAAGCCGAGGCTGAGATCATCTTCAAAAAGGGCGACGCCGAGGCCCGCGCGATGAACCTGAAGGCCGCCGCCTATCAGGAGTACAACCAGGCCGCCGTGGTCGACAAGCTGATCACGGGCCTGCCTGAAGTGGTGCGAGCCATGGCGGCGCCGCTTTCAAACGTGGACAAGATCACCATCGTCTCCACCGGGAGTGGGGACGCCTCCGGCATGAACAAAATCGCCGGCGACATGACCAAGATCGCGGCCCAGGTGCCGGCGCTGTTTGAAGCTCTGTCGGGGATGCAATTGTCGGAGTTGATGAGCCGGGTGCGGCTCATCGGCGACAAGGCGCCGAAGCCGGACGCGGGCGCGCCTTCCAATCCGGCGGCCAAGGAGTAGGGCCGGCGGAGCGGTGCACCGAGGCGGCGCGCGGCGCACCAAGCTTAGCAGTGAAAGGAGAACGAACATGGCACTTTTGGAACGGGTACGGACACTACTGAGGGCCAATCTGAATGACTTGATTGACAAGGCCGAAGACCCTGAGAAGATGCTGAAGCAGCTCATCCTCGACATGGAGAATCAGCTTATGCAAGTGAAAACCCAGGTGGCAGTCTCCATCGCCGACCAGCACATGCTCGAGAAAAAGCAGCAGGAGAACGACGAAAAGTCGGCGGAGTGGATGCGCAAGGCCGAGCTGGCCGTCGACAAAAAGGAGGACGACCTGGCGCGTGCGGCGCTCGAGCGCCAGCAGAGCTACGTCCAGATGGCCGAAAGCTTCAAGGAGCAGGTGGCGGATCAAAGGGTGCAGGTGGAAAACCTGAAGGCCGCCCTCAGCAAACTGGAGCAGAAGCTGGCGGAGGCGCGCGCCAAAAGCGACGTGCTGATCGCCCAGCACCGCCGCTCGCGGGCGTCGCTCAGGGCCAGCAAGGCCCAAATCGCCATGGGCGACAACTCGAACCTCGCGGCCTTCGACCGTATGAAGCAGAAGGTGATGCAGGGCGAGGCGGTGAGCGAGGCTCACGTGGAACTCGCCGGCGACAACATTGACGACCGGCTGCGGAAGCTCGACCGGGAAGACCAGATCGGCAGGCTGCTCGCCGAACTGAAGGCCCGGCGCGCGGCGAACTAAGAGATCGCCGAATGGCGATTGCCGATTGCTGATTGACGAGTGCCGGCTGACGACTGGCGATTGGCAAGTCCCGGCTCGCCGCCGCGCCGGCGCACACGCGAGGGAGGCGGGACCATAACACCGTGCCACGCGCAAAGAGCCGCGGAGTCTGAACAGCGCAGACCCCGCGCTACGGGCGTCCTTGGTGTTGACGTTCCGTCACGCGAGGTGTTGATTGCAACCTACGCCTTGTCTGGCGGATCGAGGAACCTCCCGGCGAGGTAAAGAATGATGGCGTTCAGCAATGCAGCCGGCAAGAGAACCAGCCACATCAGCGCGCCGTAAAGAAAGGGCGAACTCGCCAGGCGCTCGTACAGGTCGCTGATTCCCATCGAATGGGAAAGTGGGATCAGGATAAAGGTCCACGGCAGGGCGACGAGGCTGGGCGGATTGAACTCCGGGGTCGGCCGGGTAAACAGCAGAACACCCACCGCATAAATCCCCGACAACCAATACAGGCCAAGATAGACCGAGCAAATAGCCAGTCCGGTCTTGGAACGACGGAATTTCATCGAGGGCGTCCCGTAACAACCCTTTCATTCGCGATGGGTCCAGTTTACCTCGAGGCAGCGGCCAACCTCCCATCGCCTCCGTGACTTGCGACCGGCCCGAGATCCAGTTTCATCGCCACCGCTTCACACAGTGCGGACGTTCGGGCGCTCCGGCTTGCCTCCCGCCGGTTAAGCATGTAGTATACTACCGTATCAGTACAATCAGGCTCAGGCCACCAAGGAGGCCAGCATGGCATCGAGGCACCGGCTATCAGAGGACGACGCTCAGTTTCTTGAGGCGATGATGAATCGCACGCGCGACAAGGAGGAATACCGGCGCGCGCTGTGCATCTCGCTGCACGTGGGCCTGGGCATGACCGCGAGCTGGACGGCGAAGGCCCTCGGCTTTTCCGTGCGCGGCGTAGGCGCGGTGATGAGACGATTCGAGCGCGGCGGCGTGAGCGCGCTGCAGGACGGGCGCCGGCCTTCGTTGCCGGCGGGGCAGGGCGCGCCCGAAGCGCTGCGCGCGGCCGTCGCAGCGTCGAGCCATGCGGCGGACCTGCGACGGCTCCTCTGCGTTTGGCTGCCCGTGCTCCTCGGCCTGAGCCTGCCCCAGGTGGCCCAGGCCCTGGGTTGTTCGGTGGGCTTCGTGCGCGGGGCCCAGAAGGCTTATCTCAAGGCCGGGCCCGTCTCGCTCGGCACCCGGCCGCCCGCAGGCGGCGAAGGCGCGCGCCTGCTCTCTGAGCGGGCCGAGGTGGATTTGCAGTTTGCCATGAAACGCGCCCCCGGCGTGCCGGAGTATCGGAGGGCGATCACCCTTTTTCTGCGGGCCGTCATGAATCTCAGTGACATTCAGGTGGGGCGGGCGGTCGGGTTTTCGCAAAGCGCCGTGGCGCACCTCTACACGGACTATTTGCGCCGCGGCGTCGCCGTGCTCCTCAATCGCGGCCGAGGCGGAGTGCGGCGCCGGCTCCTAACCATCGCCGGGGAGAGCGAGTTGCTCGCCGAACTGCGCGAGGAACAGGAACCGGAATTGCCGCCCGGCATGATTAGATTTGGCGTCATCCACCGGGCCCTGGAGGCGCGGGTGGGCCGCCCGGTGCGGGCTGCCTCAGTGCACGCCATGCTCGACCGCCACGGCTGGGGCGAGGACGTCCTGGTGACTGCCCCCGTTCAGTTACACAAGTCCAAGCCCGACAAAAAGGATTGACGATTGTTGAATGCCGAATGCTGATTGACGATTGAAGATTGCCGATTGCTGAGTGCTGATTGATGATTGCTGAGTGCTGATTGATGATTGCTGATTGCCGATCGGCGAATCGCGGCTCGCGGTCGCGCCGGCGCACTCGAGACGGATGCGCGACAATGACGCCGGGCCCTGAAACGAACCGCGGAGTCTACGACGGGCACACTGCGCGCCACCGGCTCGCGGTAGGCTTTCAGGGTCAGGCCGCATGAGTCGGGGAAGAGGATATAACGGTCCTTGTCGCCCTTGCCGTCCGCGACGAAGATTCGGCCGCCCTCCAGGTCCAGGTCGTCAATTGAAATGCCCACTAGCTCCGACACGCGGACGGCGGTGTAAATGCCTTTAATTGAAATAGCACAGATCACTGTGGGTGGCACGCCCTCCCCCGGCCGTAATTTGCTGCACGGCTTCCGGCCCGAGGGGCGTCTCGAAGGGCTCATCGTCCGTCGGCGAAGCCGGTGAACCCTCGCTGCGTTTCGTCCGATTTGGCCGCGGCTACTCGTAGCGGAGGGCGGTCATGGGATCGAGGCGAGAGGCGCGGCGAGCGGGCAGGAAGCTGGCGCCGAAGCCGATGGCGGCGAGGATGAGCACCGTCAGCGCCAGAGTGAGCGGGTCGCGCGGTTTCAGGCCAAAAAGCATGGAACTGGCCGCTTTGCTTCCGGCGAGCGTGAGTCCGACGCCCACGGCCAGGCCGATGCCAACGAGGATAGCCACTTCGCCGAGGATGAGATGGATCACCCCGGCGCGTTGCGATCCGAGAGCCATGCGGATACCGATTTCATTGGTCCGCTGGGTAACCGTGTAGGAAATTACGCCGTACAGTCCGAGCGCGGCGAGCAGCAGCGCGAGTCCGCCGAAGAAGCCGCAGAGGGTGGCCATCAGCTCATCCTGAAGCAGCGAATCGTGAATTTGGGTCCGCAGCAGCCTGAATTGGATGTTGCTCTCGGGATTCACGCTGGCGACCTCATTCTTGACGGAATTCAGCAGACCGCCCAAACCGCCCCGCGAGCGAATCAGGACGCTGGCCCAGCTGAATAGCTGCGGTTCGTCGGTCTGCGCTCTCGCGAAGTACATTACCGAAACCATCGGCTCATGCATGTCGTTATAAACGGAATCCTTAACCAGGCCGACCACCTGGTAATAACGAGGGGGTTTTCCCGGTGGAGCCCAAACACGGATCTCGGCCCCGATGGGATGCGTGGTGCCGCCCAGAAAAGTTTTGACGAACGCCTGGTTCACGATCGCTACTTTCGGCGAGGTCGCGCTATCGCTGACCGTGAAATCGCGCCCGGCCATCAGCGGGATCTCCATGGTTTCGAAGTATCCGGGACTGATGTAGTCCTCCCAGGAGGCGCCGTTCGGATGATTGCCCTTGGCGTCAAGCACCCAGTCATTGCTGCTGTTGCCGCTCACCGGAGAGCGTTCCGAGATCGCGGCGGCAGCCACACCGGGCAGAGCGCGAATATGTTCCAGGAGATTTTCCTCGTAGCTTGGTCCCTGCGCGAGGGACAATTTGAGGTGACCCGTGTCCACGGCGGCGATGAGCACGCCATTTTGCCGGAAGCCCGGATTGCGCGTCATCAGGTTCTGCAGGCTGCGCGCGAAGAGCAGAGCGCCGGCGAGCAGGACAACTGAAAGCGCAACTTGCGAGGCCACCAGGATGCGCTGCAGGCGGAAATGTTCGCGGCCGGCGGTCATGCCGCGCCCACCGGCCTTCAGGAACGATCCAGGGTTCACACTTCCCGCGCGCAGAGCGGGGGCAAGGCCAAAGAGCAGGGTGGTCAAGATAGCCAGGGCGGCGGCAAAGCCGAGCACTCGCCAATCCGTGGGCATATCGAGAAAAACGGGGTTATCCGGCGTGCTGACGAAAGCGATGAGCGCCCGGCTGAGTGCGGCCGCGAGAAAACCGCCGCCCATAGCTCCAGCGACGGCCACGAGCGCGCTTTCCGAGAGCAACTGGCGAATGAGGCGGGCGCGCGAAGCTCCCAAAGCGAGGCGCACAGCCACCTCGCGTTCGCGGGCGCTGGCGCGGGCCAGAAGCAGGTTGGCGAGATTGGCGCAGGCGATCAGCAGGACGAGAGCCGAAAGCCCAAGCAGGAGATAGAGCGGGTCGGAGGCGCCCTGCCGCATATTGGAAAAACCGTTTGCCGCGGGGCGCGCTTCCAGCTTGTATCCCAGATAATGCTTCACGCCTTCGGCGTCGTATTGCGGCGGAACGGTTTCGCGCAACGCTGCCGGTGCAATCGACTCGAGCTGCGCGCCCGCACGGGCGACGGTCCAGCCGGGCTTGAGGCGGCCGAGGAGCGCCAGCCACCACGTTTCGCGCGGCCGGGGGCCGGTGATGTGACTGTATTGGCCGTTGATCAGAGGTTCGGCGCAGATCGGCACGGCCAAATCGAAGCGATCGCCGACGGATACGCCGAAAAAAGACGGCGGCGTCACTCCCACGATGGGGAAGGGATGGCCCTCGAGAGTCAGCGTTTTGCCGATCACTGACGCGTCACCGCCGTAACGGCGCTGCCAGAAGGCGTAGCTGAGGTCCACGGCTCCCGAACACCCGGCTTGCTCATCTTCCGGATCGTCGGCCGGGGAAATCAGACGGCCGAGGATGGGCTGCACGCCCAGCACCTGGAAGAACTGTCCGCTGATCCAAATGGCCTGGGCATTATCCACCTCGCCGCTTCGGGCGAGGTTCAGTTGAGTGCCACCCCAGGCAGCGATCGACGAAAAAGCCTGCTGCCGCTTCTGGACTTCCTGCCAGAGCGGGAACGTAAACTCGCTGTACGGCCCGGTGAAGTTGCCGCTACCCCAGTGATTGGTGTTGAGATGGACGATGGCGAGGGTGCTGGGATCTTGGACGGGGAGGGTGCGCAGGCGGACGGCGTCGATCAGTTGGAAGATAGCGGCGTTGGCGCCGATGCCGAGAGCCAGCGTCAGGACGGCGACCGCGGCGAAGCCGGGCGACCTGGCCAGCATGCGCAGCGCGTAACGCAGATCCTGCCAGAGCGTTTGCATACACCCCCCGTAAGACGTGGACGAGGCCAACGGCTCGCCCCAGCTCCTTCAGTTTGACTCTTTTCCTGGGTTTTGGTCACCTCTAAGGCGACTTTAAATCGACAAATGACGCCACTACCGGAATTTCCAGTTTCTATTCTTTGTCGACCGTCAGCATACGACTGCGCGACCGTGCGTGCAATGGCCGGTTGGGCTTTGGACGGTCCGCGCGACCTTGCGATCCTCACAAGCACCCGTTCTCCCTCTCTGCAGAGTCCCGAGGCTCCTGATGGCAGCTTCTCCGATCGATGTCTCCGACACTTTTCCTTCCGGTTATGTCGTCTCTGAAACCCTTTCCCCCTGGGCCTTGCCTATCCCACTGGCAGAGTCAGCCACTCGATTCGGCGTGCCATGGCTCCGAAAAGACGGCGAGTCAGATGGCTCTCGGCCGGCAGCAACCGGTAATAGCGGGCGTGTTTCACCAGCCGCCTGCCCGTCTTCACCAGCCGTTGCTGCGAGCGGGTCAAGGTCCAACCCTCGATCCTCCGGGGCAGCGCCAGCCGCCGCCACGGCTGGGGCGAGGACGTCCTGGTGATCACCCCCGTTCAGTTGCGCAAGCCCAAGCCCGACAAAAAGGATTGACGACTTGTACTTGCTGAATGCTGAGTGCTGATTGCCGATTGCCGAACGGCGAATCCCGGCTCGCGGCCCTTCCGCCGCGAAAGAGTCGTTGACAGCGAGTCCCCGGGGTGCAAAGTAGGGCGCTGGGAGGTGCTAAAAAGGAAATCCAGGTTCAAACCGCACGCCAATCCCCTCTTCACATCAGGAGGCGGATTCTGGGAGAATGAGCGGCTACGGCTTGGAGCCGATACTATCGAGCGGGAAGATGCCATGTTAACGGAGCTGACCGTGGTTTACGACGGAGAACTATTCACCTTCTTCGCCCTTGAGATTCATCACCTCCTGGAAGACGTTACTTCCGAGCAGTTCCCGGCCAGAAGCTCCAAACCTCCCGGCAATGGCAAGCCCGGTGAGAACGACGCGTTCAGGCCCTCGCAGATCGGCCACTGGATCTGGCTCGCGCAGCAAGGTGACAGCGGCTCTCCCATTGTCTTCTACCGGATCGGCGGACGGCGCATTTTCCACCGGAAGGGTGACAATTACCTGGGCGACGGCGGCCTGATCACGGTGGCGCCGGGGCAAGGTCAGGGGCTGAAGGTTATACCGACGGTGGCCATGGCCCAGGGCGGCGCCTGGCAGCGTCCGAAGGCAGGCGAGTCGCCGGATAACGCCTCGGGTGGCGCTATGGCGCCGACTTACACCGAGGTGCTCGAGGCCATGGAAGACAGAGGCCTTGGCCAGGACGGCCTAGGATCGAGAATCGCAGCCACCGAGGTTCGTTCTCTGCTGAAAGGCGTGGAGCTCGCCGGCCCCCAGCAGGGCACGCATTTCATGCTCTGCTCCCTGGCCGCCGCCATGTATATCGGCGAGCCCCGGCGCAACTTCAGTTGTCTCCCCACTCACCTGATGATTCTGGACATCCTCGAAACCGGCCTTCATTACAGCGCCGCCGGGCTTACGGCCACCACCTGGAAGGAGGTGCTGTGGTCTCCCGACGGCGTCGGGCCGCGGAACGACGCCTACGGGGTAGAGTATCCTCCCGGGACCGCCAATGAGCTCGGCGGACTGATGCCGGCGGGGCACAAGGGATCGTTCGATAGTCAGAAGCGGACGTCGATCAGGACGGTGCGTACCCCCGGATCGACCGAGACGAAGGAGCAGATCGAATACGCCACCCTTCCCCAGATCCGCGCCAGACATAACATGACCGTCGTGGAACAAAAGGAAGCGTCGCTCACCATCCGCTGGCTGGCCCGCATGGTCGAAAGAACCCCGGCCTGCCAGCTCACCACCCCAGCCTTCGCGTCCGCCTTACTCACGAAAGCCCAGACGCTCCCGGAGCTGTTCGGTGACGTGAACTATCCTGCCCGCGGCGATCGCCGGGATGCGGCCAAGGCAAAGCTGAAAGCGTTGCTGGAGGCCCGCTTCGTCGACCTGGAGTGCA
>DATJAQ010000284.1:0-13142 GCA_035516075.1 Terriglobia bacterium | reverse complement strand
CACGGCTTTGCCATACTCCCTCTGCAAAAATAGCATGCGGCCCATCTGGTCGCGGTTGACGCGATCGTTGGGGTAGCGTTCGGCGGCCAGCGCGAACTGATGATAGGCGTCGGCGTAATTGCCGTCGGTCTTGAGCGCCAGGCCTTCGAAGTAATGGGCGCTGGCCAGATTGGGATTCAGTTCCAACGCTTTGGCCAGCATGGGCTTCGCGGCCTCGGTGTTGCCCTCCTGCACCCGGGCTCGCGCCACGTTCACCCAGCCGTCGGCGTAGTCGGGGCGTTCCTGGGTCACGATCTCGAACGCTCTCTCCGCGCCTTTCAAATCGCCCTGGAGGAGCAGGCCGATGCCGTAATCGTTCCACCGCTCCCAGTCGTGTGGATCGAGCGCCGTAGCCTCTTCAAATGTCGAGTCGGCCTTGGGAGCGGCCGTCACCGGGACGGTCTTCGTATCCTCGGAGATCACCACGATGGGCACGTTCGGGATGCCCTTGATGGTCTCGGAGTCGCCGGCCGTGGCGCCGGAAAACACCCACTGCCCGTCATCGTAGTCCTTGGTCACGATCGGGTGCGGGTCGGAGGGGTCGCGCACGCCCGCGAAGGCCCATTGCGTGTTCCACCAACTGAATTTGCGGTAATTCAGCCTGGCTGTAAACGTGATGTGATCACCCACGTTCCGCGGCACCTGAAGGCGGTAGTGAACCGTGTCGGCGGCGCCCGGCGGAATCAAGCGGGCGTAGACGACCGCGTGGGTTGACCAGGCGTTGCGCTTGTTGATGACGTTGCCGTGCTCGTCGAGCTGCAGGGATTTGTAGAAGTGGGCGCCGGGGTCCACCGGCCCCTTGCCGTTGTCAGCCACCTCGCCGCTCCAGAAGACGATGCGGCCCTTGCTGTCCCGCGCCTGCAGCTCCACCCAGCAGTCAAAGGCGTCCACCGTGCCGCCTGGGAAGAAGTGGCCTACCTTGCGGGTGCGGACCACCACTTCCACTCGAGCGGTTTCCCCCGGATGCAGCCGTGCATTCACACGTCCGAGGGGCGCTTCGAGACGCGCTGGCGGCGCGTTGGTGGTCAGAGCCGAGGTAAGCCCTTCCGCGGACTCCTCGCCCACCGCAAAGGTGCTGGCGAGTTGGGGCCCTTCGCCCGCGCCCGCCGGCATCGGCGCGGACGTCTCGGCCGGTTCCTGCGCCAAGGCGAAAATGTCGACGGTCACTGCGCCTTTCAGGAACTTCTCCACATCCGCCACTTGAGTGTCGTCGCCGTGCGACGTAGGCACGGCCGTATTCGCCGCCGCGAATCGATGGGAGTGCACGAAACCGTTGATGTTGCCGAAGTCCTTTGAAGGCACCAGCGGCATGTGGCAGTCCTCGCACTCCTGCGGTTTGGGCGGGTAATAGAACGAGCGCGCGCCCTGCCCGGAAACGCCGCTGGCCTGCCAGTTATCGTAATCGTCGAAGCCGCGGATCCAGCGGTAATGGTTCACCGGCACGTCCAGGTGCACCTTGTGGCAGGCGGAGCAGAACCGGGGCGTTTCGCCCCGCTCTCTATGGAAAGGCTTCAGGAACGCGGCGCGGTGCGGCTTGGGATCGAGCTTCACGTCGTAGTCGTGCAGGAACCGCAAGAGGCGGTTCTTGCTCTCGGCGAGCTCGGCCAGCTTCGGGTACTCAAACGTGATCCCGCCCTGGCCCATCGTGCTGTCCACGTGAACGATGGCGTGGCACGACATGCAGCCCAGGCCGTTCTGGCCGGCAGGGGTGTTTTCGATGTCGCGGATCGGATACTTCTGCATCTTGTCGGCGATGGACAAGGCGTGATCATGGCATCCTCCGCACCACAGTGACGGCTTGATGCCGATCGTGTCCTGCATGTACTCCACGGCCTTGCGGTACCACTGGTTGTTGAATGACGCCATGTGGTGCATCGAGCTCTTCCACTGCGCGTAGATGTCCTGATGGCACCGCTGGCACGACTCGGAGTTCATGAAGAAGGTTGACTTGATGGGCTGGCCGTCCGAAGTGCGCGCGGAACTGGGGAACATCAAGCTGCCCGCGCCGGCGCCTTCCTGGTTCATGGTGAGCGGGGCCGAGGAGGGATTGTCGATGATGTACTCGGGGTTCGGGAAGAAGTGCTGGTAGCCGACGGCAGCGCCGTAAAAAACCAGCGAACCGAGCATGACGATGGCGCACAGCCTGAAGACGGAAGTGGAAACTCGAAATTCGAAACTCGACCCGTCTCCAGCCGTTGGGGAAGAATTTCGAATTTCGAGTTTCGAATTTCGGTCTGCGACGGCGCGTCCCCGCAAGTGCACCAGCATGAAGAACAGGCCCGCCACCATCGCGCTGACATGAACGTAAAGCTCCACGCTGTGCGGCCGTGTTATACCCGCGACGGCCAGATAGACCCCGAAGGCCAGAGTGACGGTCAAAAGAATCAGCGAAGCGATGGCGGACTTGCCGGCGAAGAAGGCGCGATGACGGACGACGTAAAGAAGCAGAAGAATTGCCACCAGCAGGCCGAGAAAGGGGTGGATCAGGTCGTTTCCGACGGAAAAGATGTTGGGGCTGCTGAAGGCGGCCACGTAAGCGCTGTTGACCACCAGCGCCAGGCCAAGAACCAGCAGCCATTTGCCGATGCGTACCCGGCCATCAGGATGTTTGCTGGCCAATGCATGTCCCTCGAGCTTCGTTGCGCCACTCGCGCGGGGTGACCGAATGGGGGGTCTGGCCCGCCGCCCGGGGCTCCGGCGCGCGGTCGCTGCACACCCAGCTCGCCCAGGGTGCAGGGCAATATGCTACCGAACATCACGGCCCCGTGCACGGCGTAGCCTATCTTAATCGTCAAAATAGTCTATTCATACTACGCAGGAAGCATCGAGGCCCACATCTGTGGCTTGGCATCGGCCCTGGGCTGGGCGGCAGACGATGAGTTAGGTAACCAGTACGATTTTCCCGTGGGCGCCGGGTTCCATCACGGCGTGATGGGCGTCGGGAGCATTGGCCAACGGAAGTTCGCGGCCCACGACGGGGCGCAGGGTGCCGTTCTCGAGTCCCGCCACCAGGGCGGCGTGGATTCCGGCGAGATCGTGCTCCGTGCAATTGAGCAGAGTCATTCCCAGGATGTCGGCGTCGCGCGCCATCGCCGAACGTGGATTCATCTCGATGGTTCCCCGGCTCCCCACGATCACCACCCGTCCGAACTTGGCGAGGACTGTTAAGTCTTTATCGAGATTGACGTTGGCAAGCATCTCGACAATTACGTCAACGCCCCTGCCGGCGGTGAACCGCGCGAGCTCTTCGAGATAATCCGGCTGGCGATGATCGAGGACGTGGTGGGCGCCCTGCTCGAGGACCAGTTGCCGGCCCCGCTCCGTGCCTGCGGTGCCGATCACGGTCAGGCCGGCCGCACGCCCCAATTGGGTGGCCGCCACCCCCACACCTCCGCTCGCCCCATGCACCAGCACCACCTCTCCAGCTGCGGCGCGAGCGCGATGAAAGAGGGCTCGATACGCCGTGGCGTAAGGAACGCCGACAGCCGCCCCCTGCATAAACGTGGCGCCTGAGGCCAGCGGCCACACCTGCGAGGCCTTCGAGAGCGCGAGTTCGGCGTAAGCGCCGGTCAGAGTGCCGTGAATGTAAACGCGATCGCCGGGAACTACTTTGGAGACACCCTCGCCCACCGACTCCACCGTTCCGGCCGCGTCACTCCCCGGCGTATAGGGCAGTGGCGGTTTGACGGCGTAGGCGCCCGATCGAATATAGCCGTCCACCGGATTCACGCCGGCAGCCCGGACGCGCACGAGCACTTCGCCTGCGCCCAGCTTCGGGTCCGGCGTCTCCTCGAGGCGCATCGCTTCCGGACCGCCGAATTCGTGCACCCGAATAGCCTTCATGTTCCCCCTCCTTAAACCCAGATGGCGTTTCTGCTTCTCGCCAGTCCCTGCGCCCCCGTGAGACGCCGAGCGCTCGCCCGTCAATGCCTGAGTTCGATGGAAACGATCTCGCCCGGTGTGGTGGGATCGGATGCGCCGGCGTAGACGATCAAGGCGTGCAGGCCGGCGATCGCCTTGCACGGGTCCAGCCTGTCCGGCGGTGTGAAATTGGCGGCTGTGAACACCACTTTGTAGCGGTCCTCGGTATGGAAATTCACCGTGCGCCCTCCGGCCTCCAGAGTCAAATCCAGCGTCACGGGTCCGGAGCACTCGACGCTTTTGATGGTGCCTGCAATCGTGTGCCTGGGTCCTTGCGGTGTTTCGTCCCGGCGCCGCAGCAGAGGCGGGGCGGCAGGCGGCCCGGCGTCGCCGCCTGGCGAGGCGGCCGCGGAGGACTGTGCTGCTCCTGAAGCCGGTTCAGCGGCGGGGGCAGCCGGTCCGGCCAGGTCGTCACGGGCTTGAAGCGCCTCCTGGTATTGCTCGGCGGAGTGGATGAAAGCCTCGGCGAGGGCGGTCTCTCGCGGGTTCTTGGCCAGGGGTATCGCCGTCCGGACCACCCTGAGCGCGTCCCCGACCCGCCCCATCTCCAGCAGGATGTTACCGCCGTTGATGCGGTAGGCCAGGTTGCCGGGGTCCAGTTCGGTCGCCTGAAGCTCCAGGATGTGCGCATCGTCCAAGTGCTCGCGCCGCGAGCCGTAGAACACCGCCAGACGGTCGTAGGCGGGCGCGAAGGCCGAATTAAGCTTGATGGCGGCGCGCAGGCTGGCCTCCACTTGTGCAGCTGTTCTCTCATCGAGCGTGCCCTGCATGCTCATGGCGGCGAAGTAGTATTGAGCGAGATAGCTTCGGGAGTCCAGTCTCACGGCCTGCTCGAACCACTGTCGCGCTTCATCCGGACGGCCCTCCTTCACCGCGAGGTACCCCATGCTTTCATGCGCCAGGACGTTGCTGGGGTCCTCGCGGAGTACCTCCTCCAGCAGGGGCCGGGCGTCAGCTTCGCGCCCTTCGTGGGCCATGAAATCGGCGCGCAGGGCATCGGCTTGCGCCTGGGGCAGGCTTCGCACCCTGAAGTCCGAGACATCCACCCCGGTCGCAGCGGGCAGGCGGAAGTAGCTGAAAACCTGCTGGCGGACGTATGCCGCCAGGGTCTCCTGCAATTGGCTGAGGTCGCCGAAAGCGCGCGCCGCCGCCGTGGTGGCGTCCAGGCCTTTGCTCACGAGCCCTGTGTAATCCTGCAGGCGCTGGGTGCCGTGCTTGCGGTCGTCCACCATCAGGTAGTGCGTTAGCGCCCAGGCCTCGGCGTAGAAGATCGATGCCTTGTGATCCTCGTTGTAATAGGGTGACGCATGGTTCACCGCAAAGAGCGTGGTCAGCGGCAGGAGGCGGTTGGTGCGCAGCACTTCGAGGTTTTCGGCGCTCGCCTGGCCGATCAGCGCATCTTTGTCGCGAATTTCGGTGTTTTGATAGAACTCCGCCAGCCCCTCGTTGAGCCACAATGGCATCCACTCCGCGCTGCCGGCGGACAGCACGTGGGTGTACTCGTGATAGATCACGCTGTACGGGTGCGCGCCTCCGGCGTCGAGGCGCATGAGGATGTAGTTTTTGTCGGCGCCGCTCTGAAACATCCCGGTGCGGTTCATCTGGCCCTTCGCCAGCCACTCGGGCGGCTCCAGGGTTTCGAAGCTCTTCTGATCCTTGAGCGCCAGCACAATGATAGGCGTGGCCGGGTCAACCTGCACGTGAGGGAAGGCGGCGCCGAACACCGCCCGCATGCGCTCGAACTGGTACGCCGCGCGGCGAGCCTGCTTCTGGCCGGCGTTGCTCACCACCACAAAATGCGGGCTGCGCACTTCCACCCAGCTCTCAGGTTTGTCCCGCGCCGGAGCCGCCACGGCGCCGAGCAGGGCGGCAATCAACAACGAACGCATGAGCATGGGGCAGCCAACTCCAGATATACCGCAAACGCGGCCGGAGTGAAACCGCAGCCCTCTGCCCCGCGCCTCACCGCGCCGTTGTCAACACCACCCGAAAGCGCGCCCGGCCGCTCGTCATGCGCTCGTAGGCTTCCGCGGCGCGATCGAGCGGAAAAACCTCGTTCATCGAGCGCACGCCGGTGATGGCGCTGAAGGCCAGCGTGTCCTGGGAGTCGATCGAGCTGCCCGAGGGCCAGCCGGTGACGGTACGCCTCCCTCCCAGCAACTCAAGGGGGGAAACCTCGATGGGCTCCGAGGCTGCACCCAGAACGATGAGCTGGCCGCCGATGCCGAGGCCCCCCACCGCCGCGCTCATAGCCTGGCTGCTGGTCACCGTGCTCAGAATCACCGCGGCGCCGCCCAGCTTCGTCAGTTCCTCAGCGGGGTTTTGCGCCTGGCTGTCGATGTAGTGGCGCGCGCCAAGCCGAAGGGCCAGCGGGCCCTTGTCCGCCCCTCGCGCGATAGCGACGGTCTTGAAGCCCATTCTGGACGCATATTGCACCCCCAGGTGGCCAAGCCCGCCGATGCCGAGCACCGCCACCAGGTCTCCCGCCCGCGCCCCACTGTTCCGAAGCGCGTTGAACGTGGTGATACCGGCGCACACCAGGGGCCCGGCCTCAACCGCCGAGAGTTCGTCCGGGATCAGCGCCAGCGCCTGCGCCCGCGCCAGCATATAGTCGGCGTAGCCGCCGTCCATTGAAATGCCGGTGATCAGCCCGTACAGGCAGGTGACGAAGTCGCCGCGGCGGCAGCGCACGCAGTGGCCGCAGTGCCCGCCGTACCAGCCCACGCCCACCCGCTGCCCAACCTTCCATTCCTCCACGCCCGCGCCCATCGCGTCGATCACTCCGGCCACCTCGTGCCCCGGCACGCGGGGATACTGAATGCCCGGCCAGTGGCCCTCCTTCACCAGCGAGTCGCTGTGGCAGATGCCGCAGGCTTCCACTTTGATCCGCACCCATTCGGCGCCGGGCTCCGGAATCTCGCGTTCCACCAGCTCAAACGGCCCGCCCGGCCGCGCCACCTGAACCGCTCGCATTTTCGGCATGAGTCCTCCATGAAAATTGGATGAATCAGCCTTTTGATGCGCGGCGCGCGCCTGAGGTGTCGCCCAGTGCTTTGACTGCCCCCGCGAGGTGCGAGTACAATGCGTCACCTTGGCCCTGCCGGAGCCATCATCCTGTTACAGGGGGTAAGTGTATGAGGAAGCTGTGGGGACTTTTGGCAGTGGCTGTACTGTTGGTTCTGGTCCAGGCGCCGCCAGCAGCGGCGCAGGGGCCCGAGACGGAATCCAAGAAGGAGCCGGAGGCGAAGCCCGCTGCCGAGGCCACGCCTCCGCCCAAGGAGGAGTCCTCCGTCACCGATCACAGCATTCGCATGGGCGGCGAAACCATCCCCTACAAGGCTACCGCAGGCACCATCCTGCTCAAGGACGACGAGGGCAAGCCGAACGCGAGCCTGTTCTATATCGCCTACACCCGCAGCGACGCGAAGGACCTCAGCCAGCGCCCGCTGGCGTTCCTTTACAACGGCGGGCCCGGCTCCTCTTCGGTGTGGATTCATATGGGCGCCTACGGCCCGCGACGGGTGGATACCGCCGACGCCGAACCCACTCCGCCGCCGCCCTATCGCGTGGTGGACAACCCCAACTCGCTCATCGACGTGGCCGACCTGGTGTTCATCGACCCGGTGGGCACCGGCTTCAGCAAGGCCGTGGGCAAGGCCAAGAACAAGGACTTCTGGGGCATCGACCAGGACGTGAAATCGCTCGCCCAGTTCATCAACACCTACGTGAGCCGCAACAATCGCTGGAACTCGCCGAAGTTCCTCATCGGCGAAAGCTACGGCACCTTCCGCAACGCCGCCCTGGTGAACTATCTCCAGTCGCACGACAGCATGGACTTCAACGGCGTGGTGATGATGTCCACCGTGCTCGACCTGGGCACCATTTCGTTCCCGCCCGGCGAGGACCTGCCCTACATCCTGTATCTGCCGAGCTACGCGGCCACCGCGTACTACCACAAAGTGCTCGATAACCCCCCCGCCGACCTCAACGCCTTTCTCAACGAGGCGCGCCACTACGCCGCCACCACTTATGCGGACGCGCTGATGAAGGGCGCGTCGCTCGGCGCGGCCGAGAAGGCGAATGTGGCCAAGCAGGTGGCCCATTACACCGGGCTCAGCGCCGATTACGTGGAGAAGGCCGATTTGCGCGTGAACCTGCCCCAGTTCATGGCGGAGTTGCAGCGCTCCCGCGGCCTCGTCACCGGCCGCCTCGACGCGCGCTTCTCCGGCCCCATGAGCGATCCCCTGACGGAGTACGGCCAATACGACCCGCAGGAGACCGCCATTAGCGGCGCCTATACCGCGGCTTTCAACTCCTACGTGCGCGACGAGCTGAAGTTCGGCAAGGACCAGAACTACGAAATCGAAAGCCACCAGGCCGGCGGCCAATGGGATTGGAAGCGGCAGGCAGGCCGCGGGTTTGGGTTCCCCGGCTCGCCCAACGTGGAAGGCGATCTCGCCGAGGCGCTCATCTCGAACCCCCACCTTCAGGTGCAGGTGGAAAACGGCCTCTACGATCTCGCCACGCCGTTCTTCGGCACCGAATACACGATGGACCACCTCCGCCTGCCCGGCGATCTGCGCGGCCACATTCACCTGGAGTATTACGACGCCGGCCACATGATGTACTTGCGCGGGCAGGACCTGGCCAAGCTCAAGAGCAACGTGGCGAGCTTCATCCAGTCGAATTCGGCGCACTAACGCCGCTGGGCGGTGGCGCATCCGTCTTTCACGATGGGTGCGCCACCTACCGACGGGTCAGTGAATAAGTCGAGCGTCTATTTGTGGCTTTTCGACGTCACTGCCGCAACTGCTGGGCAATCCTGGCTGGTCGATCCGGGCTACAGCGGCGCCTGAGGTTGCGGTCCCGACTTCACCGGCCCTCAGCTAACTCTTCCGTCCCCGAGCGCCACCTCCCTTGTTGCCGGCCACAAATACCAATGGATCGTCGTGGGACCTAACAGGCCCGGCTGCGGCGTTAACGATCCAACCAATTCAGCCTGCGTGGCGGCGTCAGGTACGTTCACCGCCGGCAGCGATGCTCCCCCGAGCCTGCCATGGTCTAACACTTGGGGGAGCGTCACGTAATACAGTGACGACGGTGCCCCCTCACCCGGCGCTGCGCGCCACCCTCTCCCCCGAGGGGGAAAGGGCAGTCCATTCGACTTTTTCTCCCCTCGCCTCCTTGGGGAGAGGGGCCGGGGGTGAGGGGGATTTTGTCACTCTGTTTCGTAAGACTCAATAGCAGGCGTGGCGCATCGATGAAGGGCGGCGGGGCCCAAGGGCTGGCAGGCCTGGCGCAGGGCCCGCCTCTAAGGCCCTCGCCCTGCTCGAAGCCAGGTGCCGCTCGATTTTGTGATCCTCTCTAATTCACGGCGTCTCCCGTTCGGTGCTCCCGCACCTGGAAACGAAGGAATTGATGAATCGCCTCGAGCGCCTCCGGGTTCGCGGTAGTGATCACCACGCGGCCACCCTGGGGAGTGGGTTCGAAGGTGTAACGGATGTCCCCCTTGAGCCGCTCCATCACCGGGACGCCATCCGGAACTTTGCCATGCACGCCCAGCGGGCTTGAGAAATCGCCGGCCGCGAATGCCTGAGCGATGTGGGCTAAATGGGTCCGAATCATATCGCGATTCCGCGTGTCCTTGGGGTCGTTCGCCTCGACCTGAATCACCCCGCCATCCTTCTTCGAAAAGAAGTGGTGGGTGGTTTCCGTCTGGCTGAAGCCCATGGTCTTTTCACCACGTTGCATCATCAGGGAATGCTCGCTCGTCTGCTCCGTTTCCATCATCGCCGAATTCTGCCGGAACTTGTTTTGCAGCTCTCTGAGCAACCCGGCATGTTCCGCCAGCTCTTTCTTTAAGCGCACCGGATCCTTCTCGTTTTCCAGGGCAGAGACACCCTGAAGCAGTTGGTCGATCAATTTCCCCATCTCCTGGTGTTGGGTCATCATCATCCGATGCTGAGCCATCATATCCTTCGACATCATATTCTCTGTCTGAGGCTCCGCCTGTTGCGCCGGAGCCCGCAAGGGAAACAGCGACACGGCGGCGAACAGCAACGTTACGCTCGTCGTTCCAGCTTGCACGGCCCTTCCTCCTCGTTCGACAGTTTGTTGAAAAAAGCGCAGTTATTTGTATCCTTGACACCCTTTCGCGCGTCTCAGGCCCGGGAGCCTCGATCGAAAGGAGCCCCGAGGCGCGGAGCAGATCAGAAGCGAGACGCGATGTTCAGTTATGTTGCGCCCGAGAAGCGGGCGCCCCAGCATCACCCCCTGCGGCCGATCCGCGCCCGGGTTCCGTCGCCGGTTCAAACCGGCGCGACGGGCGAACGGTTAAAGCGATCTGAGAAAGGTCAAAAGGGCGTCCTGCTGTTTTGGCGTCAGGCGTCTGAACTGTCCTGTAACCTCTTGCGCCTCCCCCTTGTGGCGGAGGATGGCGTCTCTCAGCGTCAGCGTCGCGCCATCGTGCATGAGCCTGGAGTGGGTTCGCACCCCCCACAGCGGCGCCGTCCGCACCTTGTTGGCGGCCCCCAGCAGAGCCGTCATGGAGAAACTCGGCCCCACACGCGCCATGGCCGCTTTGCCGTAGTGCTCTTCCACGGCCACCGCAATGCCGTCGCCCGTGCCCACATCGTGAAGCAGAAAATCCCCGTAAGGGTGGAACTCCCGGCCCCCAAGCGCATCGGGAACTGCAAACGTGCCGCCATCGATGGCGGTTTGAGCGGGCGCCGTCACCAAGGCCGGAACGTGGCAAGTGCTGCAACCGATCTTGCCGAACAGCCTGGAACCCTCCTGGGCGGCGGGAGTCTGGGCGAGCGCGTGATCGCGAGGTGGCGCTTCCGATGCCCTGATGAACCGGGCAAACTTGTCGATGTCCTCCGAGCCGTCAGACCCTGGAGTGTCGTTCGGCTCCGAAACGGAATTGCACAGGGCGGTGACTTCGGCGGGGAAGAGCTTGTTGGTGATCCCCATTTCGTTAAGGTAGGCGTCGCCTGCAAATGAGAGCAGGCTGGCGTGCTGATCCTTCCAGCCGAGACGTCCCACGGCCGTCTTTCCGGGAGCCTCGAGGATGGGCACGTAAAGCGCCTGGCCGCAGATGCGGCGGTGGGTGGACTGACATTGCTTCCGGGCGATGTCGAGCAGCGCCGCGTCCGGTACGGCCTCCACGAATCCGTCGCCGAGCAAATTGAGCGACAGGCGCTTGGTTCGGATGGTCTCGGTTTCCGGCACCCTTTCCTGAAGCTGAATGTTCGGGAAGGCGCTATTGGGGCAGATGGCCCGGTCGTTCACGAGGGTGCGCCCGGTGATCTCCGCTTGGCCGTCATTCACAGAAACACTCGGGTTTTCGAACTGCCCCTTCCGGTCGCGATGTCCCACCCGGAGTTCCGCAATCTGACTGACTCCGCCCGAGGCAGGGTTCTGGTGGCATTCCCGGCAGGATTGCGCGTTGTAGAGCGGGCCCAGCCCGTCACTCACCTGCTCGACTTCCTCGAACGTTTTCTGGTCGGCATCGTGCGTCGTCTGGTCCACCATCCCGTTGGTTTGATTGTCAAAACCGGTGGGCGCTCCGGGATTCTGCGAGTAAACGGCGATCGTGATGCAGAAAAAGCCTGCGAGCCCACATGCTGCCAGTTTCCTCATGGATGTCCTCCAGTCGAGTGAGACCCAGCGTCCGCGATGAGCCGTTCAGCATAGTCCTCCGATTTCCTCTGTGCAAGAGCGCTGGCGATCTTGCCCTCGCTCGGATTTGCGGCCTTCAGAGCGAAACGGCGGGCGCCAGCCAGCCCCTTTCAAACCTTAAGGAGCGTTTCCCGCCGGGACGGCGCCCGAAGATGTCGTTGTATGAACGCGAATGTCGTTTGCGGATAGGGCAATTTTGTCGCTGTATGAACGCTTCTGTCCAGAAACACTACACCTTTGCTTTTGGGAAGCGTCGCCTGCATACCGCGTAAGTTGTTGAAAATAGGTGCCCAGTGATGCCACCCAGTTCGCTCCGTAAGTTGTTGAAAACACGTGAGTGGGTGTGCGCGCGTCGCCGCCGGTAAGTCGTTTAAAACTCAATCGAGGCCGAGGCGCGAAACGTCGTGGGTTCGCGTGCCATGCAGCGTTCCTTTCCGTAGTCCCTCCTAACGCGCCGGCCTGCTCTCAAGCCTGACCTGCGCCGGCGGCCAGCCGATCCGGCCAGACAAGGGTCAGCAGCAACCCGACCCCGATACCCACGGAAACTTCAATGAGGCGGTGGGTGGCCATCATCCACGCCGGCCGGGTGCGCGGCACCAGGGTGACGATGGCGAGCGTGATGCCCGCAAACCGGTAGGCGTTCCGGTCAAGCCGCAGGGCCCAGCACATCAGCCCCATGCCGAAGATCGCCGCCGTAAACGCCACCACGTTCGCGCCAGCGCAGGTGCCCACTAGCGCTCCCACGGCGGCGCCCAGCAGGGTTCCGGCGAAGCGTTGCCCGGAGGCGGTGAGCGCGGCGCCCCAGGTAGACTGCATCACCACCAGGGTGGTGATCGACGCCCAGTACGCTTCGGGCATCCGGAGCAGGCGCGCCACCAGCAGGGATACCACCGCCGCCACGGCCGTGCGCGCCGAATGTTCAAGCGTCACCCGGCTCGCCCACGCCGGAGCCCAACTCTTGAGTTCAACCATGCAGCCCTCCCGCGCGAGCAGCCGGGCCGGGTGCGGCCGCCGGCTGGCCGCAGCCTCGTTCCAGGCCACGCTGCCTTACCTCACCACCGCGCCGGGCGTTTCGTCAAGCACGCCTCGGAGAGCAGGCAGGCCCTGCCGCTTGACATCGCCCGTCGCGCCCGATATCTTCGGCGCGAGATGGTGAGACCGGCGCCTCGTCCCAAGCCGCGTCGAACCGGGCGGAGCCAGGATCGCACGCCGAGGCCGCCGCCGAATGCCGAATTGGAGGGCATCGATCGAATCATGAGAGCCTGGTGTGGTTCCGGCCGGTCCCTCGGACGTGCCGCGATCGCGGCGGTTTTCGCGCTGCAGGTGGCCGCAGGCGCTCCGCCGCAGGCGCCCTCCGCGCCGAATCAGAAGCTGGTAGCCCAGTACCGGCTCCCCTCCTCGAAGGAGCCCCAACTCTCGCCCGAACAGATCACCCGCCTGCTCCGGCAGAAGGTCAAATACGTATTTGTGTTCTACCAGGAGAACCGCTCGTTCGACTCCTA
>DATJAQ010000283.1:0-9614 GCA_035516075.1 Terriglobia bacterium | reverse complement strand
CGCCCAGAATTTCCTTGACCTTCGGGGTATCGCAGAGCGTTTCCCCATCGCTCCCGCCGCGCGACGGTTTGAGGACGCGCACCTTCTCGTCCACAAGCTGGAAGAGGTCTTCATCACCGGAGACGATATACACTTCCCCTCCGCGCTCCTCAGCCTGCTTCGCCAATGTTCCAATCACATCGTCCGCCTCGAAGCCCTGCTTCTCCAGGAGAGGAAGTCCGAGCGCGCGGCAAAAGCGCTTGACGTAGGGGAGTTGCACGCTCAAATCTTCGGGAAAAGCCGGGCGATTCGCCTTGTATTGTTCAAACAACTTGTCACGGAAGGTAGGCGCCGCGAGGTCAAAGGCCACAGCGACGTAATCGGGCTGATGCTCCTTCAGAAGCTTGCGCAGAGTGCGCACAAAGATGTAAATGGCCTTGGTGGGCATGCCGGTGGGTGAAACCAGGGCCATCTGCATGGGAGCAAAGAAGGCGCGAAAGATCAGCGACATGGCGTCTACTAACAGGAGTTTTTCGCGAGCCTGCTCAGCCACCGGGCGCCTCCGCCGAAGTCGAACGTGACCATTCTACTCTACTCGAACCGTGGCAGGCGGCCTCCAGGAATAGGCTGTTTGGAGCTCAAGCCCCAGTGCCAAGTTAGCCTCAAAGTGTGGCTTTTCAGCCACACATATCGCCCATGGGAATTTTGCTAAATCTCATAGCATGTGGACCATAGATGGGGTATTCTAATTCCAGGACGCGGCATCCAACGTGTAGGTGTGGTTTTGCTAACCGGAGGGGATCTTGGATCATCAAACGACGATCGCCTCGCCCGCCAGCGCGAGCGGCATTGGGCTCCACACCGGAGTGCCGGTGCGCCTCAGGCTCATGCCGGCGCCCGCCCATCAAGGCATCACCTTCCGCCGCACCGACCTCGACGGATTTGAGATCGAAGCCCAGGCGCGCAACGTGGCCCGCGTCAGTTACGCCACCAGCCTGATGAAACGCGGCGTGCTGATGTCCACCACAGAGCACCTGCTCTCCGCGCTCTCGGCCTCCGGCGTGGACAACGTGACCGTCGAGATCGACAACCTCGAAGTCCCCATCATGGACGGCAGCGCCTTGCCCTTCACGAAGCTCATCAGCCGCGCCGGCCTGCGGGTGCAACGGGCGCACCGCCGCTCCGCCAGGGTGCTGAAGCCGGTGGAAGTGATCGACGGCGCCAAGCGCATCGCGGTGTATCCCAGCGACGCCTTCAAGATCACCTACCGCATCGCCTTCCCTCATCCCGTCGTCGGCGAGCAAACTTATGAATACACCGCTGGCCCGGCCCGCTATGCCGCCGAGATCGCGCCTGCCCGCACCTTTGGCTTCGCCGACGAGGTCGAGACGCTGCGCCGCAACGGTCTGGTACGCGGCGGGTCGCTGGAGAACGCGGTGGTGCTTACGCGCGACGGCGTTGCGAATCCCGAGGGCCTGCGCTTCCCCGACGAGTTCTGCCGCCATAAGGTGCTGGACCTGATTGGCGACTTGGCGCTGCTCGGCCATCCGCTCGTCGGCCACGTGGTGGCGGATCGCGCCGGCCACGCCATGCACTATGCCCTGGTCTCCCGGCTGCTCAGTGACAAGAGCGCTTGGACGCTCGAAACCCCTAACCAGTTTGTCTCTGCACCCGAGTCCGTCTCTGCTAATTCCCTCGCCGATCCAATCCCAGCCCAAGCGGCCGCCGCACGGTAGGCCTGTCCTGCTTGCCAGCCTCATACTGGAGTTCAACAAAGTCTATCCGAGTCGAAGCGCCGGCCAGGGTGCGTAACTTCTCTCTCCGTTAAGTAATCTTTACTGGCTCCCCAGGCTGCGTTACGCGTTTCTCTCTCCGCCGGAACCTCTTCCAAACAAAGACCCAAACGGCCGGTCCAGTGACCTTGGCAAGGGCCGTGCCTTCAGGACGGGCGGAGCCGCCGCTTCGCGAGCGCGGCACCCCGAGCCGTGCTGTATGCACGCGCAACTGGCGGCGGGTGGGGGATAGCCGAGACCTTGGTTTTGGGTTAAGGAGGAAGAATGACCAGAACAGCCAAGCTACTTGCGGTGTTTTTCTGCTTCGCTCTAATTTACTCCCTCAGTCCCCCAAAGGCGAATGCGGACGAGTGGGATAAGAAAACCATTTTGACCTTCAGCGGACCCGTGCAGGTAGGAAAAACAAAGCTCGATGCCGGCACCTACGTTTTCAAGCTGGCGGACACGTACGATCGTCACGTCGTGCAGATATTCAATCAGGACGAAAACCAGGTGATTGCCACCGTCCTGGCGATACCCGATTACCGTCTCGAGCCGACGGGTGACACGGTGATCAAGTTCTCGGAAACAGCCGGCGGCAACACAACCTCCGGAACGCTGCCGGAGGCAGGTGTGCCCATCAAAGAGTGGTTCTATCCCGGCGATAATTTCGGACAGAAATTCAAGGTGGTGCCGCAGCCGGTAGAGACGGCCGAAGTTGAGCCGCTCCCGGAATCGGCAGCCGCGGAACCCGAGCCGGCGCCGGCGCCGGAGGCCGAAGCTCCGGCGGAGCAACCGGCTGAAACACCCGCAGCCGTAGCGCCCGAGCAGCCGCAAACCGACTCAACTCCGGCCCCGGCTCCCGCGCAAACTGACCAGCAACCGGCGCCATCATCGGAGTCGGCTACAACCCCGGAGTCGAAGACGCTGCCGAAGACAGCCAGTTTGGTGCCGTTGATCGGATGGGTCAGCGGCTTGTGTCTGGCCGTGGCCGGCGGCTTGCGAGCCCTTTCAAAACGCATGAGCTGATCGCGTGCAACCCAGCCTGGCGCCGTCACCGGCGCCAGGCTCTGCTCTTTTCTTTTTGGAGCGCCGCCGGCGGGCGCAGCAAATACGAACGACGGCGCGAAGGAGTGCAAATGCCCGGCCGCGGCGCTGTTGTTGGAGGCAAGTATCCCCGGATGTTGGCCGCAGCGGCGATTCTCCTCGCCCTGCTCCCGGTCTCGACCTTCGCGCAGGCGCCGGTCGCTAACGCCCCGGCCTCGAGCAGAACCGATCACTTCAAGATTTCTGTCAACGTGGGACTGGTGGTCCTGCCCGTGACCGTCACGAACCGCCGGGGAGACTTCGTTTCCGGCCTGCGGGCGCAGAACTTCCAGGTGTACGAGGCCGGTCGCCCTCAGCCGATCACACTGTTTGAGCCCGAGGACGTACCGGTCACAGTGGGGCTGGTGGTTGACAACAGCGGGAGCATGGGGCCCAAGCGCCCCGGCGTAGTTGCGGCGTCTCTGGCCTTTGTCGCATCGAGCAATCCGGGCGACCAGATGTTCGTGGTGAACTTTAACCAGCGGGTTTTGCTCGGCCTCCCCAGTTCCATGCCATTCACCAGTGATGCCGGATTGCTGCGGGGCGCTCTCGCGAAGAATCCGCCTTCCGGCAACACCGCGCTTTATGACGGAATCGCCGCGGGCTTGGAGCATCTCAAAGCCGGCACGGGCGAAAGGAGGGCTCTCATCGTGGTATCGGATGGCGGCGACAACGCCAGCCACCTGCGGCTCCAGAATCTCCTCAAAACTGCGGAAAGCTCCAATGCCATCATCTACACCATTGGCATTCTCGACCAAACCTACTCCGATGAGAATCCCGGGGTGCTCAAGCAACTGGCGAAAGCGACGGGCGGCCAGGCCTACTTTCCTCAATCAGCCTCCGAGGTTTCGAACGTCGCCGAGCAGATTGCGCGCGAGATTCGCCGGCAGTATACGATCGGTTACGTTCCCTCCAGCCTGTCCTCGAGCGGCAACTACCGCGCCATTCGTGTGAAGGTTAGTGCGGCCGGCGATGGGAAGTTGTACGTGCGCACCCGCGCCGGGTACCTGATTTCGCCGGAGGCCCCGAGTGCCGCGGGCCCGGCGAGGTGAGATGTGAACCGTCATGGCTCTTCTCCCTTCAGACTCCAAACGTCGCGTCGCTCCCCATGGGCGGTCTCTACAGGAGGATGGGTGGGACGTTGGAGATTATCCGCTCCGGCAGGCGCCGGCTGGTACGGGGGGCCCTCCCCTCAATCCCCAACGTTCGACCGGTGCACCCCGGTCAGCGCGCCACTCCTCACCACTCGCTCGTGTGCTTCGGTGGGGTGCGCGCCTCTTCCTACTGGTGGGTTTGTTGGGTGCGGGCTACTGTGCGTGGTATTACGGGCAGGGGCAAGCGTTCCAGGCCTATCAAAGCTGGCGATTCGATCAGATCATCCAGCATCGCAGCACATCGCTGAGGGCGTTCGTTGGCCGGTATCTCGCCCGAATTCCGATCGTCGGTTTTAAATGGCAGGAATCTCCGGCAGTGAGCTTCGCTCTCCGCGAGGCCCGAGCCGCTCTGTCGCAAACCGATCAGTTCGCCGAACGGCAAGCTTCATCGCTGAAAGCCTACGTTGCCGCCCACCTCGGCGAGCTTCGACGCGCCAGGTCGACGACGACCGACGCTCCGGCAGGCAACGCCGCGTCTGGCTCGTTGCCATCCAGCCGGCCCCGCGCACGGTTGGCCGAGGGGACCCTGATCGGCCGCCTTGAGGTGCCGCGTCTCGGCCTTTCCACCATCGTGCTCGAGGGCGATAGCGACCCCGTGCTGCGCGAGGCGCTGGGGCACATTCCCGGCACCTCGCTCCCCGGCGCATCGGGCAACGTCGCGATCGCCGGACATCGCGACACGTTCTTCCGCGCCCTCAAAGACATTCGGAAGCACGACAGCATCGTGCTCGACACCACGGCAGGCGCATATCGTTACGACGTCCGGTCGATGCAGATCGTCGCGCCCGACGATACCCAGGTGCTCAAACCCTCGAGCCACGGCAGCCTGACCCTTGTCACCTGCTACCCGTTCTACTACGTGGGTTCCGCTCCCAAGAGGTACATCGTTCACGCGGAGGAGATTGGCCCGGCGCGGCCTGAGAAAGCGGCGTCTTCGTCGAACCGCGCTATCTTGCCGGCGCCAGCCGCCTCCTCTGAAGTGAGAGTGGCTTACCGGCCGCTACCTTCCACTGTTCGACATGAGCCTGCTCACCGCCTCAAGCGCCGCTCGCACGT
This sequence comes from Terriglobia bacterium, assembly GCA_035516075.1. Classification (GTDB taxonomy): domain Bacteria; phylum Acidobacteriota; class Terriglobia; order UBA7540; family UBA7540; genus Gp13-AA77. The sequence continues at coordinate 4,567 of DATJAQ010000283.1, read as the reverse complement.
TCATCGGGCGTCCAATCTGGCACGCGGAGCGCCGGGAGGTTCCGCGAACCAAGAGCAGTTAGCCGAGAACGCACCCTCCACCGAAGATCCTTCGCCGGACCCCACCGTCGCGCCTCAAAGAAAGGGGCGCTTCCCGAAAGCCGGCCGCCGCCTGGTTTCGTGGTTCAAATCGTTGCCCAAGCGCGTGGCGGGGAACTAGGATAGGCTCGCCGGCCTCTCAATTGCGCTCACCAAAATCGGCTGGCGTTTGGAAACAACGGCGCGGGCCGAACGTTTTCCGAGCCGGCTGCCAACAATGCCGGGCGCATGGCTTCGCAGGGACGGCCCGCACAACAGGCGGGCGCTGCCGGGTGGCAGAGGTTCGCCGGACAGGGCGGAGCGGGTTTTTGAGCAGCCGGAATAGTACAGGCCTTGGGTGACCGCAGGTGAAACGTCCGGACTACCGACATCGACGACCGGAGGGATCTTTTCCGGCCTTGCCGGGGCCGGAAAAGCCGGTCGTCAACCCCTGTCGAGGTTGATGCGCCTTCCGCGTCTGCCGCCGTAGGTGAAACCTACGGACAGTTCGCTCCGTGACAAATGCTATGTATATAAATAATAGTCCTTCTAAAGAACTTAGACGCGCGGCCAAAAAAGACAAAAGTGTAGCGATGTTGGACACTTTTGCCCTAAAATGCCCTTTTTCTGAAGCTCAAAGGGTTGAAAATTTAACACCATCAGGTAGATTTCAGAAGCGTGCGCCGGCCTGGAAACCTCCACCCGCTCCCACCCCTCAGTGCCGCGGCCGCCCCCAACCCTCGGGCGCCAGCCCGCTTGGGCGGGTCAAAAACCCGCCCCCGCGCACTCCGCTTTGGGCGCCGTCGGGCACCTCGTCCCGTCATAGCCGCGGAGGCGGGACTTTGGCTCAAACGCCAATATTCCAAAAACGGGAAAGTGTAGCGATATTGTACACTTTTGGCCTAAAATGGCCTCTTTTTGAAATTCAGCCGGTTAGTTTCCTGAAACCATCATGTAGTTTTCGGGAGGCGCGCGCCGCCCCCTCAAGCGTCCGCGGCGCGGCGACATTTCGGGCTCGCGCGCACAAGTAAGGCGACCGCTACTCTTCCTTGGGCTTGGGGGACTGGACCGGGGTCACCACTAGCGCGGCCGGGATCCAGCCGTGCCGGTCGAGGAAGGAGAGGACGGAAGAGGTCTTCAGCCGGCGGCCTGCCACCTTCTCCATGGCTTCGTGGATGACGGTGATCCTCATGAAGCCGAGCGGCCATCCCTCTTCACGGGAGTGGCGCAAGCCGGCCAGCAGTTCGTTCTGCTGGTCGAGGGTGAGGATGCCGCGCCGCGCCCCGCCGCGGCCGGGGTTGTCGAACACCGCCGCTCCCCGGCTCAAGTACTGGCGTTGGAAGCGGCATACCGACTCCGGCTTCCATCCCACGATCTCGGCCACCTCGCCGGGACCGAGGCCCAGCACCACTCGCAGGAAGAGGCACAGCGCCCGGCGGTGATCCGCCGCGCTGCGGGCGCGCTTCATGGCCGCCTGAATCTCCGGGGCGGCGTCTCCGGAGGGCGCGCGTCCCCGGGGCCCGACCGCGGCCATCCCGCCTTTTCGATACGCTTGCTGGGCTTTGCGGACGGCCTCCAGCGGACATCCCAGCGCGACGGCCACCTGGCGCTGGGTGAGGCCGAGAAAGAGGCGCAACCAGACGCACAGCACGCGCCGCAGGTCCGCCGGGGTGCGCGCTTGTTGCAGGGCCGCGCCCCACGCGTCAGCCGGACTGCCGGCCAGGGGCGGCTGCCGCAGGTCCTGGAAGGCGCGCGCGCCCTGGCGCCGGTAACGGTTCCGCACCACGTCCACGGAACGGAGGGGCCAGCCGAGCGCCGTGGCCACCTGCGCGTGGGTGATGCCGAGCGCCAGCGGCAGCCAGACGCACAGCGCGCGCTGGTACTCCGCCTTGTCGCGCGCCTGCGCCATCGCCGTCTTCAGACTTTGAACGTCGTCTTCCGATAGCTTAAGTCTCGCCGCCATGAGGGCCTCCGTTCGCTCGTCATTCCCGCGCAGCTTGTCCCCGCGAAAGCGGGGAGCGGAAATCCACTGATACTTAGTCATTACTATACTCTCTGAATAACTCAAAGAACGCAAGCCGAGGCTGCCCGAACGCCCGGGCAGGGGGCGGCCCGCACCCCTGAGCCTCGGGCGCGATTGCAGGAAACGGATGAGGCGCTACGCCACCCCGGCGCCGCTGCGGCTCTGCCGCCCCGCTCTGCGGAAAGGCTCCGCCTTTCCGGATCGGTTAGAGAAAGTAGGCCCGCCGCGAGGCCGGGCCTCGCCGTGGCCGATCTCGCGGCCGGGGACGTGCCTCGCCTGGGCGCCTTGATGGAAAAGTACGTCAGCCTCCCCAGGTCCCTGGCGGCCTGGCTCTGCGCGTTGAAAAGGCGTTCGGGCCCAAGATGGAGCCTCCGATTCGGATGCAGCTCGCCTACGATCTGGCCCAGGCCCGCGAGGAGGAGAAGTCGATCGCCGTGAAGCGCTACGTCGCGGAGGGAGGAGCCCACGCCTGGCCCGGCGCGATTGCAGGAAGTGGATGAGGCGCTGCGCCGCCCTCCTCGCGCCGGGCGGTAGGGGTTGCGTTTGAGGTTTCGAAGATTTCTGTGAGCAGGGGCATTGCCGCCAAGGCGGCGCGTTTGTGTTACACTGTAAGACATGGGAGGCTCCATCACCTTCAGACCCGATTCCGAGACGGAGCGCATTCTGCGTGAGCTGGCCCCGGGCCCCCGAGAACGATCGGAGCTGATCCGCGAGGCGCTCAAGGCGCACTGGCGGACGCTGCACGCCGGGCCGTCGCGCACCTCCTGGGAGATTTACGCTGCCCTGGGCGTCAAGCCGGGCAAGCCGGTGCGGGACCGGGCCCGTCATATTCACCGCTTGCTGAAGGAGAAGCTGATTGCCGAGCGTCGTCGCGGCGCTGTGTGACACCGGCCCCCTGGTGGCTCTCTTCGACCCGGGCGAAGCGGAGCATCGGCGCTGCCGAACCTGTTTGGAAGATTTCCAGGGGCGCCTCGTTACCACCTGGCCGGTGCTGACGGAGGCGTTCTATTTTCTGAGCACGCGCCCAATGCGCAGGAAGCTTTGGGATTTCGTGGAGCGCGGCGGCCTGGCGGTGGCCGATCTCGCGGCCGGGGATGTGCCGCGGCTGGGCGCCTTGATGGAGAAGTACGCCAGCCTTCCCATGTCCCTGGCCGACGCCTCGCTGGTGGTGGTGGGCGAAAGACTCGGCCTCACGCGCGTCTTCACCCTCGACCTTAGGGATTTCCGCGTCTATCGGCCCCGGCACGCGGAGTCGTTCGAAATCATGCCGTAGTTCGGCTGGGCTTGACTGTGCGCGCCGGGCCCGCTTTCCGGCTCCGGCGGCGGCGACGACATAAGCGGCGATGCCGTCGCCACCCGCGGTGGATCGAGACGCTACCATCGCCAAATAGTGGCGCTCATGGGGGCGGAACTCGGGTAGGATAGAGCATCAGGAGCCGAGTTGCTTATGGTGCCCGAATACGTTGAAGAGCGGAACGGCGGATACTACCTCAGAGGTTCCCGCGTCTCGCTGGAGTCGGTGATCTGTCTCTTCCTCGACGGGGCGTCGCCCGAGACTCTGGTGGACGAGTTCCCCACCTTGTCGCTCGAGCAGGTCTACGGAGCCATAACGTTCTATCTCGCGAATCGCGCCCGGATGGACGCGTACCTGGCTGAGACTGAAAAACTCTGGGTGGAGGCGCGCCAACACCAAGCCTCGATTCCCCCTGGGCTGCGCGAGCGGCTGGAGCGCGCGCGCTGCAAGCTGGCCCCCCACGCGTGAAAATCAAATTTTTGGCCGATGAGAACCTGCGCCGGGCCATTATTCTGGGCGTCCGCCGCCGGGAACCGTCGGTCAGTTTCGTCCAGGCCTTCGAGGCGGAGACCGCCGGCGAGGACGATCCCACCGTGCTTCGAATCGCCGCTCACAACGGCCGCGTTCTGGTGTCGCATGACCTGCGCACGCTTCCGCGACACTTCCACGACTTTCTGGCCCGCCAGGCCAGTCCCGGAGTGAGCTCGTAGCGCAGACCTGCTTCCCAAGGTCTGCGGCTTTTCAGGTGCGCCCGTTCCCGTCTGCTGGTAGACGTACCCGATCAGTTCGCAGCCCGCACCGGCGCTCGTGCTCCTCCGCCGTCACCGCCGCGTGCTCGTTCACGCTGGACCATCGCCGATCTTCCGCGCGTTTCATCAGGCCTCGAAGAACCGGTCGGCGCTACGGCACGATGGCGCAGGTCCCGGCATACGCATTCACCATCGCTCAGACGCTCACGGCGCTCCCGAAACACTCCCGAACAACAGTCCCGAACCCTCGTTGCTCGCGCGCGACCAGGATGATATGATGCGCCGCGTCCGTACCTGGCTTGGTCAAGGAGGATGCCACCATGGATCTTGTAATCGGAGCGACCGGAATGTTGGGCGGAGAAATATCCCACCGGCTTGCATCGGCCGGCAGACCGCTGAGAGCCTTGGTAAGAGCCACCAGCGACGCCGGCAAATTGGAGACCT
>DATJAQ010000282.1:0-6250 GCA_035516075.1 Terriglobia bacterium | reverse complement strand
GGCGGGATTTCTTGAAGGGCGCCACCACCGCGGCCGTCGGCTTGATGGTGCCGGGGGCACTGCGCGCCGACGCAGCCAACGTGCTGCCTACGGTGCCGTTGGGCCCACACCGGGTGACGCGCCTGATCGTGGGCGGCAATCCCATCTACGGTTATTCGCACTTCAACCGGCAATACGATCGGCACATGCGCGAGTGGTTTACGGACGAGCGCGTTGTCAACCTGTTGTCGGACTGCGAGAAGGCCGGCATCAACACCTGGCAGGCGAACTTCAACTACGACCTGAAGCGGCAGTTTCCCAAGCTGCGCAACGCAGGGTGCACGATCCAGTTCATCTGCCTGGCCGCCTCGTGGCACTACGACGAAAAGATGGGGCGCTCACCGGAGGAGGTCCTGGAGGGCACCCTCCAGTGCGCGGAGGCCGCCATGGAGTTCAAGCCCATTGGGATCGCCTTCCACGGCTTTGCGACCGACATTCTTTACCGGGCGGGAAAAATTGATTTGCTTAAGACCTATATCGACCGGGTTCACAGCCTGGGGACTGCGGCCGGCATCTCGACGCACAATCCCAAGATCCTGGAGACGCTCCACGCCAAGGGATTTGCCAACGACTTCTACATGGCGGGGCTCCACTATCTCAGCCGCCACCCCGACGAATGGCTGAAGGAGATCGGCACCCTTCCCCTGGATGAGGGCTGGATCGCCTCCGACCCGCCGAAGATGGCCGCGGCCGTGCGCAAGGTGGATAAGCCGGCGCTGGTGTACAAGGTCCTGGCGGCGGGCCGCAAATGCGAGTCGGAAGAACAAAAGCGGCAAGCCATCGCGTGGGCCTACGACAACATCAAGCCGGCCGACGCCACCATTATCGGCTTCTACCCGCGCTATTCGGACCAGGTCGCTGAAACCACCAAGATGGTTCGAGAGATTCTGGGGTAAAGCGCAGACCTGCCTTTCGAGGTGTGCGGCAATTGCTTCGCCGTGAGCGGGCCTCTCGCGGCCGGGTCATTCTGAGCGCAGCGCAGAATCCCCGTATTGGTCTTTCGCTATTTCTCTCTTCCCACAAAACACATTTGGAACGAGTGAGCAGGAATGGCAAAGCAATGGAGGAAATCTGCCGCAGGCCTGAAAAGAAATCCGGGCGCCAGCCGGCCCTTGACAGGCATACGTTTCTAACGTATAGTCATCCCGTGCAAACTGTGGTTGAAACCGAGTCTTATCTCCGGGACGCCAAGGCGACAGGACTCCTCGACGATGAGCGTATGACGATTGTGAATTTTATCGCGGCAACCCCCGATGCCGGCAGCGAAATCCGGGGCACAGGAGGTGCACGCAAAGTCCGCTTTGCTGGAAAGGGTAAAGGCAAGAGCGGCGGATTCAGGGTGATCACCTTTTACAGCGGTGAAGATATTCCAGTGTTTTTGCTGAACGTGTTTGCAAAGAATGAAAAGACCGACCTGTCGCAGGCAGAGCGCAACGAGCTCAAAAGCGTTCTCGCAGCCATTGTCGATGCTTACCGGAGGAGAATATGACCAGGACCAGGAAACTTACCGCCGGACAACGGATGATTGCGAGTGCCAGGCAGGCCCTGGCGCTTGCCACGGGCGAACACAACGCCTGCGTTGTCCATATCCCCGGCGAAATCAACACGGCGCGCATTCGCAAGAAGATCAAAATGAGCCAGAGCCACTTTGCGGCGTATTTTGGCGTAAGCGTTCGCACCGTACAGGAATGGGAGCAGGGCCGCGCGGTGCCTTCCGGAGCCGCGCGGGCGTTCCTCACGGTGATTGACCGTGAACCGGACGCCGTACGTCGCGCCCTGGTTGACTTTGCAGTCAGCGGCCATCGTACTGCGGGACGTCAACCCGCCCACCCGTAGCGCGGTCTTTCAAGGCGCCCTTTGGATCGGTTACCGCAGGCTGCCCCGGGGCAAGGTGGGACGCAGGCCTGAGAACCACCCGCGGCAGTCGGCCGCATTCTGCTGCCCGCAGGCGACCGTGTGCGCGGCTGGCGACGACATCGCGTTTTATGTCGTCGCCACTGCCGCCGGAGCCGAAAAGCGGGCCCGGCGCTCAGAGTTGATCCCAACAGAGTTACGGCATGATCTCAAATGAGTCCGCGTGCCTGGGCTGGTAGACACGGAAATTCCTAAGATCGAGCGTGAAGACCCTCATCAAGCCGAACCTCTCGCCCACCACCACCAGCGAGGCGTCGGCCAGGGACATGGGCAGGCTGGAGTACTTCTCCATCAAAGCGCCGAGCCGCGGCACGTCCTCGGCCGCCATCGGCCACCGCACGGCCCAGCGTCGCGGCGGGCCTACTTTCTCTAACCGATCCGGAAAGGCAGAGCCTTTCCGCAGAGCGGGGCGGCAGGCCGCAGTGGCGCGGGGGGTGGCGCGGCGCCTCATCCACTTCCTGCAATTGCGGCTGGCTCAGGGGTGCGGGCCGGCGGGCGTGCGGCTTCCGCCACGTGCCCACGCAACAGCCTTGACGCCGATCTACAACGTATATACACTTACGGCGATGGACGTGCATTACGTTCTCCAAGGCCAGGCCTTTGAATGGGACGCGGGCAAAGCCGCCGCGAACCTGCGCAAGCACCGCGTGGACTTTCAGAAGGCGTGCGAGGTGTTTTTCGATCCGTTCCTGCGTCTGGCAGAGGCCGGCGGCCAGGGCGAGGCGAGGGAGGCCGCCATCGGGCTCACCGAAGATTGGGAGCTGCTCTTCGTCGTCCACATCGTCCGCCGCCGTGAGGTCATTCGAATCATCTCGGCTCGCGCGGCCACGCCCCAGGAAAGGAACCAATATGAGCATGAATAAGCGAGTGAAAAAGCGACTCCGGAAGGATCGCCCCATGACCACCATCAGCGTCCGGGTGCCCGAGGACGTGATCGACGACTTGAAGCTGCTCGCGCCGGTGCTCGGGTTTTCCGGCTACCAACCCCTAATGAGGGCCTACGTGGGACAGGGCCTGCGGCGCGATCTGGCCAGGTTGGGCCAGGACCAAATGGGGCTGCTCGTGGACGGCCTGCGCCGCCGAGGGGTTGACGATCGGGTGATCTCGGAAGCCGTGGCCGAGGCCAAGGCGAGGACCGGCTGAGCGGTGCCGGAACCTTCGCGATTGACGCGGCTGGCCGCGACTTTGTACTTTACGCCGCCGCCAGAGCCACTCGCCGCCATCGCGGGGACAGGGTTTGCGGCAGTGACCGTGGCCACAGAGGTCCCCGAAGGTTCAAGCCGAACCCCTACCGCCCGGCGCCCGGAGTCTCTTCATTCTTCTTCGGCCTCGCCGGAGGCGCGTGGTAACCGGCGGGCCGAAGCTTGGGCCATCCGAAGCCCCGCTGCCACATCAAGCGCTGGCACTGGCGCACCCCCAGGTGGAGCTGGAAGCGCCGCTCCAGCCAGGCGCTGAGCGTAGGCCCGTCCCAACGCTTGCCGGACAGGCCGCAGTGGCGCGGGGTGTGTCGCAGCGCCTCATCCATTTCCTGGAATTGCGCCGGGCTCAGGAGGCCGGGCGGCCCGGGGCGCGGACGTTCCGTCAGCCCCACGAAGCCACGTTCCTCAAAGTACCGAACCCAATTCTGCACCGAGCGAGGGGCGTCACCCAGCAGCCGGGCTACCTGCGGGCTGGTGAGGCCGCCGGCCACCAGCAGCACCGCGTGGAGGCGGTGATCGTAGCGCGCCACTTCCGAGCGGCGAATCTCGGCCCGCACTTGCTTGACGACTTCCGGAGCATCCTTCATCTGAAGCGGTCTCATGCCTGCATCAAAGCACGGGGCCGCCCGATACGCAATTACTTATGTCGTTCCGCGCCGCGCTTCGGAGGCGCTCGGGCGCGCCCGGCCGGGAGGCGGGGGTCTCGGAACGTGCACGGCGCGCTCACGCAATCTACAATGTCCGCTCGTCATAGTGATCGTTTGAACGTCAGAAAAGGGTCGTTTTTGACCCAAAGTGTCCAATATCGCTACACTTTTGTCTTTTTTGGCGCACGTCTAAGTCCTTTAGAATAGAGACAGGGGTTAGGGGTTAAGATTTTGGGGTTAGGGGCAAAAATGCAGGGGTTAGGAGTCAGGTGTTAGGGGTCAGGAGTTAGAGCGCGGCGGCCGGTTTCTGAGGGCCTGCATGAGGCCGTTGAGCATCTTTCCCAGTTCCTCCACCTCGCGCTGAACCTCCATAAGCGGCTCGGGGCGAAGGTAGCCAAGCTCGTGGGCCAGTAAGGAGTGTGTTTCCAGCTCCATGATCGAGCCCCTGGCCATCAGCAGAAACCGAATGTAGTCCTTGGTGGAGCCTCTACCCCAGCCCTCCGATATGTTGGCCGGGATCGAGGTTGAGGCCCTGCGAAGCTGGCTGGAGAGTCCGAATCGCTCGGCCTCCGGAAACCCTGCCGTCATCCGGTAAACTGCCACGGACAGGGCAAACGATCTCTGCCAGACGGTAAGCTCTTTGTAGCTATTCACTTGGCACCATATCACTAAGCCCTGATTCCTAGCCCCTAATTCCTAACCCCTAATTCTTAGCCCCCAACTCCTGCTTTACTCCGGCTGCTCAAAAACGCGCTCCTCGGGCACCACCACCACAATGCCGGTCTCGGTGACGTGATAGCGCTTGCGATCCTCCACAGGGTTGAACCCGATCACGGTTCCCTCGGGCAGGTGTATGTTGCGGTCGATAATCGCGTTGCGGATCCGCGAGTAGCGGCCGATATCGACGTGGGGAAAGATGATGCAGCCCTCCACATCGGTGTAGCTATTCACCCGTACGTCGAAGGAAAGAACGGAGTTAGCCACGCGCCCGCCCGACACGATGCACCCTGAGGAGACGATGGAGTCCACGGCCGTGCCAATGCGCCGGCCCTTATCGGCGAAGACGAACTTGGCGGGCGGATACTGGCGCTGGTAGGTGCGGAGCGGCCACTCCTTGTCGTAGAGGTTGAAGACGGGGCTGACGGACACCAGATCCATATTGGCTTCGTAATAGGCCTCAATGGTGCCCACGTCGCGCCAGTACTGGGCTTCCTTCTTGTTTTCGTCCACGAAGGGATAGGCGTACACCTTGTGGCTCTCGATCAGGCGGGGCACCACGTCGCGGCCGAAGTCGTGGGAGGAGTTCGGGTTATCGGCGTCGGCCAGCATGGCAGACAGCAGCAGGTCGCGCCTGAAGCAGTAAATGCCCATCGAAACGTGGCTTTTGTCGGGCTTAAAGGGCGCCGGCTTGGGGTTGGCGGGCTTCTCTTCCCAGCCCACAATGCGGAACGTGGCGTCGAGCTCGAGCACGCCAAACGACGAGGCCTGGGCGCGGTCGAACTCCAGCGTGCCGATGGTAACGTCCGCCCCGGCGTCGACATGCTGCTGTAACATGCGCTGGTAGTTCATCTTATAGACGTGATCGCCGGACAGGATGAGCACGTGCTTGCAGGGCTCGCTCCCGATGGAGTAGAGGTTCTGGTAAATGGCGTCGGCCGTCCCCTGGTACCAGCTCTCGCCCACGCGCTTCATGGGGGGCAGGATGCTGACGAACTCGCCGAGGTCGTGCGCGAGGATGTACCAACCCTCGCGCAGGTGCCGGTTGAGCGAAAGGGCCTTGTATTGGGTGATGACGAAGATGCGGCGCAGGTCGGAATTGACACAATTTGAAAGGGTTATGTCGATAATGCGGTAGCTCCCGCCGAAGTGGACCGCCGGCTTGGCGCGATCGCGCGTGAGCGGTAACAGCCGCTCGCCTTGGCCGCCCGCCAGCAGGCACACCAGCGTGTCGTGAACCATGCTTCGCCTCCTCCCCCGGGCAGGACGCCCGGGCAACCCCCCGGCTGGACCCTCAAGGCACCATCTTCGTTGTTTCGCGGCCAAAGTCAACTCCAAAAGCTCGCGGGCAGGAGCCTGGCTGGTGTTTTTCGCCGGGCCCTCAGAGAAAATATTTCTGCGACCGAAGAAATATCTTGACAACGCCAAACGTATGATTTATACAAGTGTTTGAATTTGTTGTTTGAGGCGGGACGATGCCGGAATCCGAAGTGGTGGCCGACGTAGAAGCTCGACAGCGGTTGTTGAACGTAGCGGCGGAACTCTTTGCAGAGCAAGGCTTTAACAACGTCACCGTGCGCGAGATCTGCCAGGTTGCGGCCACCAACGTGGCGGCGGTGAATTACTACTTTCGCGACAAGCTGGGCCTCTACAAGGAGGTGGTGGAAATGGCTGCGAAAGCTGTGCACCAGAGCAAAGTGGACCTTATTGAGGCGGGCGAGTCGCTGCCTCCGG
>DATJAQ010000281.1:0-4413 GCA_035516075.1 Terriglobia bacterium | reverse complement strand
AAATTCATCACCGATCCCCAGGTCACGGTGATTGTCTCTCAGGTGAACAGCCAGCGAATCTACATCATGGGCGAAGTGGCCCGCGGGGGCACCTATCCACTGCTGCCGGGCATGACGGTGCTTCAGGGCTTGTCAGACGCGGGTGGCTTTACCTCGTTCGCCAACCCCAAGAAGATCTACATCCTGCGCAACGAAAATGGCAAGCAGGTGAAATACCCCTTCAACTACAAGGAAGTCGTCAACGGGAAACGGCCGGATCAGAACATACTGTTGCAGCCCGGCGATACCATCGTGATACCCTAGACGCCGTGCGCCCTTCCGGCACCGCGCGCGGCCCGGGCCGAACGCGAAAACCGGAAGATGCAGAGAGCAGAGGTTGATATGGTTGGCGGTCGCGAGTTGGGATTCGATGATTACATGAAGATTCTGCGCCGGAGGCTGCGGGTGATTCTGATCCCGGCTCTGGCGGGAGCTCTGCTCGGCTACCTCGTGACGCTGTTCCTCACTCCGGAATACACCTCGACCAGTCTGATTTTGATCGAGCGGCCCGCAGTGCCCGAGTCTGTGGTGCCGACGGCGACCACCACCGACGACCTGTTCACGCGCCTGGCGACCATGGAGGAGCAGATCCTGAGCCGCACGCGTCTTCAGCCCCTCATCGAGCGCTACGACCTGTTCAAGACCGAGCGGAAGAAGTCGATGGAGGACGCGGTTGACGACATGCGAAAAGGGATCTCGGTCAAGCCGGAGGAGTTCGCGTCCAGCCTGACCAAGAACAGCCGGCAGCAGCCCGTTCCGGGATTTGCCGTCAGTTTCACCTCGGAGAGCCCGCGTCTCGCCCAGCAGGTGTGCACCGAGCTCACCTCCATGTTCATGTTCGAGAACCAGAAGCAGCACGAGGATACGGCGCGCGGCACCACGGAGTTCATCTCGAACCAATTGGCAGAGGCCAAGCGCCAGCTTGACGAGCAGGATGCCAAGCTCGCCGAGTTCAAGCGGAAGAATATGGGGGCGCTGCCGGACGAGGAGCAGGCCAACCTTCAGATGCTCGGGGTGTTCAGCTCTCAGCTCGCGGCGGTCGGTGACCAAATCAACCGCGCTCAGCAGGACAAGGCTTACGAACAGTCGCTGCTGGCCCAGCAGGAAGCGGCCTGGGAGGACATTCAGAGCGGCCGCGCGCAGCCCAACGCCAACGCCTTGGAGGGGCAACTCCTAAAGCTGAAGGACGCGCTTCAGATTGCCCAGGGGCGGTATACGGATGACTATCCCGACGTGGTCAAGTTGAAGGCCGACATCGCTCAGCTCGAGAGGCAGATTGCCGATCAAAAGTCCAATGCCCAGAGTACGGCGCCCAACCCAGCCGGGAAGAGCCCGGCCGCGCCGGACGCGAGCGCCCCTCCGTCCACCAGCCATAGCGCCTCGTCCTTGGAGGCCGCGGCCCAGGACGCTTTGTCCAGCAGCATCGTGGCCGGCCAAACTCCGGCAGCCACCGGGCCGCCGGCGCGCACCCCCAGCGGAGCCCTGGCGCCGGCGTCCATCCAGCAGTTGCGGGCGCAGCTCAAACAACTTGAAATGTTCGTGGCGGCGAAGACCAAGCAGCAGCAGAAGCTTCAGGAGCAGGTGAGGGTTTTCGAGTCGCGGCTTCAAATCAGTCCGTCCGTGGAGCAGGAGTACAACCAGCTCGCCCTCGGGCACGTTTCGGCGTTGAAGTTTTACAACAGCCTGCTCACCAACCGCGACCAATCCCAGATGTCCCTCGCCATGGAGACCGAGTCGCTCGGCGAACTCTTCAAGGTCCTGGACTCCGCCGACCTGCCGCAGGAACCGTCGTTCCCCATCTGGTGGGAGTTCGCGCTCGGCGGCCTGGGCGCGGGGCTGCTGGTGGGGGCCGCAGTTGCCGGCATCTACGAGGCTCGCGACAAGGCTATTCGCGACGAGCGCGACGTGGAGTTCGCCATGGAGCTTCCCACGCTGGCTCTGGTGCCCACCATCGGCTCCGGGAACGGCAAGCGCCGGGGCCTCTTCGGGCGGAAACCGAAACAGCCGGCACTGCCGGCGAGCCCGGCACACTCCATTACGGCTTGACGGCGTTCCATGGCATCCCCTGGGGCCCGCACCCTGCGGGACCCGCTCGAGCCCGGGCCCCATCTGCCGCCTCGCTTTCAGGCTCCGCACTTCACCGGCGCCTTGCGGCGGGCCCGCCCTGCCGCTACACTGCTTGCGCTATGCGCAACCTTCCGCCTCCCCTCTTCGCATCGCTTTTGATCCTCGTCGTGGCCCTCCCGCTCCTTGCCCAGAATCCGCGCGACCTGCTGGACCGCTCGCAGGCGCGATCGCGGGTGATCACCCGCCGGGGCATTGCAGCCACCAGCCAGACGCTGGCTTCGCAGGCGGCCGCGCAGATCCTGGCGCGAGGCGGCTCAGCCGCCGACGCCGCCATCGCCGCCAACGCCACGCTCGGGGTGGTGGAGTGCATGATGAACGGCATGGGCGGCGACCTCTTCGCCCTCGAATGGGATGCCAAGAGCGGCCGCCTCACCGGCCTCAACTCCAGCGGCTGGGCTCCCGAGGGGCTCACCCTCGCCTTGATGAAGCAGAAGGGTTTCGCCCGGATGCCGCAGAACGGCGTCTATTCCGTCACCGTGCCCGGCGCGGTGCGCGGATGGGAGGCCCTGCACCGCAAGTTCGGCCGCCTGCCCTGGGCTGAGATCTTCCAGCCCGCAATTTACTACGCCCAAAACGGATTTCCCGTCACCGAGTTCATCAGCGCTTACTGGACGCTCAGCGAGCGCGAACTGGCCGCGGACCCCAACGCCCGCCGCGTCTTTTTGATCGACGGCCGGGCGCCGGCGGTCGGCCAGATCTTCCGCAATCCCGAGTACGCCAAGGCGTTGCAGCTCGTGGCCACCGAAGGCGCCGACGCCTTCTATCGCGGCGACATTGCGCACGCCATCCTCCAGACTTCCGGCCGCCTGGGCGGGGTGATGACCGCGGCCGACCTCGCCGCCTTCAAGCCCGAATGGGTCGAGCCGATCTCCACCACCTACCGCGGCTGGACCGTCTACGAGCTCCCGCCGAACGGCCAGGGCATGGCGGCGCTCGAGATGCTGAACATCTTCGAGAAATTTCCGCTGCCGCAGTGGGGCTTTGCGAGCGCCGACGCTTTTCACGTCAAGGTGGAGGCTCAAAAACTGGCCTACGCCGATCTTTACCGCTACAACGCCGATCCGCGCTTTGCGAGTGTGCCGGTGGCGGGCCTCATCTCCAAGGCCTACGGCGCGGAGCGCGCCGCCACCATCGACCTGCACCGCGCCCACTGCGACCTCGGGCCCGGCGATCCGGCGCGCTTCAACGGCGACACCATCTACCTCACGGTGGTCGATCGCGACGGCAACATCGTGTCGCTCATTCAGAGCCTTTACTCAGCCTGGGGCTCGGGCGTGGTGGTGGACGACTACGGTTTTCCGCTGCAGAACCGCGGGGCGCTCTTCCGCCTCGATCCCGCGCATCCGGACGCGCTCGCGCCCCACAAGCGGCCCTTTCACACCATCATCCCGGCCTTCATGGAAAAGGGAAGCGTGCACATCGGCTTTGGCATTATGGGTGGGGCCAACCAGGCGCAGGCCCACGCCCAGTTTGTGTCCGACGTGGCCGACTACGGCATGAACATTCAGGCGGCGCTCGAAGCGCCGCGCTTCACCAAGCCCACGCCCGAGGGCTGCCAGTTTCTCATCGAAGACCGGCTGCCCGCGGCCCTGCTCGAAAGCCTGCGCCAGCGCGGGCACGTGCTCGAGGTGCGCGGCGACTACTCCACCGAGATGGGCGGCGGCCAGGCCGTGCTGCACGACTCGGCCACCGGCGTGAACTACGGCGCCTCAGACCCGCGCAAGGACGGCGCTGCCGTGCCGGAGCCCGACCCCTATTTCGGTTCGCCGCCCCACTGACACGTTCGGGCACGGGAAGGCTGCAACCTCCCTCACGCAGGCTTCGCCGACGGGTTCATGAAGTTCGTCAAGGCCGTGATGAACGAGTGCACCACGTCCGATCCCCCGCCTACCAGCGAGCCGGTGAGCAGCACGTCGGCCCCGTTAAACCAAGCCAGTTGGAGCGGGTGAGCGGTTTTAAGGGCCGCCACCGCGTTGGGATCCAGAAGATTGCCCAGGCAGCGGACGCCGAGGGCGCTCACCACGATGCCCAGCACCAGCGCCGCCGGCATGGCAATTTGCTGCGTGACGGACTTATAGACGCTCATCGCGTCCTGCGCCGCGTGAACGGCAGGCAGTTTGGCGGGGTCGGCGGCCGCCGCCTCCGTGGCTTTATCGATATCGCGCTGGAGCTTGGCTGCCTGTGGCGCCCGCCAGGTGGTGAGAAAGACCTCCAGGGTGCGCTCAATCAATAACGCCACCAGGAAGA
>DATJAQ010000280.1:0-3590 GCA_035516075.1 Terriglobia bacterium | reverse complement strand
TGCGGGCAAGCGCCGGAGGCGACGCATCACCCCGGGGAATCGCCGGCTGAAGCGCACCCTGGTCCAGGCGGCTTGGGCGGCGAGCCCCAGCAAGAATAGTTACCGGGCCTCGCACTGCAGGCGCTTGGCGGGCCGGCGCGGAAAGAAACGCGCGCTGATCGCCGTGGGCCACTCGAGGTTGGTGATCTTCTACCATCTGCTGAAAGAAACCAAGACCTATGCTGATTTAGGCGGCGACTTCTATGATCGCCTCCAACCTCAGCGTCTCACCCATTACGTCAGACGGCTCGAACACCTCGGCCACAAGGTCAGCCTTCAACCGCTAGTGGCCCCCTGAACGAAATTTTCAGGGCAGTTGTTGAAAATACGTAGAGGCGCGCGGCACGCATTTCGTCCGTAAGTTATTGAAAGTTCGTTCGCCGATGGCACATTCGGCCTAACCGCAACCCCTTTAGATTCGACTTCTCCGAGGTTGCGCGACGCGTAGCCCGTAAGTGCTTTAGATTCGACACGGCCTACGTACGTGGTCAGGCCCGGTAGGCGGCTTGGGCGGCTTAGCGCGGGGTCCAGTGAGGATGGCCGGTGAACAGGCCGTCCACGAAGCCGATGCGATACGCGATGAAGAGTCCGAACCCCAGGCTGAGCAGGCCGGAGGCGGCCGCCAGTGCGCCGTTGAGCCGCGTAAAGCGCCGCCCGGTGTAGGCGTAGGGCACGGCGATGGCCGCCGTGATGATCGTCATGCCCGCGATGGTGCCGGCCCCGAATACGAGCAGGTAGGCCACGCCCCACGCCGCGTTGCGGATGGCGGCCAGCACCAGCAGCGCCACCGCGGCGGAGCCGGCGAGGCCATGCACGATGCCCACCGCCAGGGGCCGCAGGGCCTGGTAGAGTCCGAAGCCGCGTCCCAGGCGGGCGAAACCGCGGTCGAGGCGCGCGAGCGGCGTCGCGTCTTCCGCGTGGCCGTGATGGCCGGGCGCGTGGCCGTGCACGTGGGTATGCACGAAGTCGCCGTGGGCGTGAGGATGCGCGTGCCCGCCCGCCACCTGCGGCGTGAAGCGCTCCGCGAGGCGGCGCGTAATGCCGGTGAGGTTCAGCACGCCCAGCAGGACCAGCATGAGGCCCACGGCGAGCTCCATGGCAAGGCCGAGGCGCGGCGGTATCACCACGTTGAACACGATGATGGCGCTGCCCACGGCCGCGATGGTGAGGGTGTGCCCGAGGCCCCAAAAGGCCCCGATGAGCGCGGCGCTGCCGAGCGAGCGTTGCCGGCTGACGATGGTGGTGACGGCGATGACGTGGTCGGCGTCGGTGGCGTGACGCATGCCGAGGACGAAACCCAGTAGCGTGATGGCGAGCAAACCCGACATGAGCCTACGACCTTTGATCGTGGGTGCGGGCGGGGCGCGAGGTGCTGCCGCCGGCGACGCCCGAGCCGGCGGGCCCTGTGATCGGAAGCGCTCGGAATCGGCCTCACACCCCGCGCGGCTGGTATGAGGCCCGTTCTTACCGAAAGGGCCGCCCGGCGTTCGGTCGCCTGGCGGCCCTGGCGGCGCTTGGGTGCCGGCTCTGAAGGCCGGCTTCGCTCACTTGCCGGCTGCGGCAATGCTATCGACGTGAATCGTCTTGTCCTCGTTCAGGGTTCCTGTCACGTTAACTTCCATGCCCACGTTGTCTGCGCTGACGGCGTCTTGATTTTGAATGGCAATGACGTCTTTGGTGTCGGATTTCACCAGCACCCACTTGGCGCCTTTGTCGTTGACGCAGGTAATGGCGCATTGTTTATGGTCAGCGCTGGCGCCTTTGGCGCCGCAGGCGCTGTCGCTGATCCAGCCCGTCCATGAGTCGGCACGCGCCTGGCTCACGCTCAGCAATCCCAGCGCAACCAGGGTGGCGGCCGCAAGTGCAAGGGTGGAAAAAAGTCGCTTCATCGGTCGTTCTCCTTTTCTTCGGCGATTTGATCGGTGCCGCACTCCGCGAAGGGTGCAGCCCGTCGTGATCGATCGCACGTCGATCAGGCTCCGGCATTCCCTGTGCGACCCCGTCCCCCTCGTGAGAGTATACGCTTTGGCGCAAGAGTTTGGATTGCTATCTTTGCGTGCCGGGCAGCCGGCCCACTCGGCATCCGGGCTCGAGCACCTCGGCGCCCATGGCTGATCGCTGGGCAAAGGCGTTGCGTTACAATCGACGCTAACATTCAAACTGCCCACGTTGACAGCGTCGCAGGGTAGTGCTAGGCTAACTCGATGCATTTACCCCGCTAATCCGGATGACCACGGGCTGCCCGGAACAGATAAAAAGAGTGGAGGCTTCATGACGGATCAGGCTGCTACCTTTGCGCGCCGTAAGGCGCGCGTAGCCGGACTTATTTGCTTCGCACTATTGGCACTTGCTGCAGTGGTCGTCACCACGGGCCGGGCGCCTCGGGCAGAGGGCCCCAAGAGCGCCGGTCCTGCGCACAGCGCTCTCCGGCCGGGCTCCGCGCAGGCAGCTTCCGGCTCACCCGGGCGCGCGCACTGGATGGCCGCTTATGCCCGCCTGCCGCTGCGCTTCGAGGTCAACCAGGGCCAAGCCGATCCCAAGGTACGGTTCCTGTCGCGCGGCGAAGGTTACGCCCTTTTGCTGACCCGGGATGAAGCAATCCTGTCGCTCGGAGTCTCGAAGGCAGGGAGCCTGGCCTCGTCCGGCGCGGCCTTGCGCCACACGAGCCGGACCCCGGCAGCCGCGCTGAGAATGAAAATCGAGGGCGCGAGCCCGGTGGCATTTATCCACGGCACTGATGAACTGCCTGGCAAAAGCAACTACTTCATCGGGAACGACCCGGCGAAATGGCGGACCGGGGTTCCGAACTACGCCCGTGTCCGCTACCAGGACGTTTATCCCGGTATCGACCTGGTGTATTACGGAAACCAGCGCCAACTCGAGTACGACTTCGTGGTGAGCTCTGGAGCCGACCCGCAGGCCATCGACCTCCGCGTCGAAGGCGCCGACCGCGCCAGCCTGAACACCGACGGAGACTTAGTGCTTGAAGCGCAGGGCGGCCGGTTTGTGTATCATCAACCGACGATTTACCAGGCGACGAACGGCGCCCGGACGCGGATCCCGGGTGGTTATGTGTTAGGTAAGGTCGAAGCATCCGGCGCGCGAGAAGTGGGCTTTCGGGTGGGACCCTACGATCACAGCCGGGCGCTGGTAATTGATCCGAGCCTCAGCTATTCGACCTACCTCGGTGGTAGCAAGGACGACTTCGCCAACGCGATCGCCGTCGACGCCAAGGGTGACGCCTACATCACGGGCGACACACTGTCGACGAACTTTCCCACACTGAATGCGGAGCAGTCGGCGTGCTCGAGCTGCTCGGTTAACAGCGTCGACGCGTTCGTGACCAAAATCAACGCCTCGGGGTCGGCCTTGGTGTATTCCACGTACCTTGGCGGTCTCGCGTCGGATCAGGGTAACGCCATCGCCGTGGATGCGTCCGGCGATGCCTACGTCACCGGAAACACCGCCTCCACGAACTTCCCGATTACCTCGGGCGCGTTTCAACAGGCATCCGGAGGGCTGGCAGACGCCTTTGTCACCAAGCTGAGTCC
>DATJAQ010000279.1:0-20181 GCA_035516075.1 Terriglobia bacterium | reverse complement strand
GTCCGGGTCGATGACGAAGATGGCGCGATCGTTCCAGAAAGGAAGCTGGTGTTGGGTTGGCGGGAATATTCCATACGCCCTGGCGACGTCGGCGTAGGGCCAGCGGTCTGTGGCCAGCGGATACGTGAGCCCGCCGAGCGATTTCTGAAAAGCCTTGTGAGCGTACACCGTGTCGGTGCTCAGCCCCACCACCTGGGCGTTGGCGTTGGCGAATTTTGCCAGGTCCTTCTGAATCAAGGCCAGCTCATTCGTGCAAACGGGGGTGAAGTCGCCGGGGTAAAACACCAGCACCACGTTCTTGCCGCGCTGGGCCGACAGTTGAAACTCGCCCTGCGCGTCGCCGGTGGTCTGGACGGCTTTGAAGTCTGGCGCCGGGTCTCCGATGTTCAGAGTCATAAAGGTCCTCCATCAAGGATTGCGGACATGCGATCGATCCTGCAGAGCGATGTCCGGCCGGAAACGAAATCTGGGCGACGCGATCGCGCGCCCTCCTCGGCGCGCCGCGCGGCGCAGAAAGCGGGGAAAAAGTCTCAATACTTCGGTACGCTCGGGTCCACCTGGTCAGACCAAGCCAGAATTCCACCCTTCAGATTATTGATGCGGCGGAATCCCGCCTGCATCAGAAACTCCACCGCACGCCCGCTGCGCACGCCTGACCGGCAGTGGACGACGAGTTCGTCCGCGGAGTCCAGCTCGTGCATGCGCGCCGGCAATTCGCCCAGCGGTATCAGAATGGAGCCCGGGATGCGGCAAATGTCAAACTCGTGCGTCTCGCGAACGTCCAGCAATTTGAAGGGGACGCCGCCGTCGATCATCTCTTTCAGTTGGATGGGCGTAATTTCGGGGATTCTGTTCACCGGTTCAGCCTCCTGGCCGCGAATTCCGCAGAACTCGTCGTAGTCGATAAGGTGATGGAGCGTGGGGTGCCTGCCGCACACCGGGCACTCCGGATTCTTGCGCAGCTTCAGCTCGCGGAAACGCAGTCGAAGCGCGTCGAACAGCAGCAGGCGGCCGATCAGCGGCTCGCCTTGGCCAATGATGAGCTTGATGGCTTCGAGCGCCTGGATGGCGCCGACGATGCCGGGCAGGACCCCCAGCACGCCGCCCTCGGCGCAGCTCGGAACCAGGCCCGGCGGGGGTGGCTCCGGATAGAGGCAGCGATAGCACGGGCCGTTCTCAGTGGCGAACACGGAGGCCTGGCCTTCGAATCGGAAGATACTGCCGTAGACGTTGGGTTTGCCGCTCAGCACGCAGGCGTCGTTCACGAGATACCGGGTGGCGAAGTTGTCGGTGCCGTCGGCGACGATGTCGTAGTCGCGGAAGAGTTCAAGCGCGTTGGCGGAAGTCAGCCGCATCTCATGCCGCACCAGCTCGACATAGGGATTGATGTCGTGGAGGGTCTCCGCGGCGGACTCGAGTTTGGGGCGTCCCACGTCTGCCGTGCCGTGCAGGATCTGGCGCTGCAGATTGGTGAAATCGACCACGTCAAAGTCCACCAAGCCCATCCGGCCTACTCCCGCCGCCGCCAGATAGAGCGCCAGAGGCGAGCCCAGCCCTCCGGCGCCGATCAGCAGCACCTTGGCCTGCTTCAGCTTGAGCTGGCCGTCCATGCCAACTTCGGGCATGATGAGGTGCCGGCTGTAGCGAAGAACTTCGTCCTTCGAGAGCGTGACCGCTTCGAGAGTTGCTGCGTGTGCCATGGTCTTTAACCTCCGCTGAGTTCGTTCGGACTGACGTGGCGCCGGCGCCCGGCAATCGCTCGGAACGCGCGCCCGCCGCGTAAACCCCTTATCACTCGGGAGGGCCCGGATTCCGGCCGCGGAACCCAGGCTAGCGACAGATACAGCGGAGGATGGGAAGATCGTCGGAATCTGTCTTAATTTCCGTGCCGCCTGCGATGGACGGTACGATGCTCAATACGTCGTTCTCATGCAGCGGCGTCAACTCCTTGCTGAGATAGCGGATGTCCTCGTCGTTCAAATACACGTTTACAAAGCTCCTGATCTTCCCTTCATCATTGTAAAGATGCCGGCGCAGATCAGCGTATTGCGTGATGAGACCCGTTAGAGCCTCGGCCACCGTTCCGGCCTCAAGCTCCACGGACTCCTGTTTCCCCGCGTACTGGCGCAGCGGCGTCGGGATCATGATCTTGACTGCCATTCCTTACTCCTTCGACGTATTCGCAATCCCACCGGCGCAGCTCGCGAAGCAACCGGACGGCCGGTGATCCTCGCAGCCCAGAGACACTGGATGCTCCGGATGTCCGGCGATCTTCAGGTCCGGCTGAGATTCTTCGCCTGACCGGCAGCCACCGTTTCCGCGGCGCCGGGTCCTTCCTCGAGTTCGAGAGCTTCGGGCTCAAAACTCGAGCGGTCATCGGCCAGCACCCAACTGCGGGTATTGCGTGCGCGGCCAGCCTCGACCGAGACAATAAGGTAAGAATACCACGGCCAGGCGTGCTCGCGGTCGTACTCGGACGGGCGCGCCGGGTGGTCCGGGTGGGAGTGGTAGTAGCCGAGCACCGTCAGCCTTCTCGCCCGCGCGTCCTTCTCGGCGCGCAACTGCTCCCGGGGATCGATTAGGAAGCGATTGCGTTCGGTCTCCCGCCCCGGATCGTCGAGCGGCAGCAACGCCTGCCCACGGTCCGGGTCGTGCCGCAGATTGGCTAGCGGCACCACCTCGGTCACCCGCTTCGTTTCACTTGACGTCTCGCCGAGCAGGATGCCGCAGCATTCCGCCGGATACTCAGCTTCGGCATGACGGTGGATGGCCTCGAGGTTCCCGGTGTGGAGTTTCACTGTCATTCGTCAATTCTTCAGCGGCGCTTCCACCTGTCCCCAGACGAGTGACGTCGGAATGAAGGACGGCTTCTCGATGATGCAGACATCGAGGGCCTGCTCGGCGGCCAGGTAACTCACCGACACCTTCACGCCCATCGTCTCGATCAGGCCGTTGCCACCCTCCGGCAACGTAATTCCGGTCCGCAGCAGACCCAGCCTCAGGTTGCTCAGCTTTTCCGGCGTGATCCCTTCATATCGCCTGCAATCCGGCATCGTGTTTCCTCCCTGTACCTGGCGCTGAATGAAGACGGTGGGGCGGTTCCGCCACCGCGGTCGTCAGTCGCTCCCACGCAATCGTCAATCGAAGATCGGCGAATCCGCTGTTTCGTCCCAGAACCGCTCGCTCAGATACTTGTCGCCGCCGTCGCAGAAAATGGTGACGATTACGCCGTGTCTTAGTTCGGCGGCCACCCGCAAGGCCGCCGCCAAGGCTGCCCCGCTCGAGACGCCCACCAGCAGGCCCTCTTCGCGCGCCAGGCGAAGCGTCATGGCCTGGGCCTCCTCGGTGGAAACCACGAGGTTGCCGTCCGCCAGCGCCGGATCGTAGATCCGGGGCGGGATCGAAGTGGGCATGTGCTTCATGCCCTCGAGCCCGTGGAACGGCTCGTCGGGCTGCACCGAAATGCAACGAATGGCAGAGTTCAACTCCTTAAGCCGGCGGGACGTGCCCATGAAGGTTCCGCTGGTGCCGAGGCCGGCCACGAAGTGGGTTATCCGTCCCTGCGTCTGGTTGAACACCTCCGAGGCGGTCGAGTGATAATGGGCGCGCCAGTTGGACGGGTTATCGTACTGGTTGGCGTAGAAATACTGGCCCGCGTTCTGCCGCGCGAGCTCGCGGACCGCACGGATGGCTCCATCCGATCCTTCCAGGGGATCGGTGTAAACCACCTCGGCCCCGTAGGCGTGCAGGGTGCGCTTGCGTTCCAGACTCACGTTGTCCGGCACGAAAAGCTTCAGGCGGTAGCCGCGTGCGGCGCAGAGCATGGCGTAGGCGATGCCGGTGTTGCCGGAGGTGGAATCGATCAGCAGCTTGCCCCGGCACATCAAGCCTGCCCGTTCGGCTTCGCGGATGATGTTGAGGGCGGCGCGGTCCTTCACCGAGCCCCCGGGATTGAACCACTCCGCCTTGGCGTAGAGCTCGACGCCCGCCTGGAGGCGGGCGATCCGGTTGAGGCGCAGGAGCGGAGTGTTGCCGACCAGCGAAAAGACGTCCGAAGCGTTTTCGCCGGCGTGGTCTGCGGGCCCGGAGGCAGCCGTCAGGCCCAGACCCGGGGCCGGGCGCAGGCCGGGCGTCACAGGCCCATGCAGTTTAGCCGTCACAGCGGCCGGGTTTTCGAAGTCCGATGTCATAGGCCCTTGCGCTTTAAGGGTGTCCTTGGTTAGATTCTTCTATAGCGCTCCACGTTACAGAGGAGCAGGTTAGCACACCATGGTGAAGCCGGGGCCGACGCTCGACGACATTCGGAAGCAGTTGCAGCAGGCGGGATTCGAGGCCAACGCCACCGGCGCCGCCTCTATCGAGGTCCGTAAGTACAACTGCGTCCATCGCATCGAGCGGAATTCCCAGGGCCTGTGGGCGCCCGCCAGCCCCGCCCATTTTCTCATCCGCGGCCTGCCCTGCGAGCTTGAGGACCATGGATACCAGAAGTTCTGGCTGGCCGACGGCAAGCGGTTTCCCATCCGCCTTGACGACCTCAAGGGCCTGCATCGCTTCGACCAGGAAGTCCGATACCATTTGCACCTGAAGTCCCTCTATAACGATTCCCTCGGCAGTACCTGCGCCCGCTCGGCCTACGACCGCGTGGATGGCCGGCCGGACGCCTGATCCCGAAGCTGAGTTGGTTGCGCCAAAGGCCTCCAGGCTCACCGGTCGGGGCAGCGGTCAATTGTCCAGGTTCGTCGCGCCGTTGCGCCGTGCCCGTCGGCAATCCGGCCCGGCCCCAATTCATTGACAGGAGCGTTCGAGACATATCTGTTGATTCTAAAGAACATCGTGGCTTTGTTCCAGGCTCTCAGGCCGTCACTGGGCTGAGCCTCGACGTGCCGTTTCTCCTCCCACCCGGGCTTGGCTCTCCTACTTCCCGAGCCATTCGGCTTGTGACCGTGACAGGGGAAGGCGGCCCGCAATGATCGAAGGTCCGGCCATAGTCGCCGTCTTGCCAGAGTTCGGCACCTTTTGGGGCTGTCAGTGGCTGAAGAACAGCAAGATTACCCAGTTGGCCACGTTCTCGCCATTCTCGCCGTATGATACTGGTATAAAATGATTTAGCAACGCGGGGTACGCTTGAGTCCCGGCCCCGCGGTTTCATAGTGTGCACGGTTGCGGGCATGTAGCGGGGGAAGTTTTTAGGCTTAATTTCCACGGACTCAATAACCATATCATAATGAGGCCCGGCCTGTCAAGGTAAAAGTGCGGTTCGCCGCGGGACATGTGGTCTTCCCGCCAGCCGCGGAGGGGCCGGCGCTTGCCTGGACCGTTGTGGGACACCCTCAGGGGCGGGGAGGGCGTGCGGGTGGCGAAGCGGCGTCGGTTCCGCCTAGCGCCTAACGCCCTTCCACTACAGGGCTCAGGCAGTGCTGATCAGGTCCGGCATCATCCAGCGTAAATCGAATTGCCGGACCGCTCCCGTCACTCCCATCGGTGATTTGGATCACTGTCCTGATCTAACTCGGGCTGCAAAACTGATGGCGTTGCATCGCGCCGGGGTGCGTCCCCAACGCGGTTTCCTTCGGGCCGCGACACCGCACCCCGGCATTTCCGTCGTTCTTCTCTGCTGCCGGCGCTCCATACTTGAGCTTCCTTTAGACGTCTATTGAATCGGTGCGATCCGCCCCGGCGATCAGCCCAGGGCCTTCTTCTGAAATCGCGAAAGACCAAACGCCACCACCAGCCCGTCGAGGGCGAGCAGAGCGGGCAGGATCACCATCATCGGCAGGTGGGGAAACTGGGGGGCGAGGGTGGCGCGCAGCCCTTCGGAGGCGTAGACGAGGGGATTGATGAGCACCACCTTCTGCAAAATCGGAAATGACGCGAGGGCGCTCCAGGGGTAATAGGCGCAGCCGAACATGATCATGGGCGCGATGACGAGCGTGAACATCAGGCCGATTTGGGTCTGGCCGATGCTGCAGCCGAGGGCCAGGCCGCCGGCCGCGGCGAACATGGCCACCGCCAGGGCCACGGCGGCGAACAGCACGGGCTGCGCGAAGCTCAAATTCACTCCATGGCCGATGATCAGCCAGGCCGCCGGAATCACCACCAGTCCCGCGGCCAGGGACTGGAACATTCCGGCCACCACTTTTTCAAACGCCACCCAGCCCGTCGAAATCGGCGCCAGCAGCCGGTCCTCGATTTCGCGGGTGAATTGAAACTCCACGATCAGCGGCATCGACACCGCCTGGACGCCCGCCAGTACCATGCTGATGGCCATAATCCCCGGCAGCAGTATGCTTTTGTAGGCCTCGGGCATCAGGCCGCTGGTGGTCATCACCTTGCCGAAGATGAAGACGAAAAGCAGCGGCTGCAGCAGCGTCTGCACGAGCAACTGCAGGAAATTGCGCCGCGCCACGTGGGCGTCGCGCGCGAGCAGCGCCGAAAACGTTTTCCAGCTCATTCGCGCAGGCTCCTTCCGGTATGGTGCAGGAATAGGTTCTCGAGGCTGGGCTCCGCGATGTGCACGTCGGCCAGCTCGGCGCCCGCGGCGGCGGCGGCGGCGACAATCTCGCCGATCAACGACCCGCCGCGGTCGGCGTAAAGATCGGCCGCCTGCCCGTCCACCGTTTTCACTTCACGCACGCCGGGCAGCGCCTGCAGACGGGCGGTGAGGCCGGGCGAGGTCTGGCTGAAACGCAGGCGCAGCAGGTAGCCCCCCGGCAGTGAGCCCTTGAGGTCGCGGGGCGTGCCCTGCGCAATGATGTGGCCGTGGTCGATGATGGCGATGCGCTGGCAGAGCGCGTCCGCTTCTTCCATATTGTGGGTGGTGAGCAGAATGGTTTTGCCGGCCCGGTTGTAACTGCGGATGATTTCCCACAACATGAGCTTGGTCTGCGGATCGAGGCCGGCGCTGGGTTCGTCGAGGAAGAGCACCTGCGGGTCGTGCATCAGGGCGCGCGCGATCGAGATGCGTTGCATCATGCCGCCGGAGAAGCCGCGCACCATCTGATCGGCGCGGTCGGTGAGCTTGAACTCCTCCAGGAGCTCCGCCGCCCGGCGCGCGCGCTCGCGGGCGGGTTGGGCGAAGTAGGCGCCGTGAAACAGCAGGATTTCGCGGGCGGTGAGTGCGAAATCGAGGTTGGGACGCTGCTGCACCACGCCGATCAGTTGCTTCACCGCCACCTGGTCTTTCCAGATTTCGTGCGGGCCGACCCACGCCCGGCCGCCCGTGGGGCGAACGCGCGTGGTGAGCACGCCGACGGTGGTGGACTTGCCGGCGCCGTTCGGGCCCAGCAGGCCGAAAATCTCGCCGGGCTGGACGTCGAGCGAGACGCCGTCCAGGGCCACGATCTCCGGCTTCTTGGCGTTCTTGCCCCCGGCGCCCTTCGGAGCGGGTCCCCGGCTGCGCGACGCCGTGAAGCTGAAGCCGGCCGCGCCCGCGGCTGCCGGCGGCGGAGACGTGTAGACTTTGCGCAGGTCTTCGGTGCGAATGCCGACCCCCATCGGCCTCCCCTTTCTGTTCGTCGCGGCGGCCGCGCGGCCACCGGCGCTGAATAACTATGATACGTTGTTGTGGTTGTCAGAATAACATGGCGAGCCCGTTTGCGGCGCCGCGACGCGTCGGGCGCTGGACGCGGCCGGCGTTGCCGGGCGCCGCTCCCGCAGGGACCACTCGAGCGACCATGGGCATCTTCTCAAGCAACTCCGAACGCAAAATCCTCGAAGCTAAAATGCGGGAGGAGGGCCGGCTGCCGCCCGGCCAAGCCGCCACGCTCAAGTGGCCGGTGCTGCACCTCGGGGACGTGCCGCGTTTCAATCCCGCCACCTGGGACTTTCGCACCGAAGGCCTGGTTCGAAATCCGCTCCGGCTCAACTGGGATGAGTTTCAGGCGCTGCCGCGGGCGCAGGTGACGGCGGACTTCCACTGCGTCACGCGTTGGAGCCGCTTCGACAATCGCTGGGAGGGCGTGCCTTTTCGCGCCATCCACGGCCTCACCGAGCCGCTCACGAGCGCCGACTTCGTGCTGGTGCACGGCGAAGGCGAATACACCACCAACGTTCCGCTGGCGGATTTGCTCGACGAAAACGTTCTTTTCGCCGACCGGCACGACGGCGCTCCGCTCGCGCCGGAGCACGGCGGTCCGCTGCGGCTGGTGGTGCCGAAACTCTACGGGTGGAAGAGCGCCAAGTGGGTGCGCAGCCTCGAATTTCTTTCACGCGACGAGGCGGGCTACTGGGAGCGCAACGGCTACCACAGGGTTGGCGATCCGTGGAAGGAGCAGCGCTTCGATACGGATTGAGCTCGCCGCCGCGCGCCGCACGGCGATTCTACCCGCGACGCTGCCCGCGAGCCGCCACTTCAGTTAACAGGAGCGACCTTATACAAACCGGCCGCATGGGAATCGAGGCGCGCGGAAAATCTGTCCGCGAAGGTTCCGAGATCGCGCTTCTGCCACAGGTCCCGCACGGCGCATTTTCCGGCAAGGCCCAATTCCTGCCAGGTCACAACGACATCTACGGCGGCTTGGCCGGTGTCGAACAAGGCCACGTATTTTTCGTGGACTCCGGGAGCATCCGCCTCCCACGCCACCCGGGGTCCGCGCTCGAAAAGCTCATGGTTGCCCGAACTCGTCTGATCGACGGCGATCGCCTCGTCGTTCTCCAGCAGCGAAGCCGTCCAGGGATCGAGAGAGGTCAAGTCTCCGCCCATCATCAGAGGCGAACGAAAGATAGTCCAGAGCGTCATCAAGGTGCGCTGCTCGTCGTGCGTGAGCCGCGAGGAGCGGGGCGCGTTTTCGAAGCCTCGAACGCGCAGGCGGCCGAGGGGCAGCATATCGGCGTCGGGCCAGTGGTTGGGGCCGGAATACTGCGCCCAGCCCCGGGTGCGCGCGAACTGCGCGAAGACCTCTTTCCAGTTGTCCCACATGTCATCGGAGATGCGCCACATCTGGGACCACTCGCTCAGGCTCGCGGCCTGGTCCAGCGGCGCCGCGCCGGGTGAGAGGCTGAGCACCATGGGCCGGCCGCTCTTGTTCATGGCCTTGCGTAGCGCTTCGATCTCGGCCCCGTGATACGGCTCCAGGTCGTTGCCGCGGCTCATGTCGTCGGCCTTGATGAAATCCACACCCCAACTAGCGTAGAGCCGAGCGATGGAGTCGTAGTAGGCCTGTCCCGCCGGCTTGGTCACATCCACTCCGTACATGGCCGTAGACCAAGGGCAGATGTTCTTCAGATCGGCGATATCTTTGGCGCGGGCGTGGGCACCGAGGATAGGCACATTGCGCTCCACGGCCTGGCGGGGAATGCCCCGCATGATGTGGATGCCGAATTTGAGCCCAAGGCTGTGGACGTAGTCGGCGAGGGGCGCGAATCCCTTGCCGCCCGCCGAGGACGGGAACCGGTTGGGTGCCGGCAGCAGGCGGCCGTACTCGTCCATGGCCGTCTCCAGGCGCTCGTGGCCCGACGAGTGCTCGATGCTCTCCGGATGGTCGAAGTACCAGTAGTAGTCCACCACCACGTACTTCCAGCCGTAGCGGGCCAAGTGGTCCGCAAGGACTTTGGCGTTGGCCTTCATCTCCTGTTCGTTTACCGCGCCGCCGTAGCTGTCGTAGCTGTTCCAGCCCATGGGTGGGGTGAGCGCGAGGCTGTCGGGATAGACCGCGGCGCCGCTCGCGGGAGATTTGGGCGCGAAAACGAGCGCGAGGGCGGCGCACGCCGCCAGGCCGACCGCCATGGATGGTTGAGACGACACTCGACGCAGCCCTCCCCCTTCGGTATCGGGCGGTTCTGCAAAACACGCCCCCCAATGCTCGGCCTTGGCTGGCCCGAAGGCGACGGGGACCTTTCAGGGCGCCGCCTCAATCGGCAGTCCGAACGGCGCCAACTGCTCGCGCACGGTTTTTTCTTCGCCCACGGTTACGATGGTCTGGCGGGCGGCGGCGAAGTATTTCCGGCCCGCGGCCGCGACGTCTTGCAGCGTGACCTTCTGAACGTTCGCGCTTTCCTGGCCTAGGGCTTCAGGCGGCAGGCCGTAAACCCAGAGCCAGCCCAACTGCTGCGCGACGGCGGCTTGGATCTGCAAAATGATCGCATTCGTTCCCACCAGGTACCGCTGGGCGCGGTTGAGTTCATCGGAGGTGGGATCGGTGGTGGCCATGCGGTTGAGCTCGTATTCAATTTCGTTAAGGCTCGGACCCGTGACGGCGTTGCGGACGTCGGCGCGCGTCTGCAGCACGCCTGCCGCGGCTCGCAACTGCAGTCCGGCCCCAGGCGAGTACGTGTAGCCCTTGTCCTCTCGAATGTTGCGAATGAGGCGCGAGCCGAACATGCCTCCGTAAATGGCATTGGCCACCTGGGTGGCGGCGTAGTCGGGATCGCCGCGCTTCGGGCCGAAGGCGGCAAGCGTCAGCGTGGTTTGCACGGAGCCCGGCCGCGGCACCAGGAAGATGGAGTGCGGATTGTTCTGGGCCGGCGGGGCGATGGCGGCCACCGGCGCCTGGGAAGGAGCGGCCCAGCCTCCAAAGTCCTTGGCGATGGCAGCCTCCAGCGCATCGCTCGAAAAGTCGCCCACGGCCACCACCAAGGCCTGGTCCGGCCGGAAGCGTTCGGCGTAGGCGGCCCTCAACTCCGCGGCCGTGGCCGCGTTGATGGAGTCTTGGGTGGGCGCGAGGGTGGCGTAGGGCTGATTTCCAAAGAGCGCCTTGGCCATGGCCCGCGAAGCCAGGAAGGAGGGTTGCGCTTCCTCGGCCTTCAGATTCTCGAGGGCGTTGCGCTTGGCGAGCGCCACCTCATCGTCGGGGAAGGTGGCGTTCTGCATCACGTCCGCCAGAACTTCGAGGGCGTCGTTCGCCCGGGCGGCCATCACCTGAGTTGAGGTGACGATCGCGTCGGCGCGGAGATCGCCTCCCAGATCGCCGCCGGCCGCCTCGAACGCCTCGGCGATTTGCTTGGCCGAGCGGGTTTTGGTGCCCTGATCGAGCGCGGCCACGAGAAGATCCGAGAGCCCCGGCCGGTTCTGGGGATCGGACGCCCGCCCGCCGCGCACGGCCACCGCCAGCGCGACTTTTGGAAATCCCGGGCGCGGCACGAGCCAAATCGTGAGTCCATTCCCGAGTTTCTTCACTTCCACGTTGGGCGTCTTGAAGGGGACCAGCGGGCCGTAGGCCGGAAGATCCTTCGGCAGGGGAGGGAGCTTCTCCTGCGCCACCGCGCTCAGCGAAATCGCGACCCACGCCAGCACCAGCAGGACCCGGCGTAGCGTTTTCGTTTTCATGGTTGGTCTCCCTTCCCGCCGTTCGCAGCCTTGAGCAGCGCTTGTGGCACGCGGTTGATGATGGTGGAGTTTGTGTGCAGCAGATACCTGGCTGCGAACGCCTTCACTTCAGCCGGCGTGACGCGCTCGAGCTCGGTGGGAATTTGATTGACACGGTCGGGATTGCCGTCGAACAGGGTGGCGTGGGAGAGCGCCGACGCCCGGCTGATGGGGATCTCGAGCTGGGCGTACCAGTCGGACGTCATTTTGGTTTTGATCCGTTCCATCTCGCCCTCAGAGGGCCCCTGAGTCTTAAGGTTGTCGATCACGGCGTCGTACGCCGCGAGGAGTTGGTCCTCCGTCACGTTCGGCGGATAGACGATAAACGATGTCATCAGCGTGGGTCCGTTGTATTCGAACGGATTGCCCAGCGGCCAGTTCAGGCCTCCGGACACATTCAAGGCCACCTTCTTATCCTTGACCAGCGCCTGGTAGAGCAGGGAAGCCTCGCCGTTGTGCAGCAGCTCGCCCACCACGGCCCCCACCACGGCGTCGTGCGACGCGCGGGGCGGCATCCGATACCCCACCGCCAGGGCGGGAACGCGGGCCAGGCTGTCGGGCTGGGTGAAGCGGCGCTCGGCCGTCTGCGGCGCCTCGCTGACGTCCGGACGCGGCGGCACCTTGCGCTCGGGAATTCCTCCGAAGTACTTCTCCGCGGCGGCGAACACCTCATCGGGATTTACATCCCCGGCCACCGCCAGCACCGCGTTGTTGGGCGCGTAGTAGTGCTGGTAGAAGCTTTGCACATCCTGGATGGTGGCGGCGTCAAGGTCCTTGAAATCACCGTAGAAATTGTGGGCGTTGGGAAAGCGGTTGAAAGCCTTCTGGGGCAGATCGAGCCACTCGAACGATCCGTAGGGCCGGTTGAGGACGTTGACGCGCACCTCCTCTTCCACCACCTTCCGTTGGTTGTCGAGGTTGGCCTGCGAAAAGTCGAGGGTCTTCATGCGGTCCGCTTCGAGCCAGAGCACCGGCTCGAGCGCCGAAACGGGCGCCGACTCGATGTACTCGGTGAAATCATAGCGGGTGTCGCCGTTGTTGAAGCCGCCTCCCCCCTCGATGACTTCGTCGAAAATGCCTTTGGGAGCGTTCGGCGTGCCCTCGAACATCATGTGCTCGAAGAGGTGGGCAAAGCCCGTCCGGCCCTCCGGCTCCAAACGGAATCCGCTGCCGTAGCTGATGCAGACGCCAAAAGTCGGGGCGGAGTGGTCTTCCGAGACCACTACCACGAGTCCGTTGGCAAGCTTCTTGGAGGCGACCGGAACCTTCCAGTCCGCGCGCAGCGGGGCCGCAACGAACAGGGCGGCCGCCGCTATCGAAATCACCAGGCGACGCAATGTCTGTGTCCTTTCTGCGATGCTGCGGGATCGCAACGGGAATCGAGTGTGATCCTTCGAAATTCGGCGCGCAGCCCCGGGCACGTGGGGGCCGCTGGCCTGAGGTAGAATAGAGCCGCGGAGACCACGGAGGGATCACCATGAGGCGTCCGAGAGGGTTCCGAAAACTGGCCTGCGCGGGACTCGTGCTCAGTTGCGCTGCACTCGCCGGCCCCGTCGCGCCGCGCGCAGCCGCTCAGCAGTCCGCGGCGAGCCCGCCGAACCGTCTGGTGACCGGCAAGTTGATCTACGTGGGCCCGATGCCCGACGGCCTCGACCGGTGGTTGCAGGAGGACCTGAAGACCTGGGGACGATATCGCGTCACCAGCAATCCCGAAGGCGTCGACCTCGAAATGAACGTGATCGTACCCGAGAGGCAGCCTCAATATCGCGAGCGCCATGGCGTTCCCCTGCCCAAGAAAGAGTCGCGCGACAAACCTCGGGAGACCTCGATCGACGTGGTCGATTGGGTTTCGGGCGAAAGGGTGTGGAGCGCAACGCTGCTCGACAAGAAGATCGATCATAACGCGCCGCCGCCCGCCCCCGGGCCCACCCTCGAAATCCGCGCCCGCGGCATGACGCCCGACCAGCTCGCGCTGAGGATCACGACCGAACTCCGGCGTTACGTGGAGCAGCTCGAAAGTACGGCGCCCCACTAAGTGCCGATCCCGATGAGAGTCGCCATCACCGGAGCCGCGGGCTTGTTCGGCCACGCCCTCGTCCGAATCTTCGGCGAACGGCATACGGTGCCGCCGCAGCCGTGGCCGCAGGCTCTCGACGAGTACCTCCGCACGCGCCACGCGGCGGCCTCGAGTTGAAAATCGCTCGCTCGCCACTCCGCCCCCCTGCTGCGCCGCAGGCGAAGCCCTAGAGATTTGTTCCCCGCACCGCCTCGGCCTGAAAGGGCTGGTCGTGTCCCGGCAGGATGCGGCCTGACATGGCCAGAATGCCTTCGCGATCGCGCCGAAATTCCTCCCGGTTGTACGGGATCATGGTGAGGATCTGATCGTCGCGGTCGCGGCTGAGCAGCGCATCGCCCGCGATCACCGTGCTCCCGCCGCCGTCTGGGACCAGAATCGAAACGTGACCGGGCACGTGTCCCGAGGTGATGTGCGCCTGCAGTCCCTCCGGCAGGGCGCGGTTCTCAATCCACACAAATTGCTCCGGCGCTCCCATCCGTTTGCGGTCCCACATGCGCAGGCCGAGCTTCCGCAGCTTGCCCATCAGTTCGCGGGCGCGCTCGTAATCGAAGGTCTCCGGGTAGTACTTGAGGACCAACCTCTCCCAGTGGAGGTCGTCCTGCAGGTCGGAGTACAGCGAGCAGCACCAGTCGTAGGAGCGCTGGCTGGCGTGGATGGGACAAGCGGGGAACAGCGAGTTGTTGAGGACGTGATCGACGTGAAAGTGGGTGCTGATGAGTCCGCTCACGTCCGCGGGCTTGAGGCCGCGCGCCTCCAGCGCCCTGAGGAGCTGCGGCGCCTCGTGAGGCATCCCCGTGTCCACCACCAGATGATGGCGGCCGTTCGATAGCAACACCGAGGTGGCCCCCCGCCAACTGCCGGTGAGGAGCAACTCCGCTTTCCATTCTGAACCTGCCATCAGTATTCCGGGCTCCGCGTGCTCATCTTAACAAAATCTAAGCCGCGACGCGATTTGCGGCGCCGCCCGGACGGGGCCGCCGGCCTCAGCCGGGCCCAGCGGCAACGGGTTGGTCCTCGTGTTCCGCCCCTTTGCCCTCCTCTTCCATCACCCAGCGGCGCAAGCGCAGAATATCGGCGGCGCGCGCCAAACCGATCGGCTCCAACCGTCCGTTCCTTTCGACCACCACGACGTTCTCCGCATCGCGGGCGATCATCCGGCGCGTCACCTGGTCCACCGTTTCTCCCGGGTAGGCCAGCACGTAATCCTGGCGGGCGATGTCGCGCGCCTTCGCCATGTTGTTCATCTCCCGAAGCAGGTCGTGCGCCTCCACCACGCCCACCAGGCTGCCGTCAGTCTCCACCACCGGAATCGCGCCCACGTTCTCGCTGTAGAAGTCGCGCACCACCGAGCTCACCTCCGCGTCCGCCGGAATGGACGTGAACTCTTTGCGAATCACCTGCTCGATGCGCGACCGGTAGAGAATGGGCACGGAATAGTCCTGCAGCACAATCAAGCCGCGCTTCACTAGCTTGCCCGTCATGATGGATTCGGCGCTGAAGAGGCGCACGAAGCCGTCCGAGATCATGCAGCAGACGACGAGGGGCAGAATGGCGTTGGGGTTGCGGCTGAGCTCGAAAAGAAACACGATGCTGGTGAAGGGTGCGCGCGCGATGCCGGCGAACACCGCCGCCATGGCCACCAGCGCGTAGAGCGCCGGGTTGCTGACGAGGTGCGGGAAGAAATGGTGGCAGGCCGTGGCGAAGGCCGCGCCGATGCCGCCGCCCACAATCAGCGAGGGCGCGAAGACGCCGCCCGTGGTGCCGGAGCCGAGCGAAATCACCAGCGCCCAGAACTTGGCGAGCGAAACGCCCAAGAGCATGCCCCAGGTCAGGCGGTTGTTGAGCATGTCGCGAATGGTGTCGTATCCGGTGCCGAAAATCTGCGGATAAAAGTAACCGATCACGCCCAGCATCAGCGCGCCCACGGCCGGGGCCCAGATCACCGAGGGCTTCAGGATGAAATGGTCGAAATAATTTTCCAGCCAGAACAACACCCGGATCATGCAGACGGCCACGACGCCCATCAGGACTCCGAGGACGGCGAAGAGCCACAGTTCCTGCATGCTGGTCAGGCGGAAGGCGGGAGTGGGAAACAGGGGATTCCAGCCGGCGAAATGAACCCGCACCGCCGTGGCCATGGCGGCCGCCAGGGCTACGGGAATGAAGGAGCGGGCGCGAAATTCGAAGAGCAGAAGTTCAACGGCCACCAGGACTCCAGCGAGCGGCGCCGTGAAGGTGGCCGCCATGCCCGCGGCCGCTCCCGCGGCCAGCAGCACCCGGCGCTGGTAGGGTGTGAGCTTCAACCATTGTCCGAAGATGGATCCGAAGGCCGCGCCCGTCTGGATGATCGGTCCTTCGGCGCCGAACGGGCCGCCGGTTCCGATGGCGAGCGCCGTCGCCAGCGGCTTGAGAATTGCGACGCGCACCCGCATGCGGCTCTGGCCCATCAACACCGCTTCCATCGCCTCGGGGATGCCGTGGCCCTTGAGGGTGGGCTCCCAGTAGTACACCATGAGGCCCACCATGAGTCCGCCGATCGGCGGAATCAGCACAACCCACGCGCCCAAATGGTTGCTCACCGGATACGTCACGGCGAAGGACCACCGGCCGAAGAAAAAGAGGTTGGTGAACAGATAAATCAACTCCAGTAGACCCTGCGCCACCCATCCGCCCACGAACCCCACCAGCACGGCGAGAAGAGACACCTTCACCATCAGCGGCTCGAAGGCCACGCCGAACTCGCGAAAGAATCTCCGGCGCTTTCGGGCAGGCGGCGCCTCGCCTCCTGTCTTCATGCTATCCCTCGCCTCACTCTGTTCTTCGTCCGCGCTGTTCCGCCCGTCCGGCGGGGCGTGGCCGCGGCCGCGAGCATTTGCGCGGCCAGCTCCGCAGCCTCGTCGCGATGCAATCGCGACAGGCGCGCCAGCACCGCCTCTCCCCTCGCGGTCAGGCTCACGCGCACCACGCGGCGGTCTGCGGCGTCCGGCGTCTTGCCCACCAACCGCCGCCGGGCGGCGCGCTCCACCAGGCCCACTACCGCGTTATGGCGCTCCTGGAGGAACTCGGCCAACTCGCCCACCGTGGCCCACCCGCGGCCCGTGTAGCCGGCCACCCCGAGCAGCAACTGGTGCTGCTGCGGGGTGACGCCGGCGGCTCGCGCCGCCTTTTCGCTGAAGCGCAGGAAGCGCCGAAGCTGGTAGCGGAAGGCGGCGAGGCGGCGGACGAGCGCCCGGCTCAGGCGCGCTCCGTCCCTCGAGGGCGGGCCACTGGCGCGTTTCGGGCGGGTCTGGGTCATCGGCTAATTATATCACACTGCGATATTATTTCTCTCTCGCGCGCCTCCGCCTTCAGTTCTCGGGAATTCAAGGAGGGGTGCCGCAGCCGACCTTGTCTTACTTCGGCGCCAGGCGGTTCAGCACGTCCTGGAGCTTCTTCATTTCGTCGCCGTAACCGGCCCAATCGCCCTGCTTGAGCAGTTGCTGCGCCTTCTCGAAGTGCTGGCGCGCCTCGCGGGAGAGTTCGGTAAAGTTGGCCGCCGTGGCGGGAGCGCCTGCGGCCGCCGGGGCGGCGCCGGGAGCGCCACCGGCCCCCGCCGGAGCGGTTGGAGCGGCGTTCGCCTGACCGCCGAAGATGGAGGCGAGGGCGGCGTCGAGGGTGGACTCCATCACCACTCTGTCGCCGTACGACACAATCACGCGCTTGAGCTGCGGCAGCCCCGGCCCGGACTCCGCGGCCAGGTACATCGGCTCCACGTAGAGCACGGAGTTGTGCACCGGAATCACCAGCAGCGTGCCCCGGATCACTTTGGAGCCGCCCTGGCCCCACAGCGTCAGTTGCTGCGAAATGGTGGGATCCTGGTCGATGCGCGACTCGAGCTGCTGCGGGCCGTAGATCAGCTTCTGCTTGGGGAATGTGAACACCATCACCTTGCCGTAATTGGGCACGTCGCAGCGCGCCGCCATCCAGGCGATCATGTTCTGCTTGCGCGAGGGTGTGAAGGGCACCATCAGAATGAACTCCTCGCGCGTGCCGACCTCCGCCAGTTTCATGATGGTGTAGTAGGGCGACATGGGCGCGTTCTCGCCCCGCGCCGCGCTCTGGGCCACGCGCCAGAGGTCCTCCCGGTTGTAGAACACGCGGGGATCGGTCATGTGAAAGACGGCGTATTTCGAGGCCTGAATGGTGAAGAAGTCCTCGGGGTAGCGGATGTGCGCGCGCAGGTCGTCCGGCATGGCGTCGAGCGGCTGAAAGACGCCCGGAAAGAGGCTCGCATACACGCGGATGAGAGGGTCGGTGGAGTCGGCCACGTAGAAATGCACGGCGCCGGAGTAGGCGTCCACCGTGGCCTTCACCGAGTTGCGGATGTAATTGCTCCCGTCGCCGGTGGGCTCGGAGTAGGGATACTGGGCGCTGGTGGTGTAGCCGTCGAGTATCCACACCAGGGTGCCGTCCTTCCGCACCACGAGGTAAGGGTCGTGGTCGTAAGTCAGGAACGGAGTGAGGCGGCTGACGCGGTCGAGCACGTCGCGATAAATCATCAGGCGGCTCGAATCCTGAATGTCGCTGGAGAGCAGGATCTTCAGTTCGCCGAACTTCACGGCGTAGAGCAGCCGCCGCCAGAAACTGCTCACCGGAATTCCGCCGCTGCCGGCGTACGTGTTGTAGACGTTCTCATCCCCGGAGGGATAGTCGAATTCCTTCAGGCGCGTATCCACGAAGCAGTAGTCGCTGGGCAGCTCGCCGTAGTAGATTTCGGGGCGGGTGATGCGGAGCGACGGAACGTTGGAGGCGGGCGGAATGTCTTTCACGAAGAAAACGGGCAGTCCGTCGGAGGTGGATTCGTTCACCGGGCCCATGCACAGGCCGAAGCCGTGGGTGTATTGCAGGTGCTCGTTGATCCAGTTCCGGCTGGGCAGGCTGGCGGCGTTCAGCTCGCGGGGCGAGAGCGACACCTGGCGGTAATCGCCGTCGATCCAGTAGCGGTCGTTATCGACGCGGGAGAAGTCGTAATAAGTGCGGATTTCCTGGAGCTGGCCGAAAGTGGTGAGCAGCGGCGCGTGGTCCCACAGGCGGATGTTGGCCACGGTGGCGGCGTTCTGGTGGATCTCCTCCGCGTTCAGATCCTCCAGGGCCGGGAACTCGTGCTCCTCGAAGCGGTCGAGCGCGAAGGCCTGGCGGGTAAACGTGATGGAGCGCTCGATGTAGGGCCGTTCCTTGTCGAGCTCGTTCGGCGCCACGATCAGCCGCTGTACGATTTCGGGATAAACCGCCCCGCCCAGGATCCATACCGCCACCAGCGCCACCAGCCCGTAAATCGTCCCGCGCAGGCGGCCGCTGGGCGCACCCGCCACGAGCGCCAGGCCCGCGACCACCGTCAGGACGAGGACGATCCAGAGCGCCGGGAGGGTGGCGTGGATGTCTGCGTAGCCCGCGCCGTCGATGATCCCGTGCCCGGAATAGAGCAGGTTGTACATGGAGAGGCGCGCCTGGTAGGCGAGCACGAAAAAGAAAACCGCGCCCAACGCCATCAGGTGGGTCTTGGCCGCCCGCGAAACGATGAACGACCGCCCGGTGAGGGTGACTCCGCCTTTGATCAGGTAGATCAGCGCGGTCGCGATGAAGGAAGTGATGATGAGCACGAGCGCGAGGTCGTAGGCGAATCCGATGAAGGGCAGCTTGAAAAGATAGAAGCCGAGGTCGATGCCGTAGATCGGGTCCGTCTGGCCCCACGGCACGGCGTGAGCGGCCTGAAGGTAATCGAAGGCGTGGCTGCCGCCCCACTCCCCGGCCACGAACGCCACCAGCACCAGGGCCAGCGCCAGCATGCGCTCGAAAAGCGCGGCGAAGCGCTCGAAGAGCGGGAATTCGATCAGTTCGCCTTGGATGCGATAGCCGTGCCGGCGCGCCAGCCAGCGGGCGAGCAGCAGATTCCCGCCGGTGAACACCAGGACGGCGAGCGCCACCAGGCTGCCGAGGTTGATTTCCGCCTTGAGCAGCGTCCAGTAAATAACGCCGAAGCCTTCCTGGCGGAACCAGAGCCAGTCCACGATCAGGTCGATGCCGCCGGAGAGCATCGGCACCACGATGATGAGCAGGACCATCAGAAAAATGATCAGCCGGGTTGCCAGTTTGGGTTTCACTTGAGTTCTCCGCCGTTATCTTTTCATAGTCAAGGGTCCTTTGTCATTTTTCCCTGGCCCGTAGCCCTTCGTCCGTTGTCAGTGGTCCGTCGTCCGTCGAGGCAGGAGGCAGGAGCCAGGAGTCAGGAGCGGTTCGACTACGTTCGAGCTGCCGTGTCCCCGGTCCTCTGCGCCTAGTCCTTGGCCCTTTGTCCGTGGTCCGTTCTCGGTCGAGACAGAAGCCTGGAGTCAGGAGACAGGAGTCAGGAGTTAGGATTCAGGGGTTAGGAATGAGCGGCCAGAAGCGCGAAGCGAGGCCCGAACTCCCCATTCCTTCATCCCTCGTCCGGGCGATCTGAAATTTGCAACTTCAACTTTGCCATTTGCCATGCTGCTGTCTTCTGGCTCCTGTCTCCTGACTCCTGACTTCTGTCTCCTGCCTCCTGACTTCTGTCTCCTGACTCCCGACTCCTGTCTCCTGACTTCTGACTCCTGTCTCCTGACTTCTGACTCCTGTCTCCTGACTCCTGACTTCTGACTTCTGTCTCCTGCCTCCCGCTCTTCGCATCCTCCGGCTCAAACATTTCCCCGTCCTCCAGCTTCACCAGCGTCTTTCCTTCCACGGTGGTGACGCGCACCTGCCATTCCGGGCGATCCTCGCGCTCCTCCCACTGGACCGAACT
>DATJAQ010000278.1:0-22004 GCA_035516075.1 Terriglobia bacterium | reverse complement strand
GCGGCGGCGCCCCGGCCGCGCGGCCGGCGATAAGGCTGAGACAGGGCTGGGCCAGGTGGCGCACTCAGTAATTCTGGTCCTCGTCGTCGGGGGCTCCCTTACGCTCTTCCTTTTTGCGCAGCTTGCGTTCATCCTTCTGGCGCTTCTTCTCCTCTTCGGCGGCCTGCTTCGCGGCCTTGGCGTCTACTTTTTCCTGGCGCTTGATTTCGCCGAATTTCTTCTCCTGGTCGGCGAGCGCCTGGGTGGCGCCGTTGAGGGTGTCGTTCAGGTCGGCGATGGCGTCGCGCAGACTCTGCTGGTAATCCGGCTGGTAGCGGTTCGGCGCTTGCTGCACATGGTTGAGGAGCGCGAGCTGTTTGGGCTCCTCGTCAATCAGCGCGCGCAGACCCTTGCGCATGTCGTGAACGGTGTCGAACTGATCCTGAATCCAGCGCTTCATTTCGTCGTCGAGTGAAATGTACTGGCTCAACAGCAGGTCGAGAGTGGCGCCGCGGTTGGGCGCGGCCGGGTCCGGGGGCGCCAGGCGGATGGCGTTGAACCGTTCCAGCCGCTCGCCGGCCAGCTCCATGAAAACGGCGATGCGGGCACTCGGATCCTGAGCTTCGCGGATGCGATCCTCCTCGTCCTGCGTCAGGGAGGCCGGATCATTACTCTGCGCGAGCGCCGGGGCGGCCGAGCCCAGGAGGATGAGCGCGGTCCAGCACGCGCCGATAACGATGCTCGGCCTCATATCGGGGGACCTCCGGGCCGCAGCGCGGAGGCGGGCGGACCCTGGGGTTTGGCGGCCTTGGCGGGAGCCGGCTCCAGCTTCCCCCCGGGGAAGAGGGCGGCCAGCACCTGGGTGTGCAGCGCATCGGATTGCTTTGCCACGTGGACGATGGGCCCGCGCTCCTCGAAGGGCGTGCGCTGCTGCAGGTCAAGGAGCAGCCGCGCATTTTCGCGCAGGGCGATGTCGAGAGCCATGAAGCCCTGCGGCTTGTGGTTGGGGTCGCGGCCGGACGCTTGGAGCAGGCTCCACGCCTGCTTCATGCAGTTGAAATAGGCGTCAAGGAGCTTGGCGCCGCTGTCGGACTGGTCGTGGTCGAAAGCCGATGCGGCTTCGCTCAACTTGAGGCCACCGAGCTTGATCTCGAGCTTGGCCTTCTTGACGGGGTTATTCTCGCGGTCGATTCTCGACATCAGCTCGGCTTCGCTCATGGCGTGGCGCGCCTGGAGCGCCAGCGGCGCTGCCGACATGCCGAGCGCCGCCAGCCCAGCGAAAACCAACGGTCCTGGCCGCCGGGCGAACGTCATGGTGACGAGTATAGCGGCTTTCGGAGCTCCCGGCTCAGGAGCTTGGCGCGCTGGCGCGCCTGCCACTCCTGGTCGGGGCTCACGCCGTTGGAACGCGCCAGAAACTGCTGGTAAGCGTCCAGGGCGCGCGGCAGGTCGCGCAGGTGGTCGTAGCAGGTGGCGAGGATGAAGTAGAGCCCGGCAGAGGCCGAGGGCGATTGCACGAGCCGCTCGATGATGGGCGCGGCCTCCGCATAGCGCTTCTCCAGGTAGAGGCTGGAGGCCAGCCCCTTTAAGGCGTCGGCGTTCTTCGCGTCGCGTTGCAGCGCTTCGCGGAATTCGTGCTCCGCCTCCTCCGTCTTGCCTTGCTTGAGCAGGGACTCCGCAAGTTCACGGTGCAGATCGGCCGAGCCGAGTGCGGCCGCGAGCGCCTGGCGGTAGTAAGGCTCAGACTCGGCGAACTTCCCCTCCAACGCATACGCGTCGCCCAGCGCGGCATCGAGGCCGGGTATCGGAGCGTGCGACTGCTTGAGCCGCCGGAGCTCGGCCACGGCCGGCTCAAGCTGGTTCTGCTGAAGGTAAAGGCGGGCCAGATGGTAGCGCGCGGCGGTGTCAGCGGGGCGCAGAAGCAGGTATTGCTTGAGCCGCTGCTCGGCCTCCGCGCTCTGGCCCTGAGCCTCATGGGCGGAAGCCACACCAAGCGCGGCCTCGGCGAGCTGCGGATTGATCTCGAGCGCCTTCTCGAAATCGGCTGCGGCCTCCACGAACTGCTTCTGGTTGTACTCGAGCTGCCCGATCTCGTAGGCGGCGGCCGCCTCCTTGGGGTCGAGCTGAAGCGCGCGACGAAACTCGACCTCGGCTGCCGGGGCCTGGCCGTCGCCAGCCAGGGCCCGCCCCAGGAACAGGTGGGGGCGCGCGTCCGTGGGCCGCAACTTCGCGGCGGCCTGAAGGTGGGGCACGGCAGCCCGAAATTGGTGCATCTCCGTGAGAAGGACGCCAAGATTCATCCGCGCCTCGAATAGGCTGGGTTCGATCGCAGTGGCTCTCTCGTAGGCTTGGCGCGCCTGGTCGTTCTGATGCAGGCCTGAGTAAGCGTAGCCCAGGTCAAACCAAGCGGCCACGTTGTCCGGGGCGGCGCGGGTGGCGGTTCTCAAGGGATCGAGGGCGGCCTGATAGTCCTTACGGTCCAGCGACTGCTCGGCCTTCTGAATCAGCGAGCCGACGTCCGGTTGCGACGACGCCGGGACCTCTTGAATCTGCGTGGGCGCGGGTTTAGGCGGAGCGGGCTCGGCTGGCGCCGCAGGCTTCGGTGGCTCGGATTGTCCCGGAGTCTGCGCGGACTGCGCCGCCCGCGGGGCCGCAGCAGCCATCAGGACCAGAAGTGTGCAAGCCGGGGCCAGCGGCATGCGCCGGAATGGATCTCGAGCCACATTGACCTCGTCGAGCTCAATGTTGCAGGCTTCGAATTCAAATGTCAAAAATCGGCTTCGAGTGCTGCCGGCGCGAAAAGCGGGGAGAGGGTCGGGGGGGCTGAACGGTGAGGGCGGGCTGGAGGTTGGCGCAGAGTGCAGCAGCGCCCCGGCGGGCGTGGGCGACGCTTATCGAGTCCCGGCGGGGTCGCATGTGGCCTCCACCTCGCGGCCCGCCAGGTAGGGAGCAAGATACCTACCGGTGTAAGACTCGGAGTGGCGCACAATCTCTTCGGGCGGTCCGGCGGCCACCAGGGCGCCGCCGCCCTCTCCGCCCTCTGGGCCGAGATCGATGACCCAGTCGGCCGTCTTCAGAACGTCCAGGTTATGTTCGATCACCAGCACGGTTCCGCCGGCGGCAATCAACTTGCGAAACGCGGCCAGCAGCTTGTGGATGTCGTCGAAATGGAGGCCCGTGGTGGGCTCGTCGAAGATGAACAGAGGTCGCCCCACCCGCGGGTCGGAATCGTCTCGCCCCGTAGGGTGCTCGGCAATGTGCGCTGCGAGACGCACCCTCTGGGCCTCCCCGCCCGAGAGCGTGGTGGCCGACTGCCCCAGGCGCAGGTAGCCGAGGCCCACTTCATCAAGGATTCTCAGCCTCTCCGTGACCTTGCGGTGCCCGCTGAAAAAGGCCAGGGCTTCGCGCACCGTCATGCCGAGCACGTCGTAAATGTTGGCGCCCTTGTAGCGGACTTCGAGAACGGCGGGCTTGAAGCGCCGGCCGCCGCACTCTTCGCAAACCAGCTCGACGTCCGCCAGAAACTGCATCTCCACGGTCACCGTGCCGGCGCCCTGGCAGACTTCGCAGCGGCCGCCGGGCAGATTGAACGAAAAATGGCCGGCCGAGTAGCCGTGCTCGCGCGACTCGGGCGTGAAGGCGAAGATCTCGCGGACGGCGTCGTAGGCCCTGATGTAGGTGACCGGGTTCGAGCGGGGTGTGCGGCCCAGGGGAGATTGGTCCACCAGGATGACGTCGCCCACGGCAGTGTCGCCCTCGAGAGCGTCGTAGTCCGCCCGCGCAGCCGGGAGGCCGCGGCGGGCGGCGAGCGCCTGGTAGAGGACGTCATGCACCAGGGTTGACTTTCCCGAGCCCGAGA
The DNA here is from genome assembly GCA_035516075.1 of Terriglobia bacterium. Classification (GTDB taxonomy): domain Bacteria; phylum Acidobacteriota; class Terriglobia; order UBA7540; family UBA7540; genus Gp13-AA77. The sequence continues at coordinate 18,166 of DATJAQ010000278.1, read as the reverse complement.
CTCCGCTCACGGCCACCATCAGCCCGAGCGGAATATCGACGTCAACCGATTTCAGATTGTGTTCCCGCGCCCCACGCAAGCGCAGCCACCGCGCACCGGGAGAGCGGCGCCGCGCCGGCACCTGAATCTGGGATTCCCCCGAAAGATAACGTCCGGTGAGCGAATCGCGGCTCTGGAGAATGTCCTCGATCGGACCGGCCGCCACCACGCGGCCGCCGCGCTCACCCGCACCCGGGCCCAAGTCAATAATGTGGTCGGATTCCCGCATCATGGCGGTATCGTGTTCGACCACCAGGATGGTGTTGCCGAGGTCGCGGAGACTTTTGAGAATGGCGATCAATCGGTGGGTATCGCGGACGTGCAAGCCGATGGAGGGCTCGTCGAGCACGTAGAGTGTCCCCACCAGGCTCGATCCCAGCGCCGTGGCAAGCTGGATGCGCTGCGCCTCCCCGCCCGAGAGCGTGGAGGCCAGGCGATCGAGGGTCAGATACTCGAGTCCCACTTCCACCAGATAGCGCAAGCGCGAGCGCACCTCGGCAAGCACCTTCTCAGCTACCGCGGCGTCGTGCGGCCTCAGCTCGAGCGCGGCGAAGAAGCGGTCCGCGCCCTCAATCGACAGGGCGCAGACTTCGGTGATGGTCTTGCCGCTCACTCGCACGTTGAGGGCCTCGCGCCGCAGCCGCCCGCCGCGGCATTCGGGGCACAGCGCGTAGCCCCGGTAGCGGCTGAGGAACACGCGCACGTGGAGCTTGTACTTCTTGCGCTCGAGGAGCTCGAAGAAGCCATGCACCCCGGCGAAATCGCCGTCGCCTTCGACCAGCCACCGGCGCTCCTCGGCGCCGAGGCGATGATAGGGTACATCCAACGGGATGCCGCGGGCGCGCGCCTGGATCTTCATCTCGTTGAGGTAGGCGCGATAACGGGGCTTGGTCCAGGGGTCGATGGCACCCTCGGCGAGACTCTTCCTCTTGTCGGGAATGACGCGGTCGAGATCGAAGTCGATGGTATTGCCGAACCCCTGGCATCGCGGGCAGGCCCCGAAGGGATTATTGAACGAAAATAGGCGCGGCTCCGGCTCCGGATAAGCAATGCCACACCTCTTGCACTCAAAGCGCTCGTTGAATACCAGGCGTTCGGGCCCGGTCTGCGGAGGTGCGCCGGTCTCCGGCAAAGACGGGACCGGCCCGCGGGCCGCGAACTCCAGGATGGCCTCACCGGTCTGGCGATAGCAGAGTTCCACGGAGTCAATGAGGCGCTGCCGAATGTCAGGCGAGGCCGCCAACCGGTCCACCAGTACATAGACAGGCCGGGAGAAGTCAATTTCCAGCAGCGATTCTGGCGTGGAGAATTCGAACACATGTCCTTCCTGGTACAGCCGGTTGAAGCCTTGCTCGCGAAGCTCGGTGAGCCTGGTTTTCAGCAATCCGAGGGGCTCGCTGGGCTTCGGCGTATTCTCCGGCGCGGCTCCGGAGGCCTCGGCTGCCGGCCGGCGCCCTGGAGCGGCCGGGCTCGAAGCGCGCGCACCCGCAGGCCGGCGTGAGGCAGCGCCTTGCGGGACAGCGGCATGCTCCAGCCGGAACAGGACGTAGAAGCGGCGTCCCGGCTCCAGGCGGAGCACGCGATCGGCAATCTCGTCCACCGAGTCTTTCTGCACCACGCTGCCACACCGCGCGCAGGTGGTAATCCCGACGCGTGAAAACAATAGCCTGAGGTAATCGTATATCTCAGTAGCGGTGGCCACGGTTGAGCGCGGGTTGCGCGTGGTGTTTTTCTGCCGGATGGCCACGGCCGGGGCGATGCCTTCAATGGAGTCGGCGTCCGGCTTTTCCATGCGCTCCAGGAACTGGCGGGCGTAAGCGGAGAGCGACTCCACGTATCGGCGCTGGCCCTCGGCGTAAATCGTGTCGAAGGCCAGGCTCGACTTGCCAGACCCGGAGACGCCCGTAACCACCGTCAGCCGGTTGTGGGGAATCTCGCAGTCGATGTTCTTGAGGTTATGCACGCGCGCGCCGCGCACCACGATGGAATCGCGTTCACCCGGCTGATCTGCAGCGCGGGCCGGCGTGGCCCGGGTGACCTCCGGATTCGCCGGGCGCTTGGCGGCCTTTGGGGCAGGATGAGCAAGTCCCCCAGGCTCGCCAGACCTGCTTCGGCGTTGGAGCTTGGCGGCGCGTCGGGGAGTCGGCGCCCGACGCGCTCGGTCGCGTTGATAGGTGGTTGTGCTCAATAAAGTGTTCCGGTTCAGAAGCGCGGCTCCGGCTGGCGTCGCCAGAACCTCCGGATGGACCGGCCGCAGCACCTCTGAAGTTTTCGCCGCCGTGCGCGCAAACCTATATTATAAGCCCTCGGTGGCGGCGCGGACGCTCCTTGACTTCCCAGGAAGCCGGATGGCACCATCGAGCGGTGACGGCTTCTCCTGCGCTGGATCTCTTTCAGGAATGTAAGGTGGTGTGGTGGCGACTCTAAGCCCGGGACAATCTCTGCCGATGTTGAAGCGGGCCGAGCCGCGGCGCGAAACCATCACCTTTTGGGTGACGGCCCGCGAGGCCTTCTGGATCGCGCTGGAAGCCCTGCAAGCCCACAAGTTGCGCTCGTTTCTGACCTTGCTGGGAGTGGTGATTGCCACCACCACGCTGATCGTGGTGATGTCCGTCGTTAACGGAATGAATCTCTACATCGCCACCCACATCGCAGACCTGGGCGTGAACACCTTCGTGCTGAACCAGTTCCAGTGGGGGCAAAGCTGGGCGACCTTCGTGAAGGCCCAGCGGACAAACCGGCCCATCCGAATCGAGGACTACGAATTTCTCAAACAGAATCTCGTCGGATATAAGGCTATCGCCGCCTCCGCCGGCCTCGGCGCGGCGCCCGACGCCCGCTACCAAAACCACGTCATGCACGACATTGCAGTGGCCGCTGTCACCCCCAGCATCCTTGACGTAGGCTCGCTCAAGGTGGATGCGGGCCGCTATTTCAACGACTCCGACTACGACCACAACGCCATGGTCTGCTTCATCGGGCACGACCTGGTGAAGGAGTTCTTCCCCAGTGTCGACCCCATCGGCAAGGACGTCCTGATCCGCGGCTTGCCCTTCCGCGTCATCGGCACCGCGCAGGAACTTGGCACCAGTTTCGGCCAAAGCCAGGACGCGTTCGCCCAAATCCCGCTTTCGACTTACCAGAAGACTTTCGAGGGCCGTCCCGGCATCTCGGTGTCGGTGCAGGCTTGGGACGACCAGCAGGTGGGCGAGCTCCAGGACCAGGTCCGAGCGCTGATGCGGGCGCGCCGCCATGTACCCTATAAGAATGAGGATCCCTTTGGGATCAACGCCTCCGACACCTTGATGGCGACCTGGCAGGCACTGACGGGCACCATTTTCGGCGCCACGATCGGTGTGGTCGCCGTCTTCATGGTGATCGGCGGGATTGTGATCATGAACATCATGCTGGCCAGCGTCACCGAGCGCACGCACGAGATCGGCATCCGCAAGTCGCTGGGCGCGCGGCGAGGCGACATTTTGATGCAGTTTGTGATTGAGTCGGCCGCCATGGCGCTGGCGGGCGGCGTGATCGGCATTCTGCTGGCCGTGGGCATCGCCCAATTGGTGAACATGGTCTTCACCGCTTCGGTTCCGCTTTCGGCCATCGTGGTGGGCGTAGTGCTTTCGAGCGGGGTCGGACTCTTCTTCGGCATCTATCCCGCAAGCAAAGCGTCCAAGCTGGATCCGATTGAGGCCCTGCGGACGGAGAAATAAAGAAATTGACTCATTGACTGACTGAATCATTGATTCAATGCCCGGGAACGCCAGAGTCGAGATGGCTGGGACCTACGAGTGGAACGAGCTCAGGAAGCGAACGAAGCGCTTTGCGATTCGAGTGGTGAAGATGTATCGCGCACTGCCGAGGACGCGAGAGGCGCAGATTTTGGGTACACAAGGGCTGCGCTCCGGAACGTCCGTCGCAGCAAATTATCGCGCGGTGTGCCGGGCGCGTTCGAAGGCCGAATTTGTTGCCAAGATGGGCGTTGTTGTCGAAGAGGCGGACGAAACGATCTTTTGGTTCGAAATGCTGGTCGAGACAGGAATCGCAAAGGCGGGCCGAATGGAGAAGCTTCTGGCAGAAGCGAATGAGCTTCTCGCCATTTTCGCGGCTTCGCAGCACACAGCCAGGAAGGCATTGAGTCAATGAGTCAGTGAGTCAATGAGTCAATCATGAAGGCTTATCGCCATAATGTTCGCGAAAACCTCTGGCTGGCGCTGGACACCCTGCGCACCCACAAGTTCCGCTCACTTCTCACTGTCCTCGGGGTGCTGATGGGCACCACCACGGTGATTCTGGTGGCATCGCTGATTCAGGGGCTCAACAAACAGATGACCGACGTGGCGCAGGGCTTCGGCACCCGCACCATTTTCATCTACAAGCTCCCGCCTTTTACCTTTAACCCCTCGCGGGAGGAGCGCCTGCGCAAGCCGCTGACCTTCGAAGACGCCATGGCCATCAAGGCCGAGTGCCCGGACGTCGAGGACGTGGGAGTGACAGACTTTAACTGGCAGCCGCCGGCGCCGCCCTACGTCACCCTGAAATACAAAGGCCAGGAGATTGTGGACGGGCAGTTCTTCGGAAGTACGCCCAACAACATGACCATCACCAACTCCATTCTGGCCGACGGCCGCCTCTTCACCGACATCGACAACCTTCACCGGCGCGACGTCACCGTGATCGGCGCCGAAGTAGTGAAGCGCTTCTTCGAAAACGAGGACCCCGTCGGCAAGACCATCGAGGTGGACGGCCACAATTTCACCGTCATCGGCACGCTCCAGCGCCGCAAGGAATTCCTGGGCACCACCAACACCGACAACCGGGCTTTCGTCCCCTACATGACCTTTAAGAAATACTATCCGAACGTGAAAGACAACTTTGTGGACGCCATGGCGCTCCCGGGCCGCATGGACCAGGCCATGGACGAAATCCGCGGCGTGCTTCGCCGGCGCCGGCATGTGAAGCCGCAAGACCCCGACAGCTTTGCGCTCTCCACCGCCGACTCGGTGGTGCAGCAGTTCAACCAGATCATCGGCACCGTGGCGCTGGTGATGATTGTGCTCTCGTCCATCGGATTGCTGGTGGGGGGCATCGGTGTAATGAACATCATGCTGGTCTCGGTGACGGAGCGGACCCGCGAGATCGGCGTGCGCAAGGCCATCGGGGCGCGCCGCAGCGACATCACCTGGCAATTCCTGCTCGAGGCGATGACGCTCACCGGGCTCGGCGGCCTGATGGGCATCTCGATCGGCTGGTTCTTCAGCTTTGTGATCCGCTCGATATTCCCCAGCATGCCCTCCACGGTGCCCGTCTGGAGCGTGGTGGTGGGCTTTGCCGTGGCTGTGAGCGTGGGACTGTTCTTCGGCATGTGGCCGGCCCTTAAAGCTTCCCGGCTCGACCCGATTGTGGCGCTGCGGTACGAGTGAGGGAGTTGACGATCAAAAATCGAGAGTCAAAAGTCGGAACGGCCCGCGGATTCTGCCTTGGGGCCTTTTGACTCTTGACCTGCGACTTTCAACTTTCAACTTTTGACCTGCCACCCTCTATCTCAACTTCCCTCACCTCGAAACAGCCGCGCTAGGCTCTCGGTATAAGGCGCGCGGGCCACGCCGCGCTCCGTGATGATCGCCGTGACGTAGCGGTGGGGCGTGACGTCGAAGGCCGGGTGGCGGGCCTCGACGGCCTCGGGCGCGATCGCAATCCCGGCAAGGTGCGTCACCTCGCGCGACGAGCGCTCTTCGATCGGGATCCGGTCGCCGCAGTCGAGCTTGATGTCGATGGTGGAAAGCGGCGCCGCCACATAAAACGGGATGCCGTTCTCCCGCGCCAGCACCGCCACCGAATAGGTGCCGATTTTGTTGGCCACGTCGCCGTTCGCGGCGATGCGGTCCGCACCCACGATGGCGGCGGCAATCTTGCCCGCTTTCATGAAGTGGCCGGCCATGTTGTCCGTAATGATCGTCACCGGGATACCGTCGCGCGAGAGCTCCCAGGCCGTGAGGCGCGCGCCCTGGAGGAACGGTCGCGTCTCATCCGCGAAGACACTGATCTGCTTGCCCGCCTCCACGGCGGCGCGAATCACGCCGAGCGCCGTACCGTAGCCGCCAGTGGCCAGCGCTCCGGCGTTGCAGTGGGTCAGGATGGTGCCCGAATCGGGCAGGAGCCCCGCCCCCGCGCGCCCCATGGCCTCATTCACTGCGATGTCCTCGGCCAGCATGCGCTGAGCCTCGTCCACGAGCCGCACTTTTGCTCGCGCGATGCTTTGGTTTTCAGGCCCGGCTTCCGCCAGAGCCGACTCGAGCACCCGGCGCATGCGCTCCACCGCCCAGCTGAGGTTGACCGCCGTGGGTCGTGTCTTCGAAATAGCCTGCGCGATGGTCTCGAAATCGGCTCGTAGCGCGTCAACGCTGCCCGCCGCCGATTTCCGTATTCCGAGCGCCACGCCCATGGCGGCGGCCACGCCGATGGCTGGCGCGCCGCGGATCACCATCGATCGAATGGCCTCCGCCACGCCCTGATAATCGGTGTAGGTGCGGTAAATCTCCTTCGCCGGCAGCACGGTCTGGTCGATCATGCGCACGCCTTCGTCGGTCCACTCTATCGTTCTGAAACTCGCGGTGTGACTTTCACCCAATGCCAATCTCCATAACGTGAATTAATCGCGCCGGCGGAGAATTGATTCATTGACTCAACGATTCAATGGGTCAATTCTCCGGGCCGACCCATTATACTGAACAGGCGCGGCGCTCAGAGCAGGCGAGAGGCCGAGTGGAGAGAAAGATGGACATCCTCGACAAGCTCAGAACTCGCGCCCGGCAGAATCCGCGCCACATTGTGCTGTTCGAAGGCGAGGAGGACCGCACCCTGGCTGCGGCGGAGAAGATCGAGCGCGACGGACTCGCGCGGCTCGCGCTGCTCGGTAATGCCGGCAAAATTCGCGCCCGGCTCTTGGAGCTGGGTTTGAAACTCGAGACGAGCCGGATCCTCGACCCCGCCCAAAGCCCGAAGGCGAGCGCGTACAGCCGGGTGCTTTATGAGCGCCGCCGTTCGAAGGGCATGACGGAGAGCGAGGCGCAGGACGCCGCCCGAATTCCGCGCGTCTTCGCGGGGCTCATGGTGGCTTCGGGCGACGCCGATGGCTCCGTGGGCGGCGCGCTCAACACCACCGCGGACACCGTGCGCGCCGCGCTGTGGACCATCGGCACGGCGCCCGGTGTTTCGCTGGTGTCGAGCTTTTTTCTGATGGTGTCTCCGCAGCGCGATCTCGGCCAGGACGGCGTGATGCTGTTTGCCGACTGCGCGGTGGTCCCAGAGCCCACGGCGCCCCAGTTAGCTGATATCGCGGCCGCCACCGCTCAAAGCGCGCGCACCCTACTCGAGACCGAGCCCAAAGTCGCGCTGCTTTCGTTTTCGACCAAGGGCAGCGCCGAGCATCCGCGCGTCGCGCTGGTGCGAGAGGCCGTGCATACGCTCAAAACGCGCGCGCCGGAACTGGCCGCCGACGGCGAGCTGCAGCTCGACGCCGCCGTCGTCCCCGAGATTGCAGCGCGCAAGGCGCCGGGCTCGCCGGTGGCAGGCCGCGCCAACGTCTTCATCTTTCCCAATCTCGACGCCGGCAATATCGCCTACAAGCTGGCCGAGCGCTTCGGCGGGTGCGCCGCCATCGGCCCCGTCTTGCAGGGTCTCGCGAAGCCCGCCAACGATCTCTCGCGCGGCTGCAGCGTCGAGGATATTGTGAATGTGGTGGTACTCACAGCGCTTCAGAGTTAACTCATTGATTCATTGAGTCAATGATTCATTGAATCAATTTTTGGGGCGGCCAGCACGGACGCGTCGACCTCCCCGTAAAGAACGCTTTTCGGCTGGCGCTCGCGCTCATAGGCGGCGATGCGGTCGTCATGGCGCAGCGTCAGGCCGATATCGTCCCAGCCGTTCAGCAGGCATTCGCGCCGGAAAGGATCGACGGTGAAGCTCAGCTTCAAGCCCCGCGCGTCGGTGACGGTCTGGGTTTCGAGATCAACGGTCACCTTGTAGCCCGCTTCAGACTCGGTGCGGCGGACGATTTCGTCTATTTCGGCGTCCGCCAGCGTCACGGGGAGGATGCCGTTCTTGAAGCAGTTGTTGTAGAAGATGTCGGCGTAGCTCGGGGCCAGCAGCGCGCGGAAACCGTAATCGCCGAGCGCCCAGGGCGCGTGCTCGCGGCTCGATCCGCAGCCGAAGTTCGCCCGCGCCACCAGCACCGAAGCGCCCTGGTAACGCGGAAGGTTCAGCACGAACTCCGGATTCGGCTTTTCGCCGGGCAAGTAGCGCCAGTCATAAAAGAGCGTGCGGCCGAAGCCCTCGCGGGTGAGCGCCTTCAGGAACTGCTTGGGCACCATCTGGTCGGTGTCTACGTTGACGCGATCCATAGGCGCCACAAGGCCGGTGTGCTTCGTGAAGGGCTGCATAGTCACTCCGAAAATTGATTCATCGGGTCATCGATTCATCGACTCAGTGGCGCCGGCGACGGGCTACGGCGCCTCACTGCGCTCCTTCGGGCGCCTCGTCTGGAGGGCGATGCCCATTGCCCTGCATGCCGCGAATGAAACGGTCCACGGTCTCGGCCAGGCCCTTCATTGCGGACTGTAACAGAATGTTGCCCTCGGCGATCTTCTCCACAACCCCTTCCAAGCGGTGCAGATCAGCCTCCAGCCGGTCCAGATTGCTCTCCGTGCGGCCCAGCCGGTACCCCTGGACAACTTGATTGTCCCGCAGTTCCTCAATCGATTTTCCCATCTCTTGGGGGGTCATGGCGCCGGCTCTCCTCTCGCGTCCACTCCATTCTACGTCGTCATTGAGTAAATGAACCGATGGGCCAATGAGTCAAGGGCTGACTTCCAGCCAGCTTCGAATATCCACAAAATGCCCCTCGATCGCCGCCGCGGCGGCCATCATCGGGCTCACCAGATGCGTGCGTCCGCCCTTGCCCTGCCGGCCCTCGAAGTTGCGGTTCGAGGTGGACGCGCTGCGCTCGCCGCTGGGCAGCACGTCGGCGTTCATGCCGATGCACATGCTGCAGCCGGCGTCGCGCCATTCGAAACCGGCGGCGCGGAAGATCTTGTCGAGGCCTTCCGCCTCCGCCTGCGACTTCACCACCATCGAGCCGGGCACCACCAGCGCCTGCTTCAGGCTGGCGGCCACGTGCCTGCCGTCCACCACGCGCGCGGCCAGGCGCAAGTCCTCGAGGCGCGAATTGGTGCAGGAGCCAATGAAGACGCGGTCCAGCGGAATGTCCGTGATGGGCGTGCCGGGCGCAAGGCCCATGTACTTGAGCGCGGCCTCGGCGGCCTTCTGGTCTCCGGGATCGCTGAAAGCCTGCGGGTTGGGCACGCGGCCCGTAACGTCTGTCACCATGCCCGGGTTCGTGCCCCAGGTCACCTGCGGCGCAAGCTCGGCGGCATTCAGAAGCACCTCGCGATCGTACCGCGCGCCGGCGTCCGTCGCGAGCGTCTTCCAATAGTCCACGGCCACCTGGTAGTCCCTGCCCCGAGGCACAAACGGGCGGCCTTCGAGGTAGGCGAACGTAGTGTCGTCGGGCGACACCATGCCGGCGCGGGCGCCGCCTTCGATGGTCATGTTGCACACCGTCATGCGGCCTTCCATGGAAAGCTCGCGGATGGCGCTGCCGGAGTACTCGATCACGTGGCCCGTGCCGCCCCCGATTCCGATTTTGCCGATGATGGCCAGAATCACGTCTTTGGCCGTCACGCCCGCGCGGCGCCGGCCGTCCACCCGTACCAGCATGGTGGGCGATTTGAATTGCGAGAGCGTTTGGGTGGCCAGCACGTGCTCCACTTCGCTGGTCCCGATGCCGAAGGCCAGCGTGCCGAAAGCGCCGTGGGTGGAGGTGTGGCTGTCGCCGCACACAATCGTCTGGCCGGGCTGGGTGATGCCGAGCTCGGGGCCGATCACGTGCACGATGCCCTGGTTGTGGCTGAACATGTTGAACAGCGTCACGCCCGTCTCGTGGCAGTTGCGGTCGAGCGCGTCGAACTGCGCCGCGGCGATCTGGTCCGCCATGGGCAGGCTGCGGTCCTTGGTGGGCACCGAGTGGTCCATCACCGCGAAGGTGAGGTCCGGCCGGCGCACCTTGCGTCCGGCGGCCTTGAGGCCGGCGAAAGCCTGGGGTGAGGTGCCCTCGTGAATCAGGTGGCGGTCGATGTAGATCAGCGAGGGCTCGCCTGCCTGCTCCCACACCGCGTGCGATTCCCAAATCTTCTCGTAAAGGGTCTTTGCGCCAGACGCCATGGTTTGCCGCTTCTCCGCTTGAAATTCGTGCAGATTCTCCCCGCCCGTCGATTCTACGCTGAAGGCGCCGCGCGCTTCAAACATGAGACGATTGACTCGTGCGATGAGGCACGGTGTCCTCTAATTCGGCTCGGGGTGCTTCACGGCGTCTGCCACATTATCGGGCTCGTCTGAAAAGCTATGGCCTGGCGAATAGGCGGCCTTCTCATACTTGGAGCCCGCCTTCCGGATGGCGTCGTGCCACCCGTCGTCCCACGTGATCCGCGCTTCGCCGTTCACCACCGTCCAGGTGCCGCCGCGGCGGTCGCCCATGGTCTTGTGAGCGCTGCCGTCGGATTTCAGCGTGATCATAAACTTCCCGCCCGCGCCGTCGCCCACGGTCCATTCGCCCAGAAAGCGGGCCCGGCCAAGAACCGGCGTGGGGCTGGCGGCGGTGTTGAATTCAATGCGCGCCACGTCTGCCAGGCCGAAGCTCCGCTGTTTTCCGTTGTTGAGCACCATCGCCATGATGCCGCTGTCGTCCTGCGCGGCGGGTTTCGCGTTGAGCTGGACGGCGCCCGTTCCCAGCGCGCCCGTGGCAAGCGCGAACGCTCCGAGCGCCGCTGCAATCTTCCATCGATTACGCATGACTTCCCTCCTCCGAACCGACCTGAACACCGAAAGACCCCGCCCTCATTCTAGCTGAGTTCCGGGATTCGGAGCCTCGGTGAACCTCGGAGCGGCGGACGCCCGCCACGGCATGGCCGGCCCGCGCCATTCACTTCACGTCGGGGCTTGCTGCGCCTTCGCTGAGCCGGGCTGCCTGCGTCAAGAGGTAATTCTGTTCCGGCAGGCTCGTCGTCCGGCCGGCGGCGATGCGGTAGTGCGCGAGGGCAGCCTCGCGGTCGCCCGCCATCTCCAGGAGATGAGCGCGAACGGCGTCGAGCCGATGATGGCCGGCCAGCCGCGCATCGGAATCGAGCGCTCCCAGCAGCTCGAGACCTTTGGAGGGGCCGTGCACCATGGCCGCGGCGATGGCGTGATTGAGCATCACCATGGGATTGTCGGACGTGCGCTTGAGGAGGTCGTAGAGCGCCAGGATCTGCGGCCAGTCCGTATCCTCGGCGCGGGCGGCTTCGTCGTGAACGGCGGCGATGGCGGCCTGGAGCTGGTACGCGCCTATCGATCCCTTCGCCAGCGCCGCGGTGAGGAGGGCGATGCCTTCGGCAATCTCCGCCTGATCCCAAAGGGCGCGGTCCTGCTTCGGAAGCGGGACCAGCTCCCCGTCGGGTCCAGTTCGGGCTGCGCGGCGCGCATCGGTCAACAACATGAGCGCCAGCAAACCCGCCACCTCTCCGTGCTGGGGGAGCAAGGCGTGCACGCCTCGGGTAAGGCGGATGGCCTCGCGGGCGAGCTCCACACGCTGTAGCTGGGGCCCAATGCTGCTGGCGTACCCTTCGCTGAATATCAGGTAGAGCACGTGCAGCACGGTGCGCAGCCGCTCGTCCTGCTCCCGGCTGCTGGGCATCTGAAACGGCACGCCGGAGGCCTTGATGCTGGCCTTGGCCCGGCTGATCCGCTGCGCCATGGTGGCTTCGGGAACCAGGAACGCGTTTGCGATTTCGGCCGTGGTCAGGCCGCCCACCGCCCGCAGCGTGAGGGCAATGGCGGATGAAGGAGTGAGGGCGGGATGACAGCACATGAACACGAGGGTGAGGGTGTCGTCCCGATCTGTCTCGGGTGCGCTGTCCGCAGCAGTCGCCATCTGGCCGGACTCGATGGCCACTTCAAATTCGCGGCGCCGCCGGGCCTCCTCGCTGCGCAGGTAATCCGTCATGCGCCGCGCCGCCACCTGAATCAACCAGCCGCGGGGATTGTCGGGAACGCCTTCCCGCGGCCATTGCAGGGCCGCCGCCAGCAACGCCTCCTGAACGGCGTCCTCGGCGCTCGAGAAGTCGTGGAAACGGCGAATCACCGCGCCGAGCACCTGGGGCGCAAGCTCGCGCAGCAGGTGCTCCAAGGTGATCTCCCCCGGCCTCGGAGTGCGTGCGGGTTTTGTCACAGCATTTCGGGCGGCGGAGCGCTCATCACCGGCCGCACTTCGATCGGCATGTTCGATGGCTGTCCGCCGGGCCCGGGCGCCGCCGAAGCCCGCGCGGCGATCTTGTACGCTTGCTCCGGGCTGCCCGCCTCGATAATCCAGTAGCCGGCGAGAAATTCCTTGGATTCCGGGAAGACACCGTCCGTCAGGGGCTCCCCATCGCGTCCGGCGCGAACGATCCTGGCTTGATCGGGAAACGCCAAACCTTCGGTGGCAACGAGTACGCCGGAATCCTTGAGTTCCTTGTTAAACGCGTGCATGAATTCGAACTGCGCCTGGAGATCTTCCTTCGGCCAACTGGCATACCAGTTAAACTGGGCTTTCGTGCCCGTCATCATCAAAATGTACTTCATCTCCTCTCCCCTTTTCTTTGAATTTGCGGCGCTTCTTTGCTGGTAAAATAGAACTCACTTCGCCCTTGCAATTTGGGCAAGCTCACGCCGGTTCGTCGGTCTTCCTGCTCATCATCTGCCGCACTTCGATCGGCATATTCGTCGGCACCCCGCCGGGTCCCGGCCCCGCCGAGAGCCGGGCCGCGATCTGGTAGGCGCGTTCCGGGCTCTCCACGTCCACCATCCAGTAACCCAGCAGAAACTCTTTGGACTCCGGGAACACGCCGTCCGTAACGGGCGTGCCGTCCTTTCCGGCCCGCACCACTCTGGCCTCGTCCGGCGCGGCCAGGGGCTCGTTGGCCACCAGCTCTCCGGACTCGCTCAGCTCCTTGTTGAGACGCATCAGGAATTTGAAATGCGCCTGGACGTCGCTCGGGGACCACGCCCGGCAGGTATCGACGCCCGCTTTCGTGCCGGTCATCAGCAAGATGTACTTCATGTCTTCAGATCCTCCCGTTTCAGTTTGCGCCAGCTTACCAGCGCTTTCATACGGGAGTCGGAGCAGGCCGCCCGTTCTCGACATTCCGGAAAATAAATTCTCAAAAAAAATTGCAGGCTACCGTGATGTCGATTTCGCGCCCCGCGAACCGACTTACGGGTGGAGGTTCGAATATGACCAGCGATGCCTTGGTAGTCGATGTCAGCCACGACTGGGCGCTCGCGTGCAACGTGCAGCAGCGATTCATGCTGGGCGCGGCTCCCGCGATCGAAAGCTTCGACTATAGCGCGCGATGCCGGCAGATGCGCGAGCTGGGCGGCGACTGCTACGATTTTGCGCCGCTGCCGGACAACCGCCTGGCCCTGGCCGTGGGCGACGCCTCCGGCAAGGGTCTCGCCGCCGCGCTCATGATTTCGAGCGTCCAGTCTGCTCTGCGCACCGCCGCCCTGTTCACCGGAAACGATGGGCCGAGGGTGCTGCGGGCCGTGAACCGCCAGGTGCACGCATCGTCGGACGCAGACCGGTACGCCACCCTATTCTATGGCGTCTTCGACGGAGTCACGCGCCTGCTGCGTTACGTGAACGCCGGCCACAGCCCACCCATGGTGATCCGGCGGGACGGCTCGGTGACCTGGCTTAAAGCCGGCGGCGCGCCCCTAGGAATTTTCCCGGACTGGGCGTATGAGGAGGGCGCGGTTCAGCTTGATCCGGGCGATCTGGTGCTCGCCTACACCGACGGGGTGACGGAAGCCGTGAATCCCGCCGGCCAGGAGTGGGGCGCCGAGGGCCTCCGGAGGGCGGCGGCCGAACACGCCACCCAACCCGCTGACGGCGTGGTGTGTGCGATCTTCGCCGCCATGGATGAATTCACCCGCGGACGCCAGACCGACGACGCAACCGTCGCCGTCTTGCGGGTGCACTAGGCTATCGGAAAGCCCGTGCCATCGTGTCGTCCCCAGCCCGCGAAGCAGGAAGGGAGGGCCGATGTGTCCGTAGTGACATCGGGCCGGCCAGCTTGGCCGCTGGTGAGAAGCGCTGTTCTCAACGGATGAGGCCCCTCGTCTTCCGATTGGCCGTGGCCGCTCAGTCGAAGCCGTCGCAACGAGCCGTCAGGGAATGCCGCTATTGACTGCGCAGCGCCGTCATGGGGTCGATGCCGGAGGCTCTGCGCGCGGGTATATAGCCGGAGATTAATGCCACCGCGACCAGCGCCACCATCATCGCCGCGTAGGTGGCGGCGTCCCAGGGCGACGTCGCGAACAGAAGCGACGCGATGAGCCGCGCGGATACCACCGACGCGGCTGTTCCCACCACGATGCCGGCCACCGCAAGGCGCAAGGTGTTGAGAATCACTTCGCCCCGGACGCGCCCGGCGCTCGCTCCCAGCGCCATGCGGACTCCGATCTCCTGGGTTTTGTGGGCGACCGAGTAGGAGATGACACCGTAGATGCCGAGCGCGGCCAGCAGCAGGCCGAGGGCGGCAAAAGCTGCCACCAGCAGCATGAAGAAGCGCCGCGGGGAGGTGGCGCGGTCGACGATGCTCCGGATGGGCCGGAACTCTGCCGCCGGTTGATTCGGATTCAGCTCGCGCAGGGCGCGCAGGACGCTCGGCGCCAGGGCCGCGGGCGGCAGGCTGCTGCGGATCACCAACTGCGCGCCCTCCGGAGACTGCTGCGTTACCGGGTAATAGATTTGCGCGCCTACCGGGCCCTCCACACTCTCCTCGTGGATATCGTCCACCACGCCCACCACGCGGTCGGCCTCGGTGCCGCGCATCAGAACCTTGCCCACGGCGTCCTCGCCGGGCCAGTAGATGCGGGCGGCGGAGGCGTTGATCAGCACCACTTTCTCGCTGTGCGAAGTGTCGGCCCAGGTGAAGTCGCGCCCCTGCAGGCGAATGCCCATGGCGCGGATGAATCCCGGTGTGACCACGTAGACGAGCGGGTCGGGCAGCTCGCCCGGGGCGAAGACCTTTCCCTGCTGGCCCTGCGGGACCGGTTGGTCCCATTCGCGGTTCGGCCCGAGGGGGAGGAAGTCTGCGATGCCGGCGGCTTCCACGCCGGGCAGGGCGCTCACGCGGGCGATCATCTGCTGGAAGATGGCGGCGCGCTTGGCCGCACTGGCGTCGTCGGTTGGGGCGCTGTCGTCATATTCGGCCTTGATGGCGGCGGCGCGGCCGGCCTCGAAGCCGAGGTCGACGTCGAGCACCTTGAGGAAGCTTCGCAGCAGCAAGCCGGCGCTCACCAGCAGCACGCAGGCCAGGGCGACCTCCGTCACCACCAGCGCGGCGCGAACGCGCTCGTGCCTGCGGCCCAGGCCCGCGCCGGGGCCGGAGTCCTTAAGCATTTCCTGCAGGTTGCCGGCCGCGATCCTCAGCCCCGGGACCAGGCCGAACAGGACGGTGGTGATGAAGGCGATGAGCACCGTCCAACCGAGCGCCGGTCCGTCAAGGCGCAGGGTGCTGAGGAGCGGCAGAGCCACCGATTGCTGGTGCGCGAGCCACGTGACCAGGATGAGCGCGAGGCCGAGGCCGGCCAGCGCGCCCGCGCCGGAGAGCACGAGGCTTTCGGTGAGCAGTTGGCGCACGGTGCGGCCACGGCTCGCTCCGAGGGCGCCACGGACGGCGAACTCCTTGGCGCGGGCGGCGGCGCGAGCCAGTTGCAGGTTGGAAAGATTCACCCCGGCGATGAGGAGAATGGCGCCCACCGCGCACCACAACGCAATCAGCGATCGGCGCAGCTTGCCCGTGACGTAATCCTTCAGCGGCACTGGAATGAGATCGCCTTTGTAGCGTCCCAGCGTCTCGGGATATTTCACGATGAAATAAATATGGGGCGCGACGCGCTTGGCGTCGTCGAGAGCCTGGGCCACCGTCACGCCCGGCTTCATGCGCGCGAGAAGGGTGACGATGTTGCCCCAATTACGCTCCCGATTCAGGTCGAGCGGGGTGAAAAGGTCCACCTTCGCCCCGGGAGAAAACACCGCCCCGAAGTCGAAGCTGGCGGGCAGAACGCCCACCACGGTTACCGGCGTGCCGTTTAGCTCGACGGCCTTGCCGACGATGGCGGGATCGGCATTGAACTGGCGCCGCCAGTAAGCATTCGCGAGCAGCGCCACCGGGTGCGGGCCGCCGCGAGCCTCGTCCGCCGTGAACAGGCGGCCCAGGGCGGGCTGCACGCCGAGAACCTGGAAGAAGTTCCCGATCGCTTCGATGCCCGTGGCCGGCTCGGGCTCGCCGCGGCCGGTGAGGCGCAGATTGTCCGGGGTGGTGAACGCTTCCCATCCGGTCACGTCCTGGTAGGCGCGGCTCTGGGCGCGAAATTCTTCGTAGGCGTCGGCCGAGTAGGTGGCGCAAGAGAAGCCGCAAGCGCTCGGCGGCGGGGCGATCCACACAAGCTGGTGCGAATCGGGGAACGGCAGCGGCCGCAACAGCAGAGTGTTGACCACGCTGAAGACGGCGATATTGGCTCCAATGGCCAACGCCAGGATGACGATGGAGACGGCGGCGAATCCTCGATCGCGGCCGAGCGTGCGCAGGGCGTAGCGCGCGTCTTGGAGCGAGTCGGTCCAGTAATCGTTGAGCCGTTTGCGGCGTTCCATTTGTTCTCCCATGCTTGCGCCGATTTGTTGCAAGGCGCGCAGGTCGCCGAGCCGGCGCTCGGCCTCCTGGCGGGCGGCTTCGGCACTCCAGCCTTGCTTGACGAGGTCCTCGATCGTGGCTTCGAGGTGAAAGCGCAGCTCATCTTTCACGTCGGCGGCCGGGTCGGGGCCGAGCAGACGGGCGTAACGCCGCCAGCGGGGAGCGGGCTTCATCCGATCTCCTCCGGCAACGGCGGCTGGGTGGCGCCCAACACCTTGGCCACGGCCGCGGCGTAGGCCTGCCACATCCGCACTTCGCGGCGCAGCCGGCGCCGGCCCTCGGATGTGAGACGGTAAAACTTAGCTTTGCGCTTGTTCTCGGAGAGCCCCCACTCGGCTTCGAGCAGCCCCTTGCTCTCCAGCCGCCACAGCGCGGGATAGAGCGTGCCCTCTTCCACGAGCAGGGCGTCGTCGCTTTGCCGGCGGATGAGGTTGGTGATGGCGTAGCCGTGCAGCGGGCCCCACACCAGCGCTTTGAGGATAAGAACATCCAGCGTGCCACGCAGAAACTCGAGTTTGGCCGTGTCCATTCGCACCCCTAGGATTCCAAGGGAAGGCTCTCACACTTCCCCTGTGAAGGCAAGGGGAATCTCCTGCATCATCACTCGGCGGCCATTTATGCGGCTCTGCCGCCCTGCTGCCATCGAC
Organism: Terriglobia bacterium; assembly: GCA_035516075.1. GTDB lineage: Bacteria > Acidobacteriota > Terriglobia > UBA7540 > UBA7540 > Gp13-AA77. The sequence continues at coordinate 642 of DATJAQ010000278.1, read as the reverse complement.
CCGGATGGCAGTCATGAGGAGTGGCCATTTATGCGGCTCCGCCGCCCTGCTGCCATCGACCCGGATGGCGGTCATGAGGAGTGGCCATTTATGCGGCTCTGCCGCCCTGCTGCCATCGACCCGGATGGCAGTCATGAGGAGTGGCCATTTATGCGGCTCTGCCGCCTTGCTGTGCGGGAAGCCTATGGCTTCCCGGCCCCTGCCCCCAGTTTTTCCCTCCTTCTGGCCGCCTCGAAGGCTGAGCCTTCGAGGCGGCCAGAAGGAAATCATGGGGGGCGCACTCGTCCCGGAAAGGCAGAGCCTTTCCGCACAGCAGGGCGGCGAAGCCGCAGCTACCGAAAGCAAATAGAAGAAGAACTCCCCTTCCGGAAAGGCAGAGCCTTTCCGCACAGTAGAGCGGCGGAGCCGCAGCTACCCAAAGCAAATAGAAGAAGAACTCCCCTTCCGGAAAGGCGGAGCCTTTCCGCACAGCAGAGCGGCGGAGCCGCAGCTAAAAAACGGTAAAGTCGCGGCTTTCACAGGCCAGACACCTAGCCTCGCCCTGTTATGCACAGCCTAACCCCTTGTAAACACGGCGCAAAATAAACCGTCCCGGTTTTCCCAAAAATCCCCACCGTCCCATTTAGGTGTGCCAGCATTCAG
>DATJAQ010000277.1:0-6112 GCA_035516075.1 Terriglobia bacterium | reverse complement strand
TACCGCCTGGCGCACCAGCGCCTCAGCCCCGGAGCGCTTTACCGGCGTTCCAGAGAAAGGATTACGGCCACCCCGTAGAGTTACATTTCTGATGGCTTGACGGCTCTCTTGAAAGTTACATTCTTCAATGGCTTGACAGGGAGCGTCCCTGCCGGAATGGCCGTTGCGGCGAGCCAATTCGGACCTCCCTCACCTTTTTCTGTTGACAAACTGACGCAGGGTATTATATCATCAATACCACGGTGTGGAACATGTGCCGGACATCGCATTCGAGACCGGGGTGGAAGACTCCAGCCCTGTGCCCGAGCCGGGGGCAAAGCCACCCGAAGCCAATGTGGTTAAGCCGTTTAGGATCAGTAGAATACGCCGAAATTGGACAACCCGAAGCCAACCACGTTATCTCGCTTGTTTTCAACGTGATACGGCGAGAAAAGGGCTCGAAACGACCGAATTGGTAAGGAATGAGCTGCCGTCAAGGAATTGGCCGCGAATGTACAGTGCTGGTAGACAATTCTGGTGTCCGAGACCCGAGGTTTGAGGCCAGATGAGTTGGAGGCAAGCAGCGCAGTCCGAAGAGCCTGGGCGCTCGCGAGGTGCCCCTGAGCGAAGCCGGAATGTGCTTTGGAATCAACGCAGTTCAACAAATGGTGCTTCGTGCCTCCGCCGCGCCCACACACTCGCCGGCAGTGTCGATCAAAGCCACGATGTGTCATGGAATCAATAATTTACGTGTTTACAATGTCGCAGCGCCGACGCCACAGGGCGCGGACCCACTGGGGGCCAGGCTCGTCGGCAAGGGACCACGGATACATCTCGGGCGGCGGCCGGAACCGTCCAATGCGGAGGGGTTGACAAAGGAGACGCTAAGTGCTAAAAAGGACGGGAGTTGCGGGCCACGAAAGGGGACGAAAAGGAGAACCCCGCGGGCCCATAAACTATGACAACAAAACGACTTAAAAGGAACTCGGGCAGCGCCGCCCGTCCCCCGGTGGCGAAGCGGGGCCCCTTGTCGGGAAGCGTCGTCAACGAGAACGGAAATCATCATTCAGCTTCAGCAACCAAGTCATTGCCAGGTAAGCGTTTAGCAACCGTCCAGGTGGCCGGTCGCCGCGCGGCGGCGCCGCAGATGCCGATCGACGAAAAGCACGCCGCCGCCGTCCGCAACTTCGAGGCGGGGCTGCAGTTCGAACAGCGCCAGAACTACCGTAAAGCGCGCGAGATCTTCCAAAAGCTGGTGACCACTGCTCCCGCCGAGATTGCAGATCGGGCTCGCGTGCACTCCCGCGCCTGCAGCGAGCGCTTGGGAGCCAACGCCCCGGCTCCTAAGACGGCGGGTGACTTCCACGTGCTGGGCGTGGCAGAGCTGAACGCGCGCGAACTCGATCGCGCGGTGGAGCACCTTAGCAAAGCTCAGAAGCTCGACCCGAAGCGCGAGGAGATCCGTTACGCCCTGGCCGCCGCTTACGCGCTGAAGGGAGAGTCCGAAGAGGCGCTGGAGCACCTCGAGGCAGCCATCGATCTGCGCCCTCAGAACCGCTTCCAGGCGCGGCGGGATGCCGACTTTCAGCAACTGGCGGGCCACCCCAGATTTGTCAGCCTGGTCAGCCAGCAGTACTCCTCAGCGCGGCGGTCGGCGTAGCGAGGCGCAAGTGGGCCGGGGCACAGCAGTGGAGGCCGGAGATCCCCCATGCACGTGGTGGCGATTGGCGGGGGGACGGGCCTCGCGACTCTGTTGCGCGGGCTCAAGCCCCACGTGGCTCGGACGGCTGCGCCGGCCGAGCGCCTGCCATCCATCAGCCGCCTGACCGCCATTGTCACGGTCACGGACGAAGGCGGCAGTTCGGGGCGACTGCGGCGCGATTTCGGCATGCTGCCGCCCGGCGATATTCGCAACTGCCTGGTGGCGCTGGCCGAAGACGAGCAGCTCCTCACCCGCCTATTCAGCTATCGTTTTACCGGCGGACGAGGCTTGGCCGGTCATAGCTTCGGCAACCTCTTTCTGGCCGCGCTCACCCACCTTACCCGCGATTTCGCCAAGGCCGTTCGCGTCTCGAGCGAAGTGCTGGCGGTGCGCGGCGAAATTTTCCCCTCCACGCTGTCGGATGTCCGCCTCCGGGCGCGCCTGGCCGACGGCCGCGTGGTGCGCGGCGAAGCCCCGGTGAACCGAACGTCCGTGCCCATCGTCCGCCTGGAGCTTGTGCCCCGCGGCGCGCGGGCGCTGCCCGAGGCCCTGGCGGCCATCGATCAGGCCGACCTCATTACGCTGGGGCCCGGGTCGCTTTACACTTCGCTCATCCCCAATCTGCTGGTGCGCGGCGTGCCCGATTGCCTGGCGCGGGCCCGCGCGGTCACGGTGCTGGTGGCGAATCTCATGACTCAGCCAGGGGAGACGCGGGGCTACGCCGCGTCGGACCATCTGCGCGCCCTTCGCGAGCATGCCTCCGGACGTAATCTCTTCGATACGGTAGTGCTCAACAACCAGAAGCTCTCGCCGGGGCTGTTGAAACGCTACGCCGCGGAGGGCGGCGTGCCGGTGGTCAACGACCTGAATGCGGTGCGCTCGCTCGGCGTGAGGCCGGTGGTAGCGCCGCTCGTCGAGGAAGACCATGTGGCCCGGCATAATCCACGCCGCCTCGCGCGGCTGTTGCTCCGGCTGGCCGCCAGGCGCGAATGACCCAACGCCCTGCCCACGCCTGAGCGTGGCAGCAAAGAGGAGGATTGGCATGCGAAGGATCGGCCCGGAAATCGTTGCGTTGGCCGCCACTTGGGTCATGGCGCTGAACGCTCTCGGCGCGGCCGCTCAGGCCGTGCGCCGCGGCGCCACCCTGCCGTCCGAGTCTCTCGCCTGCAAGGTGATGGAGGCCAAAGAAGCGGCTGCCGTGAAAGTTACGGCCGTGCTGTTTCACCAGGCAGGCTTACCGGACCGCGAACATCTGGGCGAATGGCTGAGAAACAATGACGGCGCCTCGGTTGAGTTTGAGACGTCCGACGGCCGGTGGCACCCGGCCACGGTGTTCCGGCTAAGGAACTGCTTCGGGCGCGGCTTGCTGGTGTTTGCGGCGCAGAGCGCGCATCTCGAAGAAGGGACTAAGTTTCTGCTTCGACTCCCCGAGGGCGGAGTAAAGTGAGCGGGCGCTCAGAGGCGGGCGAGGTGACCGGTGCCGCGCCTTGCGAGGTCAGCGATGTCAGGCGACCACGCGAAGCTCTTCTGCGGTCCGGGCAATGGGTTGCGGGGGCGGCGTGTAGCCCTCCGGCAGATCGCCGTTGTCGGAGCGGAGGTATTGCAAGTAGTTCGAGCGCAGCGAAGCGATCAGTTCCTTTCGGGACTTCGTCTTGAGCGGTTTCCCAACGTAGATCTTGCCCATCTTCGCCAGGCGCTGCTCCGAGAAGGCTCCCGAAAACATGAAGAGCGGCCAGGTGAAGTTCGGGCCGTTGGCCCGCCGAAGTTTGTAAAGCCACATGCCGATCGAGCCCACCCGCCACGCTGTGGGGCCCCACCAACTGTACTGCCCCGGCCGCAGGTTAATCTTCCAGCACTTCATCATCACCTGCCATTGCAACGGCGTCAGCTTGCGGGTTTCGGTAACGCCCTTCGCCTTTTCCATGCGCGTGTCGTGCAACGGCGTGAAGATGGAAGGCACGAGAATTGCGAAAAGGCCCCGCCGCTCCATCTCATAGATAAGGTCGAGGGTGGCCATCGAGTCCTGATCGGTCTCGTCCGGGGCGCCCACCATCAGGGTCATCACCGGAAACCAGTTGTTCGCGTTGGCGACGCGCAACCCTTCCAGCACCACGCTCGGCCAGTCGTCGATCGAGAACGGCACCCCTTTGCTCGGCATGATTTTCTTCGCCATGCGCACCGAGCCCGTTTCGAGGCCGATCAGGGGGGAGAGCACGCGCTTCTCGGGATGGCTGCTCAGCCGCGGCAGCTTGACGGGGCTCTTCGGCAGCAGGAGTTCCGCGAGCTTCTTGATCAGCAGCGGGTCAACCACAAACGGAGCCATGGTGGCGTGGCTCAGCACATGGTGATCGACGCCGGGCGTATTGACGATGCCGGAGTAGAGGTCGAGGAGCGCTTCGCGATTGGGGAAAAAGAACGGCGTACCGGTCCGCACCTGCCCCCAGATGAACATGTCTTCGGTGGCGAGCGAGATCTGGCGGTTACCCTCGCGCACGTTCGCCCGCACGGCCGCCATGATTCTGTCCTTCGGCACGTCGAGTTGGGGGTTCAGGTCGGGCACGCAGAACTGGCAGCGGCGGCCGCAGCCGGTGGTCATCTCCACCACCCCAAAGGTGGTGCGGCGCTCGGGCACCAGGATTCCGTCGCGGGTGGCGGGATGAGTTACGGTAAGTTCGCGCGGCAATTCGTCGCCGCGAACCGCCTTGTGAAACAGGTCGAGCACCTCCTGAGATTCGCTGCGGCCCTCCACCACGCAGTCCACGCTGAGGTTTTCGAAGCTGTTGGTCTGGATGATCTGCCAGCCGCCCGAGCCACCTACAATCACGCGGAAATTGGACCGATACGGGCTCGCCTTGATGCGGGCGAAGAGCGCTTTCGCGTAGTGCGAGTTAATGGGCTCGCGCGAGGTGCCGAAGATTGAGGTGTAGACGCCGGCGGCGAAGGTGACGCCCAACGGGTTGTGGGTGGAAACGGCCACCACGCGTGTTCGAGGACCGATGAATCGGTCCACGTCGTCCGGGTAGCAGGCCACGATGTCGTCGCGGGGGAAGATGCGCTCGATCGAGGCTTCCACCAGCCGCGTTCCAGCCGGCACATAGCGCGCGGAACCGTCGTCATGGCGGTCGACATTGCGCCACGCGGGGTACTTGTTATTCACCACAAACTCCATCCAGATAGGGAGCGAGGCCATCGCCATCTGGATGAAGTAGCCTGCATGATCGATAGTTTCGGTGAGGGGAGCGGTCAGGACGATCACTTTTCCGCCATCCACGGGCCCGCCCGCTGCCGAACCGTTACCGTTGGAGGGTGCTGTTGTCCGCAAAGGCACATGACTACTGTCCATGATGACCTCGCAACCGTGGCTTTGGCCGAGCCAGGGGGCCCTGTGAGGAGGGTGCCGAATGGGGGACCCACAACAATTGCGTGAGCCAAGCTCGCGTCCGGGGACCGGCGACCCCGTCGCGGCGGACTCGCTCGACCCCCATCGAGCCCTCCAGTCGCTCACCGCGCGAATCGTTAATATAGCACGCATGCCTTCGCGCCGGCGCCGATGGGATGCGGCCGGTGCCGGTGGCGGCGTCCTCCGCTCCGCCGCTTGCGGCCGCGGGAAGCGATTTTAGTTGACAGCCTGCGAGCGACTGTCGAGAGTAAGAGGGTTTGAGCCGGGCCCGAAATCCGGTGGCTTGTGCAATGCTTATTCCCTTGTGAGGTGCGGCCGATGGCGGTAAAGAACGATCACTGGATCCGGAGAATGTCTCAGGAGCACGACATGATTCGTCCCTTTGCGGACAGCCAGGTGCGCGAGGGTGTGATTTCCTACGGAGTTTCCTCCTACGGCTACGACCTGCGCGTGGCCGACGAGTTCAAGATCTTCACCAACGTCAACACCACGATCGTCGACCCGAAGCACTTTGACGCGCGCTCGCTGGTGGAGTTCAAAGGGGAAGTCTGCATTGTGCCGCCCAACTCGTTTGCCCTGGCGCGATCGGTGGAGTACTTCAAGATTCCGCGCGACGTGCTCACGATCTGCGTGGGCAAGTCCACCTACGCCCGCTGCGGTATCATCGTGAACGTCACGCCGCTCGAACCGGAGTGGGAAGGCTTCGTGACCCTCGAAATCTCGAACACCACGCCACTGCCTGCGCGCGTTTACTCGAATGAAGGCCTCTGCCAGATTGTCTTCTTCGCCGCCGACGAACTCTGCGAGGTTTCGTACCGGGACAAGAAGGGGAAATACCAGTCCCAGCAGGGCATCGTGCTGCCGCGGATCTAGGGGCGAGTTGCGAATAGGGAGTCAGGGCTGTCCAACTATAAGTTGAATAGCGGCAGTTGGATAGCGCGTTCGGTTTCGGCGAGGTTGTCCTCGAACTCGAAAAGCCCCTGTGAAATCGGGGTTTTTTCGAAGATGGTGACGCTGAGGATTTGGAGCAT
>DATJAQ010000276.1:0-14780 GCA_035516075.1 Terriglobia bacterium | reverse complement strand
CAATGAGTCAATTTCGTGACCGCCCCTGGCCACTGCCCATTCCTACTCCCCGCCCCGGGTGGCTGCGGCTCTGCCCCCTGGGGCCGCGCCCCTACCGCCTGGGCCTGCGGCTCCGCCGCTTTGCTGTGCGGAAAGGCTCTGCCTTTCCGGATCGTCCTCAAAACCTTGAGGCGGCTTCAGCCGCTGCCCGCGCGATTTGTCGCTCTTTCCTCTCATAGCTACTGCGCCCGTCCTGAATTGACTTGCCGGCTCAATGATTCCTTGAATCAATTAACCCATCCCGGCCTCTGCCTTCTGCCTACTGCACACTCGCCATCCGCTCTTCCCTCACCGGCTCTTGCAGTCCCACGATCTCGAAAATCTTCCGGTAGACCTCCTGCGGGTCCATGGGCCGGCCGCTCGCTTGCGCCGCGGCGGCTTCGTTCATTACGCCTTTGGCCTGTTCCAGCTTCATCTTTCCCGCCTGGAGCTCCTGGTCGAGCTTCTCGATTTGTTTGTTGAGGCGCACGGTTTCCTTCCTGGTCTTGGCAAGGAGCGCATCCAGGCGCCGCTTGTCACGCTGATCGTGCTCGAGCTGCCTTTTGTGTTGACTGCCCCGCTGGCGTTCCTCGGTAAGGACCAGCCTGGGGTCCCTTTGGTACGACTCGGCCTGCATGTTGGTCACCTGGTTCAGCAGCAGAATCTGGACAATCTCATTGGCGTCGGAATCGGGGTTCTCGACCGCCGCTTGAAAGAGTTCACGCACCCTATCTTTCAGTTTGAGGACGATCTTCCCGTGCATGGGGTCCTCGGAGGTATATTTGAAGCCCGGTGCGCCCTTCAGGGCCTCGTTGAAGTCCGCCTCAGCTCCCGGCTGCGTCTCCATCTTTGCCCCCTGCTGCGCATCCGCCGATTCCGGAGGGGGAGCAGCGCCGGTGCCCTGCGGCCGGGCTTCCCGCCTTTTCCTAGGTCCTGGCCACCTCATTGCCGGCGTCTCCTCGTTCTGACCTCTTGAACGTTGCGTTCCGATTCCTCTTCAGCCTTGCGCAAGGCATCGCGGCGGATGTGCGGCAGCCATCCGCTGTAGCGCTCCACTTCGAGATCGGAGAGCCGCACCCCGTGCTCCCGCAACAGATAGTCGGCGATTTTGTGCGGCTCGCGTAGCTGGTCGATCAACTGTTCGAGCTCGATGCCCGCCGCCGGCACCAGCTCGCCGAGCGCTTTCACCTTGAGCAGAATCCACGGATTCATCGTCTTGAGTGCGGCCTGCTCGGGCGTGGCGAGGGGCACCGTGTGCGACGCGAGATTTGCGCCCGGCTCTGCCGAGCGGTCCGCCGCCGGAGCCCGCTCTGCCCTCGAATCCGCCACCGAATCTGCCACATGTCCGCCAAGCTCGTCCGTCATCGGTTCTTCCTGAACACCTCGGGTGAAGCACGTTCCAGGGCCGAACGCCGGAACCGGCCTGAGGCCGCCCGGCCCCGGCGAATGGCGCGGCCGTTCTAAGAAACCGACACGGTGACGTTTTGCCCGTACGGCTGGCCGCCGATCCGGGCCTGGGCGCCCACCACCGAGGTTCCGGGCGCAACGGCCGACACCCGGCAGCTGGTGGTGTCGGGCGCGTCGGACGCCGAAAGGCTGACGGCGGTAGCCAGGTTGCTGGCCCAGGTCACCTGGTTGTTGTCCACCGGAATCGGGTTCCCGCTGTCGTCGTAGGCGAAGGCCTGAAGCGTAAGGCTGGCCCCGGCCGGGAGATTGATTTGAGGCGTCGGATCGGAGACGATCCTGATTTTGTACTTTGGCATTGCTAGCTCCTTTTGTGAGTTCACTGCAAAACCCGAGCCCGGAGGCGGCCACGCTGCCCGCCAGCCGGCGAAAAGACTAAAGCCCTATACCCGCGTTCGGCGCCACCCGCCCTTCGAGGAGGTCCACGGCTTGCGCGGTGGCTCGCACGGCGGTGAGTTCCAGGTCTGCCCGGCCGGCGCGCAACAGCTTCACTTCGGCGTAGCCCCCCTGGGCGAGATAGTTGAGGTGGAGCTGCATCGTTTCGTCGGCGAGGCGGTAGCCGAGGCGGCGCGTCAACTGGATGCGGAGCTCGTGGAGAGGCATATACTCCATGTTCCAGTCCACCAGAACCTTCACGATCAGCCCGCGTTCGGCTTCGTGCTTCACTTCATCCGTGAGTGCGCTCATGCTGGTTGTCCTTTCCTGCCACCCGTTCCGCCGCCGTCCGCCGCTGATTGACTCATCGATTCAAGGAGTCAACGCATCGGTTGAAGGCTCCCTCGGCCTCGTCCACCCGGACGGATGCTCATGTCTCTCGCGCCTTGGGCTCGAGGTAGATGCCCTCGTCGTTCGGCAGGCGGCCGTCGAGAAAATCGATGCCGCGCGCGGTGATCTTCACCATGCTGATGTTGCGCGGCGAGTAGGGCCCGCGCACTTCTTCGAGGTCGATCAGCCCCTTCTCGCAAAGGTAGGCGATGTGAAAGCTGAGTTCCTCGAGCGGAATGGGATAGCCGAAGTAATCCAGTTCCGCCTGCAATAGCGGCAGGGTGGCCGTTTGGGGATAGATCAGTTTCAGGTAGTAGAGAATCTTTCCCCGGATCAGTTCCTTCTGGCGCAGCGATGTGCTCATGCCCGTAATCATTCCCTCTGCCGCCGGCGGCGCCTGCTGTGCTTCGATTCTCACCTGCTCACTCCGCTCCGCGAGACCGCAAATGGCGCCACCGCCACGGGCCGGGCGGCGACGGCCGCGCGACGCAACCTGCCGGGGCCGTTACCCCGCCACCCTTTCGTCCGCCCGCGACTGCGTGAGCAGGTCGTCTACGTTGCGGTGCAGGGCCTTGAGCGCGATCAGCATCTCCTGGTGCTCGTAGCTCTCGAGCGAATCGCGGTGCTCCACCGCACTGGCCAGGCGCGACAGCGCGTCCGCCTGCGTTTTCGAGGCCCCGGCCAGTTGCGAGACGTAGTCGCGCGCGATGTCGAAGGCGCTCTCCGTCTGCCGGCGCTTCACGTCCATGGTGCGGTCGATCCAGTGATAGGCGAGGCGCAGAAATCCATAAGCGAAGACGATCAGGATCAGGATTCCCGGACCCCACAGCACGATGTAACGTTCCAAGTCTTGCGGCACCATGCCTCACCTTCGTCACTGGTTTCGCACCCGCGTTTCGAATGTCCAAGCTCAAATGTCGAATCTCGAATCCGTAATCTCGAGTTCGAGATCGCCCGGCTAAGCCCTGGCCGCCGGAGCCGCCTGGAGCTCGCCGCCGGGCGCGGCCACGGCAGCCTCCCGGATCTGGCGGGCGAGGGCGGCGCGGCGCAGACCCTTCTCGACGTAACCCGGGTCGAAGGTGCGGCCGTCCGGCCGGCCCGTGTTCCAGCAGCGGAAGAGCGCCTCGAAGTCGCGCTGCGGGTCGAGGTGGAAACGAGCCGCGAACTCCTTTACCAGCTCCACGGCGCGGGCGTAGTGAAAAGCCGGCTGGCGCAACATCTCGACGCGCTCCCGGCGGCCGAGCATGTGATAGCCCATGATCTGCGTCAGTCCCCAGGAGGTGGCCAAGGCGCGAAGGACGTTGTCGCGCAAGGCGGCGATGGCCGGAGCGCGCTCCGCAGCAAAGGCAGCGGTGAGGTGCGCGGCGTGGTAATCGGCGGCCTTGGCGGGCGGGGCGGGAACCGCGGCGCTAGCCGGCGCCTGGGCGGTCCCCTGATAGCCAGCTATCCCATTGTCAAGCAAAGGCTTGGAGATTCTTCCGAACGCGGCCGAGCGGCCCTCGGCCAAGTCCTTAAGGTGACGGTAGACCCCCGGCTCGAAGCGTTTCGCCTCCGGATCGCCTCCCGACTCATTCGCCGTCAGGGCCGCCAAAAAGTCGGGCGAAACCGGCGCCGGTTCGCTGTCATCTCCTGCATTATCAATAACATAGATCTTTACCATGCCGCTCACCCGGTGCATGAGCCCGGCTTCCCGTTGGCCCAGTTCGCTTTCCGCCGACTCAAACCTCACTCCAACGCCGCCAGAATGCTCAGGTGCCAGTTCATTTCGATTAAACATAACTAGACAGTAACATCACGAAATGAGACAGTGGGGACTGCCGAGAACGACGGCAACGATTATTTTTGCCTGTAGAATCAATAAAATACGCTGTTGAAATCTCGCGGTGGGCACACTTCCGCGCAACTGTGTTAAAGATTTTGACACTTTTGCAGATCGAGGTTATGGCGAGTCGGTGAGCACGCTGAAGCCACCCAGTGACGGACTTGCTCGAACAATGCGATCGTCCAGTCCTTGTTGCACTCACTACCGCCGGGTTAAGCTGGCTTGATGAAACCCGTGCTCTCGCTTCGTCAGGCGCGGAGTCTCGTCATCTGTGGAGTGATCCCCGCGCGCATGCAGTCTCAGCGCCTGCCGGGCAAGCCCCTACTGCCCATTTGTGCTCGGCCGATGATTCACTGGGTGTATGAGCGCTCTTGCACCAGCACACTACTGAACCGGCTCGTGGTGGCGACGGATTCCGACCAGATCCTGAGATATTGCGCCGATCATGGTATCCCTGCGCTTTCGACATCGAGGCAGCACTTGTCCGGAACCGACCGGCTAATCGAGGTGATGCAGCGGGAGTCGGCGAATGGCCGAGCAGCAGATCTTTACGTCAACATTCAGGGCGACGAGCCGATGGTGACCGCCCATCACATCGACCTGTTGGTGAGACCGTTCGTCAGGCCGGGAAGCATTGCAGACCCCGTGGAACGGCCGCCGGACCCGAGCGGCTCCAGCTATGCCTCGCCCTCGCCGGGTTCGGAGATGGCGCAGGTTTCCACTTTGAGAGTAGCGATCACCGAGGAAGCAGCCACAGACCCGGACAATGTCAAGGTGGTGACAGACTCCCGCGGATGGGCGCTCTACTTCTCGCGCGCCGCCATCCCTCATCATCGGGAAAACTCAGGCCGCGTGCGGTACTACAAGCATCTGGGCTTTTACGCCTACACGCCCGCCGCCCTGCGGCAGTTTCATTCGCTGGCGCCTTCTCCGCTGGAACAGAGCGAAGGTCTTGAGCAGTTGCGCTTCCTGGAGAATGGCATCCCCATCGCGGTGCTGGAAACGGGCGCAGACACGATCGGTGTCGACACAGAGGACGATCTGCGCCGCGTCGAGCGGTACTTTCAGCAGGCGGGGATGGGTGCGACGCCGTAAAGCCCGGCATATTAGAATGGAAGCAGCAGCGGCGGCGCAGCCAGATTGCCGCGGCGCGGGGGGGGGGGGGAATGCCGACCGATCTTACTGACAAGGTGGCCGCCGTCACCGGAGGCACGCGTGGCATCGGCTACAGCATTGCTGAGGCGCTGCTCGCCGAAGGCGCGCGGGTGTTCATCTGCGGCCGTAGCGAAGCCAGCCTGCGCGGCGCGCTGGGCGCGCTCGAGACTCCCGCCGAAGGCCGCGTGGACGGCACGCTCGCTGACGTGCGCCGGCACCCCGACTGCCGCCGCTTCATTCACCAAGCCGCCGAGCGCTTCGGCGGGCTCGACATCCTCGTGAACAACGCCGGCGTCGGCATTCTGAAGCCGGTTGACAAGCTCACCCCCGCAGAGTGGGACGAGACGCTCCACACCAACCTGTCCGCGGTGTTCTACTGCTCGCACGAAGCCATCCCGCTCATGCGGCAGCGCGGCGGCGGCTACATCTTCAACATCTCAAGCCTGGCTGGCGTCAACGCCTTCCCCGGCGGCGCGGCCTACAACGCCTCCAAGTTCGGCCTCAACGGCTTCAGCGAAGCCCTGATGCAAGAAGTGCGCTACGACGGCATCCGCGTGAGCTACCTGATGCCGGGCAGCGTCGACACCGACTTCGCCGCCGACCCCGGCGCCAAGCCGCGCGCCCCCTGGAAGCTCACCGGCGAGGACGTGGCCAAGGCGCTCATCGACCTCTACCGCTTCCCCGCCCGCGCCCTGGCCAGCCGCATCGAGATGCGCCCCGCCCAGCCCCCGCGCAAGTAGGCCCCAGGCTGGCCGGCAGCGGCAATTTCAACACGCCCACGCGTCCCGATTGCCGTGGGAAAAACCGCCCTATTACGAAGTAAGTCCCATAGAATCAGCACGCAAGTTGCGAAAACGCCCGCCGATTCAAAACCTTAAAAGTGTACGATTATTGGACACTCCTGGCGCCTGGGCCGAGACTCTCGCCCGCGGCAGGTGGCGGCCGGGAGATCGATCGTCATTAGGGCGGGAACCCCATGCGGCGGGTCAGGGACTGGAATCTGGGCTCCGGGCGAAGGCGATCGAAGAGGGGAAAAGCATCGACGAAGATCATCCAGATGGAACGGTCCTCGTAAGCCCGCTCCAGCCAGTCGAGAGCCTCCTCCTTCAGGCCGAGCCCGGCGTAGACCATCGCCAGGTTGAACGGCGCGATGTACTGCCGGGCCGCGCGCTCGCGCAGCTCGTCAAGCACCTCGCGGGCGCCGGCGGTCTGGCCGGAGGCCGCCCGGGCATGGCCCAGGCCCGCCAGCATGTGCGGGTTGCGATTCGAGATGGCCACGGCCGATTCGAAAGCCCGGAGAGCCTGATCCCACATGCCCTTGGGTTCGTAAGCGGTCCCCAGCACAAAGTAGGCTTGATAGAAACCGGTTGGATCCATTTCGAGCATTCTCCTGCTCAGATCGAGGGAATGATCGTACTGCCGCGCCAGGTAGAAGACGAACGCCGAACTGGCCAGGATGGGCAGGGAGAGAGGATCGATGCGCAAGGCGCGCTGGCACTCCACCCCCGCTTCCACGTGGCGGCCCAAGGCAGCCAATTCGAAGGCGTACCAGGGCCGCGCCACGCCATAGCTGGGATTAAGCTCGATCGAGCGTTTGAACTCGCCCTCCGCGCCCTCCCAATCCCAGTCGTGAAACATGAGGGTGACGGCGAGCGAGGAGTGCGCTTCGGCCAGATGCTCGTCAAGACCCAGGGCCGTCAGGGCCGCCGCCTTGCCCTTGGGCAGAGCCTCCTTGGGCGGACGCATCGAATTCCAGGCGAGCATGGTATAGCAGTCTGCGAGGCCAGCGTAGGCCTGGGCGTAGTCGGGATCCTCTTGAATCGCCTGCTGGAAGTAATCGATGGCCCGGGTGAGGGCCTCCTCGGTTCTCCGGCTCCAGAAGTAGCGGCCCATCAGATAGGCTTCGAGCGCCTCGGGTTTCACGCTCCGCGAGGTCGAGAGCCGGGCTCTCTCCGTGGAGCTCAGGCGGATGTGCACCTCGGTGGCAATGGCCAGCGCCACTTCGCTCTGAAGGAAAAGCACGTCGTGTATTTCGCGCTCGTAGGTCTTGGCCCAAAGGTGGGCGTCGGCGGGGGCGTGGATGAGTTGGGCGGTGACGCGAACGTGGTCGTGGGAGCGGCTCACCGCGCCCTCCACCACGCCTTCCACGTTCAGCTCGCGGCCGATCTCGGGCATCGATTTGCTGGTGTGCTTGTACTTCATGGCCGAGGTGCGCGAGATCACGCGCAGCGCCCGGATTTGCGCCAGGTTCGTGGTGAGGGCCTCCGTCATTCCGTCCGCGAAATACTCCTGGGCGGGATCGCCGGAGAGGTTGAGGAGCGGTAGTACTGCCACGGAAGAAATTGAGCTTTGTCCCGCAGCGCGCGCCGGCGCCACCGCGGCAACTTCGCCACCCTCGTCGCGCCCCGTTCGCGTTGCCGCGTGTTCCACCGGCGCAATAAAGCGGTAGCCCCGCCGCGGCAGGGTCTCGACGAACTGCGGGTTGTCAGCCGAGTCGCCGAGCGCGGTGCGAATCTTTTTCACCGCCGTGTTCAGCCCGTCCTCAAAATCAACAAAGGTGTCGGCGGGCCAAAGCTTGCCCCGCAGATCCTCGCGCGCTACCACCTCGCCCGCGCGCTCGATGAGCAAGGCCAGAACCTGAAACGGTTGATCCTGCAGGGTGATTTTCGAGCCTTGCTTGCGGAGCTCGCGCGAGCGCAGATCAAGCTCGAATGCACCAAAGCGAACCGGCCGTGCCCTGGAACTGGCTTCAGACATTGACAGACCACACCAAATCTGGCGGGAGTCTATCATTAGACGCGAGTGCCCGGCAACTGTCATTGCTTGATCCCGCCTGCGCGCCTGAAAACGCCCTCCTGCCGCTTCATCTGCCCAGGCGTGCCTGACCCTTACCGCCGGCGCGGCCGGTTCAGCGGCCTGAACCCGCCCCGGCCGGCCTCCCGCGTGATGCCACAACTCTCGACCTGTCAGTAGATTAGCGGTTCAGCACTATTCCGGAACTAGTTCAGCCGGCGTCCATTGACCCCTGTCAAGGCTCGATTAAAAGTAGGCCCACAAGCTGAATCGGGGCGCTCAGAGCACCGGCGCCCCCCCTAAAAAAAGGAGGCTGGCATGAAGATTATGGTCGTGATGGGGGCGTGGGTGGCGGGATCGTTTCTTTTCGGTTTGCTGGCGGGCCGGGTGCTTCGCTCTTTCGCCGGACGGGGGCCGGCGGAAGAGGACTTTATCGAAGCCCTCGAAAGGAAGACCTATTCCGTCGCGCGCCCCGTTAACGCAGACTCCAGACAGGATGCCGTGGTCAAAGTGGCTTGAAGCCCAGGTACCAGCCCGAACCTGCGGGAGTACTGAAGACCTCAAGCAATACCGCGCAGAAATTGCACGGCGTGCAACCCGACAAGCAAGAACCGCTTAGCCGAGGGTGAGAAAGGGGGACCACCGTGAGCATCGCAATTTTGCCTGACTCAGTTGTCCGCCGGCGCGGTGAATCGGCCGGCAATCAAACTTCTACCTCAGGGCCGAATGTGCGGGGCGTAAACGGCATTTTCTCAGTTAAGAGCAAGGGAGCTCCGACGCAAGGTCCAAGTCCGGCACCGTCGCTGCCGCCGTGGCCTGCGCTGGCGAGCCGCGCCGATCCGCGAGTGCGCGGGCTGGAAACGTTGATGCGGCGTAACCTTCACCGGCCGCTGCGGCTTCCTGAACTCGCGCAATTCATCGGGATTTCCGCCTCGCGGCTTTCGCACCTGTTTAAGACTCAAACCGGCGTCGCTCCGGCTCAACATCTGAAGAGCATCCGTCTGCAGAGGGCCAAGGACCTCTTGGAAGACCCGTCCCTGAGTGTGAAGGTGGTTGCGGCGCAAGTAGGCCTGGACCCGAGCCGGTTTATCAGGGATTTTCGAGCGCGCTATGGAGCGACCCCCTTGCGGCATCGTCGGGCCAACAGCGCCACCTACGGGCAAACTACAACCGACTCTCCATATACGGGAACCGAACACGGGTAGCGTGTGACCGCTTGAAACACAGCAGAATCCGCCTATAAATAGCAGCATTCGTATATCAATCGTGCTTGATCGTTGGAAAACGCGTGTTATCAAAAAGGGGTTTTACGAACACCACTGCAGCAAGGTCGGCGGCGTACAACAATTCAAACCGGAGGATAGTCATGAGATCCAACGTGAAATCGGCGATAGCGACACCTTTTTTGGCCAGCCTAATTATGCTGGCCATGACTTCGACCGCCCGGGCCGGGGACAAGGGCTGCTCGAACCGAACGCTGAGCGGCAGCTACGGTGCAACCCTCACCGGAACCGTGAATGGCGAGCCCTTCGCGGCGCTCGACAGCGTGACATCGGACGGACACGGGAACATCACCGGTACCGGGACCATCTCCTTGGATGGCACCATTATCCCTTCCACCTTCACGGCTACTTACACCGTCAATTCGGACTGCACGGGATCGTTCTCCTCGAGCTCGGGAACAACGGAGAATCTCGTGATCACCCAGGACGGCAGCGAGGTCCAGTTCATCGTGACGGCCACCGCACTCGGCCCTGCCACCGTAACTGGGTCAGCGAAAAGCCTGGGCAAGTAGGCTCGACGCAGCGAAGGAACGGACCCCTCGGGTTGGGGTAGTCACCGCGCGGGGTCCGTTTCCAACTGTGGAGGATTTATGAGAACCCGATTTTACACTCCATATCTTGCGCTCCCTCTTTTATTGGTTCTTGCAACCATGCCTTCGGGCAGGCCAATGGTGGCATCGGGGAACCCACTGCCGATTGGAACAGCCACGGGTATTCAGGTGGTGTGCCAGCCGGGCGGCCTGACGGCCACCGCCTGCTACAGCCTCACCATCGACTGTCCGGCTGAGGGTATCGCACCGATCCGCGCTTCGCTAAAGGTTATTGCCGCTTCCGGGATGCCCCTCGGCACCGTCACCTTCGCCACGGGAGGCGGGGACATCGGATTTTACGACACCACCTTCACTTATGGCGGTACGGCCATCGAAGACGTGGTTGGCGCCGGATACACGGCCGTTGAGATCGCGTTCGATCACAGCACGGCGGGCTGGCTGACGGGGCCGGGCGGACCGCTCAACCTGGCCTGCCGGTACGCCACGGCCAACCAGTGGATTTACACCAACCTTCATCAGGGAGGAACCACGGCACCCTTCTGCCCCACCGGCAACAGTGGGGGCGCGGGCGCGATCGGCTATGCCCTGGCCGAGTACGGTATGGGCACCATCTTCGCGATGGTCGAGGCCACCAGCGGTCCGGTGTTTTCGCGGGTAGACAACGGCTGCATCTGCAACCAGCCGGTTCAATCCACGCCCTGCAGCGAGGGGCTGTTGAGCTGGTGTTACGGCACGGGGAATGCACAGCGATTCATCGACCCCGCCTACGGCAACACCTGGTGCTCCAGCGCCGTGCTGAGCCACAGCACCGCCCACAAGGGACAGTTCTTCCACGACAGCATCGACTCTTGGACGGCGTCTTATGACTATCCCGCCACCGACGTGCACGTGGTGTTCGGCGGCAAGGATTTCACCGCGGCGGTGCCGCAGGGGACCGCCTGGGAAAATCTGATTACCACCAAAAAGAGTATCGACTGCGTGGCCGACGCCGGCCACTCACTCCCTGAGACTTTGGATGGCGCCGAGAAGGTGGCAAACGACCTTATTGACTACTGCAAGATTCAGTAGGTGTGAAAGGTAGGTCCCTCTCCACCTTCTTGGATCCGCGGCAAGGGCTTACTCACCGCTGGCTTCTGCGATGAAGCGGCGCCGCGACAAATTACGGGTCCTGAGCTACAATCCCTGCACGGCAAGTTCCGGGTCCGGGAGTCGGTGGTTAAGCCGGGCTCGCGCAAGCTCGATCGATTCTACGGCACACTTCCGACTGAAGGGGAGAGCCATAGTGAGCAACCGCGCCGTAAGAACGCTGACTCTTTTCGTTCTAGTCCTCACAGTTTCCCGGATGGCGGGGGGACAATCGACCGCCGGTTCGGTGTCGGGCGTGGTGACGGATCAACAGGACCGGGTGATGCCCGGGGTGGCGATTCAACTCGAGAATCTGGCGACGGGCGTTACCCGAAAGACGGTCACGGACAACGACGGACGGTACAGCGTGCTCGACCTAAAACCGGGCGGCTACGAACTGCGCGCCGTCAAGCAGGGCTTTAAGACCTACGTGCAGAGTTCAGTCGGCCTGGCGGTGGCCGAAAAAGCAGTGATGGATCTTGGGATGACCGTGGGCGGTGTCGGGCAGGAGATCATGGTGGCGGACCGGCCGCTGATCGAGACCTCCGAGGCAGGCATGACGGACGTTGTGGGTCTGCCTGAAATCCAGTCGCTCCCGAATTTCGGACGCAACTTCGTGGATTTTGTGAAGCTCGATACGGGAGTCCACCTGGGTCGCGAGAACGTGGGCGGGGGCGCGTTCAAGGAACCGGACTCGGGCGTGGGCATCTCCGCCGTGCCCCGGCTGAGCTTCGGCGGGCAGTCGGAGCTGAACACTATGGTCCAAGTGGATGGCGCCGACAACGTTCAGACCTTTACGGGCCTGCCCCGGGCCACGCCGTCGCAGGAGGCAGCGCAGGAGTTCCGCGTCCTGAACAGCACCTATCTGGCCGAGTACGGACGGAGTTTGGGAGGATTCGTCAACATCGTCACCAAGTCCGGCGGGAACGACACCCACGGGTCGCTCTACTATTTCGGAAGCAATAACGCGCTCAACGCGTTGCCTCTTCTTGCCCAACCTGATGCCTACGTACTGAGACATAACCAGTTCGGAGCGACCGTAGGGGGCGCAGCGAAGAAAGACCGCACCTTCTTCTTTCTCAGCTACGAAGGCCAACGCCATGACGAGTCCAACAACTTCGCCCAGTTTCTCACGCCCGCCACGGTAGCGGCGGTGAACCGTGTTCTCAGCCAGTTCCCGGGCTTGACGCCGGAGACCCTGAACCAGGTCCGGACCGCCAACGACGATCAGGGCCTGGCAAAGCTCGATCAGGTCCTGAGTGACCATCATCGCCTCTCGGTGCGCTACAACTACACAGCCGCCGACACGCTGAAATTCCCGGGCGGAGGTGGCCGTGACTCCGTGATGTCGTCGGCGGCGCGAAACGCGACGGTGGGCGACCAGGCGCTGCTGGCGGACGATACGGTGGTCATTTCACCCCGGGTGGTGAATGAAGCCTGGGCGCAGTGGGCCCGCCGGCGCCTCGATTATGCGCCCCTCACCCACGAGCCCGCCCTCGAAGTGTCCAACCTGTTGCTCATCGGCAAGACCTACAGCGACTTCGACTCCTATCGCGAGGATCGGCTACAGCTTTCCGACAGCCTTCTCGACCAGGTGGGGAGCCACACCCTCAAGGTGGGCGTCAGTTTCAATCGGCTGATCGACGACAGCAGGTGGGACCTGTTCTTTCCGGCGCGGATCATTTTCTCGAGCGTGAGCGCCCTGCTCCAGTTCAGCCCGGCCTCGAAGAGCCCGGTTGATGGGGCGACGGTCTTCTGGTGGCCCATTCTGGCCGGCGCCAATTCCCAGCCGGCCTACGCCACGTCGTGGACGTCGGACGTTCCGCCGGCCTGGCAAAACGCCACTCTTTTCCACTTTCCCTACAATGCCTACGGCTTTTTCGCTCAAGATCAGTGGCGAGTGCGTCCGCAGTTTTCAGTCACCTACGGGTTGCGCTGGGACTTTGAAACCTATCCTCGGCCCTTTGTGATTCGGAATGATCTCAACAATCTCCAGCCGCGAGTCGGTGTGGCATATTCGCCCCGACCCACGACGGTGGTGCGCGCCGGGTTCGGAGTCTTCACGGACCGGGTGGCCGGCAGCGTGGGCCAGGTGTTCGACGTGGCTCAGGCCATCAGCCGGGGCAACCAGCCCGGAGCGGCGGCGCTGTTTCCGGGCGTCGCCCCTGTACCGGGCCTCTTCGATCAAGCCACGGTGACTCCGTCACCGGACGCCGGGGCGCCCACGGCCGCGGCCCTCAGCCTGCTCGAAACGGGCGCCGTGCCTCAGCCTTCCTGCCTCACCCAGACGCTGCCGGCCTGCGTGGCGAACCTCTCCGTGAATAAGGATGGCGCGGAGAGCAACCCCTTCAGCTATCAGGCCAGCTTGCAGGTGTCCCGGCAGGTGGGGAAGGAGCTCGTTCTAAACGTAGGCTATCTTTACGTGCGAGCGCCCAACCTTCTGGCGGTGTCGCCCAATCTCAACGCCCCGCTTTCGGGGTCAACCGAGCCTGATGGCACGCCCATCGACTCCCTTAGCCTGAGCTATCCGGCGCTCGGCGACTTTTTCGTCAGCTATAACGCGGGTTTTTCGGACTACCACGGCGGCACAGCGGAGGTGGAGAAGCGATATGGCCGTCATTTCGGTTTGCACGCCAGCTACACGTACTCCAAGACGATCTCTAACGTGGACTCGATCAGTAACCTGGGCGATTTTCCCCAGACCAGCCTGGCGCTGGAGAAGGCGCTTTCGCGCCAGGACATGCGGCACCGCTTCGTACTCGCCTTCATGAGCACGGCGCCCGCCGGCGTGCGTCCTCTGCGCGGACTCAAGTTCGACGCGCTGATTACGGCGCAGAGTGGTACGCCATATACCATCTACACCGGCAAAGACTTGAATAACGACGGAAACCCGCTCAGCGACCGTCCCGGCTACCCGGCTGGATCGCCGGGCTGCCCCGCCGGCGGTCCGCTCGGCAGAAACAGTGACACGGGCCCCGGCCTTGGTGACGTTGACTTGAGGTTGGGCCGTGATTTCAGGCTGAAGGAGAGCGTGAACCTGGAATTGACCCTCGACGCCTTCAACGCCTTCAACCGCGTCAACATCAAGGACCTCAATACAACCTGCGGCAGCGGCAACGTCCTGGCGTGCCCGAATGCCGCACCGCAGTCCCAGGCGGGGTTCACATTGCCCGCGTTGCTGTTCAGTCCGAGGGATGTCTTCAACGCCCGGGAGATCCAGTACGCCGCCAAGTTAAGATTCTAGGAGCGCCCGAAGGCAGTTGGAACGATGCGCCCCGCACGAGCGCGACTCGCCGTAAGGGAGGACCTAATGCCGTCAAGTCCAAGTTCGACCAAGTATCCTCTGACGACTCAGCTCGCCTTCCGCTGGCTGGACAGGCAGGCGAAGCTCTACGAAACGTTCACGCGGCAGGCCTTGCAGGAAGCCGGCCTTGAGCCCGGAATGCGGGTGTTGGACGTGGGCACCGGAACCGGCGCCGTGGCCGCCCTGGCTGCGGAGATGGTGGGGCCGGACGGCTCGGTGCTGGCCGTTGACCGGATGCCGGAGGTGCTGGAGGTCGCGAGGCAACGCCGGCAGCTCAACGTATCGTTCATGGAAGGCGATCCGGCTGAGATGCATTTCCCGGAGCCCTTCGACTGCATTGTGGGACGATTTGTACTGGTGTACTACCCCGATCCGGTCAACGCCCTGCGCAAGCTCGCAAGCCACCTGCGGCCGGGCGGCGTTTTGCTGTTTCAGGAGCCCGACTGCACGGGAGTCCGCGCTCTTCACGACCGGCCGATCTTCACTCGGAACGACCGGTG